>CAZNRZ010000151.1:1593-4671 GCA_964575535.1 uncultured Lysobacter sp. | reverse complement strand
CCGGCCACACGCTGGGCGCGGCGGGCATCGTCGAATCGGTGATCGCGCTGCTCGCGCTCGAATCCGGCCGCCTGCCCGGCACGCTTGGCGCCGCCACGGCCGATCCGGCCTGCGGCCCGCAGATCCGCTTCATTGATGCGCAGCGCGAGGCGCGCGTCGCGATGAACAATTCCTTCGGCTTCGGCGGCAACAACTGTTCGCTGCTGTTCGCACGTGCCTGAGCATCCGCATCGCATGACACTCACCGCCACGATCGAGGGCATCGGCTTCTGGGCGAATGGCCTTCCCACGTGGGACGCCGCGCAGGTGCTCGCGCGCGACGGCGTGCTGCCCGACGCGGCGCCCGCGCGCCCCTCGCCGCAGCTGCTGCCGCCCAACGAGCGCCGCCGCGCGCCGGACACTGTGGCCGTCGCGCTCGACGTCGCGCTCGCCGCCTGCGCGATGGCGCAGCGCGATGCGAAGGTGCTGCCCTCGGTGTTCGCGTCAATGCACGGCGACCTCGCCATCACCGACTACATGTGCGCGACGCTGGCTGGCGATGCATCGGCGATCTCGCCGATCCGCTTCCACAATTCGGTGCACAACGCAGCGGCCGGTTACTGGACCATCGGCGCCGGCGCGATGGCGCCCGCCACCGCGATCAGCGCGTTCGACGCGACCTTCGCGCAGGGCCTGCTCGAAGCCTGCGCGCAGCTGGCGGCGGGCGCGGAGGCGGTGCTGCTCGTCGCCTATGACAGCGCGTCCGCCGGCCCGCTCACGCAGGTATCGGCAAGCCACGGGCTGCTCGGCGGGGCCCTGGTGCTTTCACGCAGCGGGCGCGGCGCGCGAATCACCGTTGCGCTCGTCGATGGCGAGCCGGACGCCGCCGTCGGGCCGCTGGCCCTCCATGCCGCAGGCAACGCCATGGCGCCGATGCTGCCGCTGTTCGACGCGCTCGCCGCCCGGCATGCTGGCTGCCGGCTCAAGGCCGGCCCCGGCCGCCTCCTCAACGTGGACATCGCGCATGACTGAAGCGGGCCCGCTCACGCCGAACGACATCGCCGTCGTGATCCCCGCGCTCAACGAGGAGCTGCGTATCCGCGACGTGGTCGAGGGCGCGCTCGCGCAGTGCCCGCACGTCATCGTGATCGACGACGGCTCCGACGACGGCACCATTGCAGCGATCGAGGACCTGCCGGTCACCGTGATCCGCCATGCCGCGCGCTTGGGCAAGGGCGCCGGCCTGCGCGACGGCTTCGCCGAAGCCATGCGCCAGGGCGCGAAGGGCGTGATCAGCATGGACGGCGACGGCCAGCATTCGGCCGCCGACATCCCGCGCCTGCTGGAGGCGGCGAACGCGTATCCGCGCCACATCGTGATCGGTGCGCGCCTGCGCAAGCGCGCGCGCCAGCCGAAGCACCGCCGCCTGGCCAACGAGTTCGGCGACTGGGGCATCGCCATCGCCTGCGGCTTCCGCATCGCCGACACGCAGAGCGGCCAGCGCTTCTACCCGCAGGCGGTGTGCGAGCTCGGCGACATCCCCGGCGAGGATTTCGTCTACGAGGCGCAACTGCTGATCTCCGCCTCGCGCCAGCTGGGCATCCGCTGCGTGTCGATCCCGATCGAATCGCGCTACCAGGCGCAGAGCGGGCCGGTGCGCTTTCGCAAGAGCCATTTCCGCCCGCTGCGCGATCTCTGGCGCATCACCGAGCACGTCGTGCGGCAGGCCTGGTCGACTGGCCGCGTGCTCGCCGAATACCGGCGTACCCGCGCCACGCCGCCGGTGATCTTCGACCCCACCGGCGAGTTCGCGCCCGCGCCGCCCGCGGCGCTGCAACCCAAGGCGTCCTGACATGAGCGCAGTGCACGACACCGACGTCGCCATCCTCGGCGGCGGCCTCGCCGGCCTCACGCTCGCCCTGCAGCTGCGGCAGCGCGATCCGGCGCTGCGCGTGACGCTGGTCGAGCGCCAGCGCCATCCCGTGCGCGAAGGCGCGTTCAAGGTGGGCGAATCGACGGTCGAGATCGGCGCGCGCTACTTCGCCGACGTGCTGGGCCTGCGCGAGCACCTGGAGGCCGAGCACATCCGCAAGTTCGGCTTCCGCTTCTTCTTCAGCGACGGCCACGAGCAGCTCGACCGCAGCACCGAGCTCGGCGTGAGCATGCTGCTTCCCACGCCGAGCTGGCAGATCGATCGCGGGCGCTTCGAGAACCACCTCACGGAGGTCGTGCGCGACGCGGGCGCGACGCTGTTCGACGGCGCGGTGGTGCGCGGCATCGACATGGGGGAGGGCGATGCGGCGCATCGTGTGCGCTTCGACGCCGACGGTGAATCGCGCGAGATCAGCGCGCGCTGGATCGTCGACGCCAGCGGGCGCGCCGGCCTGCTCAAGCGCAAGCTCGGCCTGGCCGAGACGAACGCGCACAACGCCAACTCGGCGTGGTGGCGCGTGAGCGGGCATGTCGATCCGAACGACTGGTCCGGCGATCCGCAGTGGCTTGCGCGCTGCACGCCGCCCGACCGCTGGCGCTCGACCAACCACATGTGCGGCGAGGGCTACTGGTTCTGGTTGATCCCGCTGTCGTCCGGGCAGCATTCGCTGGGCATCGTCTGCGACGGCGACATCCATCCGCTGGAGACGATGAACACGCACGCGAAGGCGATGGACTGGCTGCGCCGTCACCAGCCGCGCGTGGCGCAGTCGCTCGAGGCCGGTGACCACCAGCTGCAGGACTTCCTGTTCCTGCGCCACTTCTCGCATGGCGCGAAGCAGGTCTTCTCGGGCGAACGCTGGGCGCTCACCGGCGAGGCCGGGGTGTTCCTCGATCCGTTCTACTCGCCGGGCAGCGATTTCATCGCGCTCAGCAACACCTACATCTGCGAACTGATCGCGGCCGAACGCGCAGGGCAGCCGATCGCCGGCATGGCCGCGCTGTACCAGCAGCTCTACTTCTCGTTCTACGAGAACACGATGAGCCTCTACCAGGGCCAGTACCGCCTGTTCGGCGACGCGCAGGTGATGCCGCTGAAGGTGATCTGGGACTACACGCTGTACTGGTCGCTGCTGGCGCCGCTGTATTTCGCCGGCTACCAGGCGC
>CAZNRZ010000151.1:0-1493 GCA_964575535.1 uncultured Lysobacter sp. | reverse complement strand
CCGACATGCCGGCCCCCGCCGCCCACGCCGATGCCCACGCCGCTGCCCGAGGGCGCCTCGGCCATGTCCTGCACGATCACCCCATTGGCGCCCAGCTTCGCGGCTTCCGCGCGCAGCTTGGCGATCACCGCGTCGCTGCGGTTCTGCGCGCCGTAGGTGAAGCCGCCGCTGCTGGCATCGAGCAGCGCGATCTCGACGTAGGGTGCGGCGGGCGGCTCGAAGTAGACCTGCACCTGCTCGACCGGGATGGCCGGGCGCGGGTCGGAAATCATCACCCGCGAGGCGCTGGCGCAGCCGGCGAGCGCACCCATGAGGGCGACGGAAAGGACGAGGGGCGACAGGCGCATGGCGGCGGCTCCGGAGGGATGCGCCATCGTGGAACGGCGCGCCTCAAGGCCGGATGCAGGCCGGGCGGGACGTTCAGCGGGCAGCGGGTGCCGCGGGCGGTGCGGACGGTGTGCGGTCGCGGCCGGGGGACGATGGGCCGCGCCCGTTGGCCGTAGCCCGGTTAAGCGCAGCGCACCCGGGGGCTCACGGCGTCTCGGCGCGCCGATCCAAACGCCGGCTCCCGAGCATCAACCGGGACGTCTTGCGGGCGATGACCGCCGCAAACGTCAACCGTAGCCCGGGTAGGCGCAGCGCACCCGGGGAGGCCCGCCGCGCCGCTTCCCGGGTGCGGCCTGTGGCCTCACCCGGGCTACGTTGGTCGGGATGACAGGGGAGGCGATCGTCTGCTCCCGTCGCCAACGTGGATCGCCGAGCGTGTTCCGCGACACGTAGGCCTGCATCGCCAAGCCGCGCGGCCACGCATGCGGAAGGCCCCTACGCCATCCCGCCGTTCACCCCGATCACCTGCCCGCTCACGTACGAAGCCGCGTCGCTGCACAGGAAGCCCACCACCGCGGCCACTTCTTCCGGCCGCCCGGCGCGCCCGGCCGGAACGATCTGCTTGATCACCTCGGTCGGGAACGCGTCCTGCGCCATGCGCCCCTCGATCACGCCGGGCGCCACCACGTTCACGGTGATGCCGCGGCTGGCCATCTCGCGCGCCAGCGACATCGACGCGCCGTGCAGGCCCGCCTTGGCCGCGGCGTAGTTCGCCTGCCCGCGGTTGCCGGTGACCGCCGCCACCGACGAGACGCTCACGATCCGCCCCCAGCGCGTGCGCGCCATCGGCAGCAGCAGCGGCTGGGTGACGTGGAAGAAGCCGTGCAGCGAGACGTCGACCACGCGCCGCCACTGCGCCTGCGACATGCCCGCCATCGGCGCGTCGTCGTGGATGCCGGCGTTGTTGACCACCGCCTGGATCGGCCCGGCCTCGAGCAGCTGCGCGATGGCCGCGGCGGCCGCGTCGCCGTCCGCCACGTCGAAGGCGACCGCTTCGGCCGCGCCGCCGCCCGACAGGATCGAGGCGACCACCGCCTGCGCGCGCTCCAGCCCGGTGTTGGCGTGGACCAGCACGTGGAAGCCGTCGCGCGCGAGCTGCTGCGCGA
>CAZNRZ010000150.1:0-4725 GCA_964575535.1 uncultured Lysobacter sp. | reverse complement strand
GGCCTGCGCGTGCTGCTGTTCCCCGACGCCAGCAAGCCCACCGTCACCGTCAACGTCACCTACGGCGTGGGCTCGGTGCACGAGAACTACGGCGAGACCGGCATGGCGCACCTGCTCGAGCACCTGCTGTTCAAGGGCACGCCGACGCACCGCGAGATCCCGGCGGAGATGAAGAAGCGCGGCATCGGCTACAACGCGACCACATCGCTGGACCGCACCAACTACTTCGGCTCCTTCCCCGCGTCCGACGACACGCTGGCCTGGCTGCTCGCGCTCGAAGCCGACCGCATGGTCAATTCCTTCGTCGCGAAGAAGGATCTCGACAGCGAGATGACGGTGGTGCGCAACGAACTCGAGGCCGGCGAGAACAATCCCGGCGGCGTGCTGAGCCAGCGCGTGCGCGCGATGGCCTACCAGTGGCACAACTACGGGAACTCGACGATCGGCGCGCGCAGCGACGTGGAGAACGTGCCCATCGAGCGCCTGCAGGCCTTCTACCGCACCTGGTACCGGCCGGACAACGCGACGCTGGTGATCGCCGGCCGCATCGATCCGGCGCCGGTGCTCGCGCAGGTGGCGAAGGCGTTCGCGCCCATCAAGCGCCCGTCGGCGCCGATGCCGCGCTTCTACACGATGGACGCCGCGCAGGACGGCGAACGCGAGGTCACCGTGCGTCGCACGGGCGACCTGCGCCTCGCCATGCTCGCCTACCACCTGCCCGCGGCCACGCATCCCGATGCGGGGGCGCTGATGGTGCTGTTCAACGTGCTCGGCGACACGCCGACCGGCCGCCTGCACAAGGCGCTGGTGGAAACCAAGCTCGCCGCGGGCGTGGGCGCCGGCGCGAGCGTGCTGCGCGATGCCGGCCTCGCCGTCGCCATGGCCGCCTACCCGAAGGACGGCGATCCCGCGAAGCTCGAGGCCGCGCTGCTCGACCAGCTCGAATCGTTCGCCACGCGCCCGGTGACCGAAGCCGAACTCGTGCAGGCCCAGCAGCGCATCGCCAATGGCTACGAGCTGGCGATGACCAACGTCAACGGCGTGGCCATGGGCCTGACCGAAGCCGTCGCCGCGGGCGACTGGCGTCTGTATTTCCTGCAGCGCGACCGCATCGAGAAGGTCACGCTGGACGACGTCAACCGCGTCGCGCGCGCCTACTTCAAGCCCAGCAACCGCACTCTCGGCCGCTTCGTGCCTACCGACGCGCCGGATCGCGTCGAACTGCCCGCCGCGCCGTCCGCCGACAGCGCGCTCGCGGGCTACGCCGGCAAGGCTGCGGTGGCCGCCGGCGAGGCCTTCGACGCCACGCCGGAGAACATCCAGAAGCGCACGCAGACCTTCACCATCGGCGACGGCCTGCGGGTGTCGCTGCTGCCCAAGGACACGCGCGGCGACACCGTCGTGCTCAATGCTGTCTTCCGCTTCGGCGATGTCGAAACGCTGAAATCCAGCCCGGCGCCCGCCGGAAGCGTGGCCGGCGCGCTGCTCATGCGCGGCTCACGCACGCTCACGCGCGAGCAGATCGCGCAGCGCTTCGATGCGCTGCGCACGCAGGCCGGCGTGTCCGGCGGCCTGCAGACCGCCAGCATCGGCCTGACCACGCGTCGCGAGCAGGCCGCCGAGGCACTCGCCCTCGCCGCCGACATCCTGCGCAACCCGGCTTACCCAGAATCGGAATTCGAGCAGTACCGCCTGCAGGCGATCACCGGGCTTGAAGCCGCGCGCAAGGAGCCCGGCACGCTGGCCGCGCAGGCCATGGCCGAGCACTTCGAGGTCTGGCCGGTCGGGCATCCGCTGCGCAACCGCTCCATCGACGAAGCGATCGCCGACCTGCGCGCGCTCACGCTCGACGACGTGCGCCGCTTCCACGAGCGCTTCTACGGCACCGCCGAGGGCGAGATCAGCGTGGTCGGCGACTTCGATCCGGCCGCGATGCGCACGCAACTCGAAGCGCTGTTCGCCGGCTGGCGCGCGCCGGTGCGCTACGAGGTCATCAACACGCGGCACGTCGACATCGCGCCCGAGCGCGAAGTGCTGCAGGCGCCCGACAAGCCCAACGCGATGCTCCTCGCGCGCATGAACCTCTCGCTCAACGACCTGGATCCGGACTACCCGGCGCTGCTGGCCGCCAATTCCATCCTCGGCGGCGGCGGCATGAAGTCGCGCCTGGGCGATCGCATCCGCCAGAAGGACGGCCTGAGCTACAGCGTGGGCAGCGGGCTGTCCGCGGACGCCAGCCGCGAAGGCCGCGACGACGCCGGCCGCCTGTCGATCCAGGCCATCGCCGCGCCGGAAAACGCGGCGAAGGTGGAGGCCGCGCTGCGCGAGGAACTGCAGCGCTTCGTGCGCGAAGGCGTCACTGCCGACGAACTGCGCGACGCGGTCGCCGGCATGCTCACCCAGCGCCGCCAGTCGCGTGCGTCGGACGGCACCATCGCCGGCATGCTGGCCACCAACCTGTACTTCGGACGCACGATGGAGCATCAGGCGCGGATCGACGCCCGCCTCGCCGCGCTGACCGTCGACGAGGTGAACGCGGCGATCCGCAAACACATCGATCCCGCGAAGCTCAGCGTCTACCTTGCCGGGGATTTCGCGAAGGCGGCCGCCGCGAAGTAATTGCTGATCGGCGTGTGGCTCAGTCGCCGAGCCGCACGCCGCCCAGGCGCCCGTAGTCGGTTTCGCGGTCGAAGATGCGACTGCGGCGCAGGGCGTCGCTGCTCGCGCGCCTTAGCGCCGAACGCACCTGCCGCTCGATCAGCGCGCAGTCTCCCGATGCCGGCACCGCGGCGAGCGCGGCCGCCGCGGCATGCGCGGCCTCGACGCCATGCCGGCGATGCACGCGCTCGTGGTCCGCGGCCTTGTCGAGCATGCGCAGCCAGGTGGCGCGCAGGCGCATGGGCACGACGCCCTTCGGCTCCCAGCGCGGCATCGTGGTCACCACGTCGAGCACCACCGTCGGTTCCAGCAATCGACAGTGGCGCCCATCGCGCTCCAGCGCATAACGCGAGCGCAGTTCCCACGCGGTGTAGGCCCAGGCCCGGCGCCCGGTGGGATGCTGCGGCCCACGCTCGGCCATCTCGCGCGCCAGCGCGTTGCCGTCGTGCCCGTGCACGAGATACTGCGCGCTGCGTTCGACGATCTCCACGGGAACCGGTGTCGCGCCCGTCGCCACCGGCCAGGCGACCATGCCGGCCACGATGCAGGCCAGGCGTGCGCGCATGTTCCGGCGCGCGGATCGTGGGTACGCCGTCAGCGCCGCGGCCACGCCGCCAGCAGCGCCCACACGCCGCCCACGCCGGCCACCCAGACGGCAGCCGGGATCGACAGCATCCGCGGCCCGCCGGCTTCCAGCGCGTACAGCACCGCCGCCGCGATCAGCAGGCCGGTGCCGAGGATGGCGGCGACGGTGCGCTTCTGCGCCTTGCGCACCTCGTGCGTCAGCGCGGCGAGATCATCCGAACGCATGCGCAGTTCGTGACGGCCCTCCACCTGCTGGCTCAGCCACAGATGCAGCAGGCGCGGCATGTCGGGCGCGCGCGTCACCAGCTCGGGCAGGCGCTTGCGGAATTCCGCGGCCAGCCGCTTCGGGCTGTAGCGCTGCACGAGGATGCGCTCGAGCACGGGGCGCGCGACGTGGAAGATGTCGATGCGCGGATCGAGCAGGCGGCCCACGCCCTCGATGTTGAGCAGCGTCTTCTGCAGCAGGATCAGCTGCGGCTGCAGCGTGAGCTCGTAGCGCTGCGCGGTGCGGAACAGCTTGACGAGCACCTCGGCCAGCGAGATCTCGCTCAGCGGGCGGGTGAAATAGGGCTCGCAGACGGCGCGCGCGGCGGCTTCGAGCTCGTCGATGCGCGTGGTCGCCGGCATCCAGCCGGCGTCGACGTGCAGCTGCGCGATGCGCCGGTAGTCGCGGTTGAAGATCGCCATGAAATTCTCGGCGAGCCAGTACTGGTCCTCGTCCGAGAGCTGGCCCATGATCCCGAAATCCAGCGCGATGAAGCGCGGATCGTCGCGGCGGGCCGGGTCGCTGTCGACCCAGATGTTTCCCGCGTGCGCATCGGCATGGAAGAAGTTGTCGCGGAAGACCTGCGTGTAGAACACGCGCACGCCTTTCGACGCCAGCGCGCGGCGGTCGATGCCGGCGGCGTCCAGGGCGGCGATGTCGTCGGACGGAATGCCGTAGACGCGCTCGAGCGTGAGCACGCGCTCGCCGGTATGCGACCAGATCACCTCGGGCACGTAGAGATCGTCGCTGCCTTCCCAGAAGCGGCGCAGCACGCTGGCATTGCCGCCTTCGCGCTGCAGGTCGAGCTCGGCATCGAGCGTGTACTCGATCTCCTTGACCACTTCCTGCGGGCGGATCTTGTCGGCGGCCGGATGCGTGCGATCGGCGATACCCGCCAGCGCGCGCAGCAGCGAGATGTCCTCGGCGATCTGCCGGCGGATGCCCGGGCGCAGCACCTTCACCACCACCTCGCGCCCGCTGCCCGGCAGCGTGGCCGCGTGCACCTGCGCGATCGACGCCGACGCCAGCGGCGTGGTGTCGAAGCTCGCGAAGGCATCGCCGACCGTGCGGCCGAGCGCGTGCTCGACGATGCCGCGCGCGACTTCGCCGTCGAACGGCATGACGCGATCCTGCAGCTGCGCGAGTTCGTCGGCGATGTCGGGCGGGATGAGGTCGCGGCGGGTGGAGAGGATCTGCCCGAACTTCACGAAGATCGG
>CAZNRZ010000149.1:1402-4730 GCA_964575535.1 uncultured Lysobacter sp. | reverse complement strand
AGGTGGCGGAGCCGGCCGATAAGCCGGGTTCTGTCGTGGACAGTCATTCCTCTAGGCCCTGCGTCACCGCAGGGCTCGAGCAACCTACCCGGAGGCACCGCGGGCCGCGGCATCGCCTCCCTATTTGGTCTTGCTCCCGGTGGGGTTTGCCGTGCCGGTCCGTTGCCGGACTCGCGGTGCGCTCTTACCGCACCATTTCACCCTTGCCGTCCTGCTTGCGCAGTCTTGGGCGGTATCTTTCTGTTGCACTTTCCGTCGGCTCGCGCCGCCCAGGCGTTACCTGGCACCGTGCCCTGTGGAGCCCGGACTTTCCTCGGCATCGTTTCCGATGACGCGACTGTCTGGCCGGCTCCGCCGCGCGGGAGTCTACGGGAACGGGCGGGCGCGGCGGGAACTGGCGGTGAACGGGTGGCCGCCGCGCGGACGGGCAGGCGGTGCTCCCGGACGCCGCTACGCCGCGCCTTCCCCGCCATACAGCGCCTTCCGCGGTGCGCCGCTGAGCTCGGCGGCGAGCTTGGCTGCCTGCGAGGGCTTGAGATGTTCGACCAGCCGCGCGTACAGGCGCCGGCCCTCGGCGATGCGCGCATCGGCGTCCTCGCCTGCGCCCTCGACGATCAGTACGAACTCGCCGCGGCGCTGGTTGGGATCGGCGGCGACCGCGTCGCGCACGCGCTCGGCCGGCCCGTCGATCACCGTCTCGAACAGCTTGGTCAGCTCGCGCGCGAGCACCAGCGGACGCTCGGCGCCGAACGCATCGACGAAATCCGTGAGCGTCTCCTCGATGCGGTGCGCGGACTCGTAGAACATCAGCGTGCGCGTCTCGGCGGCGAGCTGGGCGAGCCGCTCGCGCCGCGCGCCGGCTTTCGCCGGCAGGAAGCCCTCGAAGACGAAGCGGTCGGAGGCCAGCCCGGCCACGCTCAGCGCGGCGATCGCGGCGCACGGGCCCGGCACCGGCGAGACCCGCACGCCCGCCTCGCGCGCGGCTCGCACGAGGCGGTAGCCGGGATCGCTCACCAGCGGCGTGCCCGCATCGCTCACCAGTGCCAGCGACTGCCCGTCGAGCAGGCGCGCGACCAGTTGCCCCGCCTGCGCGTCCTCGTTGTGCTGGTGCAGCGCCAGCAGCGGCTTCTCGACGCCGAAGTGCGCCAGCAGCTGGCGCGTGTGGCGCGTGTCCTCGGCGCAGATCGCGTCCACCGATCGCAGCGTGTCCAGCGCGCGCGGGCTGAGGTCGCCGAGATGGCCGATGGGCGTGGCGACCACGTGGAGCGTGCCGGAAGTCTGCATCGGTTCGACGTGATCCTTGGGGCTCCGGGCGGCGGGTAGAATCCTAACCCGGTCCACGCCGAGCCCCCTGCGCGCATGTCCAAGCTTCCGCTCGATCGCGTTCTTTCCCGAAGCCTGCGCGGCGTTGCCGCCGGCCTGCTCACGCTTGTGTTCGTCGCCGGTTGCGCGCAGGTGGCCACCCGTACGCAGGCGCCGGTCGAATCGGCGGCCACCGCGGCCGCGCGCGAGACCGTGCGACAGGCGCGCGAGCTCGCCACGGCGAACGCGGGCCTGCAGGGCACGGCGCGGCGCACCAACGAGGCGGCGATCGAGCGCCTGCTCGGCCAGCTCGACGACGCCACGCTGCAGCGCGAAGCCGCCGCGCTTCCGGCCGGCGATGCGCTCTACGACTTCGCCGGCCGCGCCCTCATGCGCCGCGGCCTGCCGCTGCCGCGCGCCTTCGAGCGCGCGCGCTGGAACTTCGACAACCGCCCGGCCGCCGATCGCGACGGCTATCGCCCGCCGCTGAAGCTCGCCGTGCTGCTGCCGCTCTCGGGCAGCCTGTCCGGTGCCGCGGCGCCGGTGCGCGACGGCCTGCTCGCCGGCTACTACGGCGAGAGCCGGCGTCGCCCGGAGATCCGCTTCTACGACACCGCCGGCACCCCCGCCGGCGCGCTGTCCGCCTACGACCGCGCCGTCGGCGATGAGCACGACTTCGTGCTGGGCCCGCTGGGCCGCGACGAGGTGGGGGCGCTGTTCGCGCGCGGCAGCCTCGCGGTACCGGTGCTCGCGCTCAACCGGGGCGCCGACGCGCCGCCGGAAGGGCATGCGAGCTTCTCGCTCTCGCCCGAGGACGAGGGCCTGGCCGCCGCCGACCTGCTGCTGCGCCGCGGCGCGCGCAACGTGCTGGTGATCGCGGGCGACGACGACACGCAGCGCCGCGCCGTAGCCGCCCTGCGCGAGCGCCTCGGCGCGCGCGGCGGCAGCGTCACCGACACGCTCGACGACTCGACGGCCGATTTCTCCACCGCCGCCGCAAAGCCCGTCGACGCCGTCTTCCTCGCCGTGCGCGGCAATACGGCGCGCGCGATCGTGCCGCGCCTGTCGCTCGCCGGCCTCGGCGGCAAGCCGCGGGTGGCCACCTCGCAGCTGCTGACCGGCACCGGCAAGGCGGACGAGGACCGCGTGCTCGACGGCATCGCCTTCCCCAGCGAGTCCTGGATCACGCGCGGCGTGCGCGGCCTCGCCACTGCGGAAGCCACCGGCGCGCGGCTGCCGACCGCGCGCGGCGCGTCCGGCCGCCTGTTCGCCTTCGGCTTCGACGCCTGGCTGCTCACCGCCTACCTCGACCACCTCGGCCGCAGCGCCGAAGGCTCCATCGACGGCGCGACGGGCGTGCTGCGCCTGGACGGCTTCGGCAACGTGCAGCGCACGCCGGCGTGGTCGACGTTCTCCAATGGCGAACCGGCTCCGCTGGCCGACGCGGGCCGCTGAGCCCGCGACCGGCGACACGCGTTCCACGCGCGCGCGTGGCGCCGCGGTCGAGGCGGCCGCGCGCGATTTCCTGATCGCCCAGGGGCTGGCGCCGGTCGCGGCGAACGCCACCTACCGCTTCGGCGAGCTCGACCTGGTCATGCGCGAGCGCGACGTGCTGGTGTTCGTGGAAGTGCGCCACCGCAGCGCGAGCCGCTTCGGCGGCGGCGCCGAATCGGTGACGCGCGCCAAGCGACGCAAGCTGGTGCAGGCGGCGAATGCGTTCCTCGGCGCGCATCCGCGGCTGGCCGCGCTGCCGTGCCGGTTCGATGTGATCGAGGCCGAGGGCGATCCGCAGGCGCCGCGCCTGAACTGGCTGCGCGATGCGTTCCGTGCGGACGACTGCTGATGGGGATGTGCGGCCTGGCTGGCGCGATGCCCGGGTCGGCCGCATGACGCCGTGCGTCGAGCTGCCGGTTCGCCGCGATGCAGTGCGCGTGCACCGCGCGGCCGGTCGCGAAGGCCACCTGGTCCGCGCCGATCGAGTCCCGTCGATCGTCATCGCGAGCAAAGCGACGGGGCGCATGCATTC
>CAZNRZ010000149.1:0-1302 GCA_964575535.1 uncultured Lysobacter sp. | reverse complement strand
GCAGCGTGACCGCATGAGCGCCTTCCCCCCCGACCTCGCCGCACACCTCGCCACCCTGTTTGGCGACGGCTACCTCGACGATCCTGCCCAACGCCTCGCCTACGCCTACGACAACTCGCGCAGGCAGGCGCTGCCCGACGCGGTCGCGCTGCCACGTACGCGCGAGCAGGTGCAGGCGCTGGTGCGGGCCTGCCGCGCGCAGCGCGTGCCGGTCATCGCGCGCGGCCGCGGCACGAACACGACGGGCGCGACGGTGCCGGTGGCCGGCGGCGTGGTCGTCTCGTTCGAGCGCATGGGCCGCATCCTCGACATCCGCCCCGGCGACCGCTGCGCCGTCGTCGAGCCCGGCCTGCTCAACGGCGCGCTGCAGGACGCGCTCGCGCCGCACGGCCTGTTCTGGCCGCCCGATCCCACCAGCGCCATGTTCAGCACCGTCGGCGGCAACCTCGCCTGCAACGCGGGTGGCCCGCGCGCGGTGAAGTACGGCGCCAGCCGCGACAACGTGCTCGCGCTCACCGCCGTCACCGGCGCGGGCGAGCTGATCCACTGCGGCAGCGCCACCACGAAAGGCGCGACCGGTTACGACCTGCAGCGCCTGCTCGTCGGCAGCGAGGGCACGCTGGCGCTGATCGTCGAGGCCAGCCTGCGGCTCGTGCCGAAGCCGTCGGCACGGCGCGCACTGCGTGCGGTCTACCGCGATGTGGCGAGCGCCGCACAGGCGGTGGCGCGGCTGATGGCACAGCCGGTCACGCCGTCGATGCTCGAGTTCATGGACATGCACGCGGTGCGGCTGGCGCGCGACGTGGGCGGTGCCGACCTGCCGCGCGAGGCCGGTGCGCTGCTGATGATCGAGGCCGATGGCGAGGCGCACGTGCTCGACGCCGCCGTGGCCGCACTCGCCACCGCGGCCTCGGGTGACGGTCTCGTCGCACTCGACGAGGCGCCCGACGAAGCCGCGCGCGAGACGCTCTGGGCCGCGCGCAAGGCGCTCTCGCCCGCGCTGCGCACGCTCGCGCCCGGCAAGATCAACGAGGACGTGGTGGTACCCGTCTCGCGCATCCCGCAGCTGGTCGACGGCGTGCAGGCCATCGCCGGCGAGGCCGCGCTGCCCATCGTCTGCTTCGGCCACGCCGGCAACGGCAACCTGCACGTCAACATCCTGTTCGATCCCGCCGACGCCGCGCAGCGCCTGCGCGCGGATGCGGCGCTGTCGAAGCTCTTCGCGCTCACGGTGTCGCTGGGCGGCACGCTCTCGGGCGAGCACGGCATCGGCCTGGCCAAGCGCGATTTCATGCCGCAGGC
>CAZNRZ010000148.1:0-4799 GCA_964575535.1 uncultured Lysobacter sp. | reverse complement strand
GGTCTGGCGGTCGCCGATGATCAGCTCGCGCTGGCCGCGGCCGATCGGGATCATGGCGTCGACCGACTTGTAGCCGGTCTGCACCGGCTGGTCGACCGACTTGCGCCAGATCACGCCCGGCGCGACGCGCTCGACCGGCGCGGAAAGCGTGGTGCCCAGCGGGCCCTTGCCGTCGATCGGCTCGCCCAGCGCGTTGAGCACGCGGCCGAGCAGCTGCTCGCCGATCGGCACCTGCAGGATGCGGCCGGTGGTCTTGGCCACCGCGCCCTCGCGCAGGTGCTCGTAGTCGCCCAGGACCACGGCGCCGACGGAGTCGCGCTCGAGGTTGAGCGCGAGCGCGAAGGTCGGCATGCCCTTCTCGTTCTGCGGCAGCTCGATCATTTCGCCCTGCATGACGTCGGCCAGGCCGAAGATGCGGACGATGCCGTCGGACACGGAGGTCACGGTGCCCTCGTTGCGGGCCTCGGCGGCCAGACCGACCTGCTCGATGCGGGTCTTGATCAGTTCGCTGATTTCGGACGGGTTGAGCGTGTTCTGCATGGGAGCTTCCCTGGTTCCGGGCGCGGGCCCGGGAGTAGATGAATTCGTGGCGTTACGCGGCGAGCGCCGACTGCAGGCGCTCGAGCTTGCCGCGGATGCTGCCGTCGATGACGACGTCGCCGGCATCGATGACGGCGCCGCCGATCAGCGATTCGTCGAGCTCGGTCTCCAGCTCGACCTCGCGGCCGAAGCGGCGGCGCAGGCCGTCGCGGATGGCGGCGAGGTCGGCGTCGCCCAGCGTGGTCGCCGAACGTACGCGCGCCTTGACGACGCGATCGGCCTCCGCGCGCAGCTGCTCGAACAGCCCGGCGATCTCCGGCAGCAGCTCGAGCCGGCGGTTGTCCGCCAGCATTTCGACGAACCGGGAGAACGTGGCGTCGGAGGCATCGAACGCAAGCAGCTGCGTGGCGTGCCGCGCAGTCAGTTGCGGATGCTTCAGCATCGCCTGCGCCTGCGGGTCGGCGGACACGCGCGCCGCGAAGGCGAGCGCCTGCGACCACGCGGTGACGCGGCCTTCGTCGCGCGCGGCGTTGAACGCGGCGCGGGCGTAGGGGCGGGCGAGGGTCAGGGCCTGGCTCATCGTCTCGTGTCCGTTAGAGCTGGGAAGCCAGCTCGTCGAGCAGCGCGCGGTGCGCGTTGGCGTCGATCTCGCGGCGCAGCAGCTTCTCCGCGCCGGCGACGGCGAGGGTCGATACCTGCGTGCGCAGCTCTTCGCGGGCACGGGTGCTGGCGGAGGCGATCTCGGCCTGCGCGAGTTCCTTCTGGCGATTGGCCTCGGCCACCGCCTCGGTATGCGCGTGCTCGACGATCTGGTTGGCGCGCTGGTGCGCCTGCTCGATGATCTCGTTCGCCTTGGCACGCGCCTCGCGGACGACGACGTCGGCATTGGCCTGCGCCTGCTCGAGCGCCTTCTGGCTGTTGTCGGCAGCGGCAAGGCCTTCGGCGATCTTCTGCTGGCGTTCCTCGATGGCACGCAGCAGCGGCGGCCAGATCTTGGTCGCGATGATCCAGATGAGGCCTGCGAAGGCCAGCGCCTGGGCGAATAGGGTCAGACCGATATTCATGGGTGTGCTTCTGCCTGGGGGCTGGGCCGGATGCCACGCGGCATCCGGCAGTCAACTCCACCGCGGCGCGAGGTCGCGCCGCGGTGCGACGGCGCGCTTAGACGCCGGCGGCAGCGGTCGTCGCGGCGTCGCCAGCGGCCTGGATGCGGCCCGACAGCGGGTTCGCGAACGCGAGCAGCAGGGCGACGGCGACCGTGATGATGAACGCGGCGTCGATCAGGCCGGCGGTGATGAACATGCGGACCTGCAGGACCGGGATCAGCTCCGGCTGGCGCGCGGCCGACTCGAGGAACTTGCCGGCCATGATGGCCAGACCGATACCGGCGCCGAGCGCGGCGAGGCCGACCATGATGCCGATGGCCAGGGCGGTGGAAGCTTCGACCTGGGCAAGGTTGTAGAGGAAGGATTCCATGGTTCTCTCCGGGTAGTGCGCTGGTTAGCGAAAGGGTGAAAGGGTGCAGCGAAAGGAACGGCGAGCCGTCAGTGCGCGTCTTCCGACAGGCTCAGGTAGACGATCGACAGCATCATGAAAATGAAGGCCTGCAGCGGGATGACCAGCAGGTGGAACAGCATCCAGCCGAGGCCGAACGCGCCGCCGGCGATCGCGCCGAGGATGCCGGCGCCGCCGAGCACCCAGATCAGCAGGAACACGATCTCGCCGCCGAACATGTTGCCGAACAGTCGCATCGCCAGCGAAACCGGCTTGCTCAGCCATTCGACGATGTTGAGGATGAGGTTGAAGGGCATCATCCACTTGCCGAACGGCGCGGTCAGGAACTCCTTGGTGAAGCCGCCCAGACCCTTGGACTTCAGCGCGAAGAACAGCATCAGGAAGAAGACGCTGATCGACATGCCGAGCGTGGCGTTGACGTCGGCGGTCGGCACCGGCTTCCAGTACGGCACGCCGAGCGCTTCGAGCGGCAGGGCGATGAAGTCGGCCGGGATCATCTTGATGAGGTTCATCAGGAGGATCCAGAAGAACAGGGTGATCGCGATCGGCGTCACCAGCTTGCTCGGGCCGTGGTAGGTGTCCTTGGCCTGGCGGTCGACGAACTCGAGCATCATCTCGACGAAGGCCTGCCACTTGCCCGGCACGCCGGCCGTGGGGCGGCGCGTGGCCGTCCAGAACATGAGCACCATCAGGCCGCCCATGAGCAGCGACATGACCAGGGTGTCGACGTGCAGGGTCCAGAAGCCGCCGTCCTGCACCTTGAAGGTCAGGTTCTGCAGGTGGTGCTGGATGTAGCTGGTCGGGGTCAGTTCCGCTTCGGACGCCATCTGCCTTGGAACTCCGGATTTCGTGTCAGCGCGTGGATCGGGGGCTGCGGGTGGACGCGATCACATGGGCCAGCAGCGCCGCCACCAGGCCCGCGAGCAGCGGCAGCGCAGGAACGCGCCAGACCGCCAGCCCGAGCCACAGGGCGACCAGCACGAGGAGCCACTTGGCGACCATTCCGAGGAACCATCGCCCCAGCACCACCCCGGCCGGGTTAACGCCACCGCCGACCATGAACCAGGCCGCCAGCGCACTCCCCAGGATCATCGCCGCGCCGCCGACCAGGACGCCCAGCGCATGCGCCGGCCCGGCCGTCAGCCCGAAGGCCCCGGCCAGCACGAGCACGGCGGCGGCCTGCCAAACGGACGCGCGCACCGCGGTGCGGCGAGCGGCTGACAAGGACTGCTGCACGTGGGTCTCGGTGGTCGGGGGCGAGCGCGAAAAGCGCCCCGGGGAGCCCCAAAAGTATAGAACGGAGGGAAATCGGGGGCAACCGCAGGAAGCCATGGACTTCACAGAAGGACTGTGGCGATCGATCACGGCTATCGGAACGGGCGGAACAAACGACTGGATCCGCGCCGCGAAACGGGGATAATGAGAACCATTCTCATTCGAGGCCGGCCCATGAAGAAGACCCTGAGCTTCGCGGCGATCCACTTCACGGTCGCCTTCACCCTCGGCTATCTGTTCACCGGCAGCCTGCTGGTCGGCGGCGCGATGGCGCTGATCGAGCCGGCCTGCAATACCGTCGCCTTCCACCTGCACGAGAAGGCCTGGAAGCGTCGCGAGCAGCGCGCGCCGGCCGACGCCTTGGCCACCTGACCGCCCACGGAACTCGCCGCTGCGCGCGCGGTCCCATCCCTGCCTCCATCGCGGTTCTCTCTCCTCGTCGACGGCCGCGACGCGACGGCACGAGCCCCGGCCTGCCCGGGGCTTTTTTGCCTTCTGCATTCACGGTCGTGCGACCGGCTTCGCGCTCTGATCGCGGCACCCCGCCGAAAGGATGCCCGCCATGCCCCGTGCCGCTCTGTCCGCCCTCACCTGTCTCGCGCTCGCGTCCGTCGCACTGCCGGCGCAGGCCATCGATGACGACCGCTTCGTCCTGCGCGTCGGTGCGCTCAACGGCGACGGGCGCGTCGACGTCGAGGGCCGCACGACCTATCTCGGCCAGCCCGAGTCCTACGCCGAGCGCTTCGACACCGGCAGCTCGACCGTTCCGTGGGTGGACGTGCAGGCGCGGCTGGGCGAGCGCCATCGTCTGGTCTTCAACTACGTGAGCTTCGACGAGGACGCGGCCGCGACGCTCGACGAGGCGATCTCGTTCGACGACATCGTGATTCCCGCCGGCAGCAACGCGCGCGGCGAAGCCGAGCTGCGGCTGATCGGCGCGGCCTACGACTTCGCGGTCGTCGAGACGCCGACGGTCAGCGTCGGACTGCAGCTCGGCGTGCAGCAGGCGCGCATTTCCGGGCGCGTCCGCGCCGAGTCGGGTGCAGACGTCTACGACGAGAGCGATTCGGAGGACGGTACGCTGCCCGTCGTAGGCGCGCGCGTGACCTTCGCGCCGAGCGAGACATGGCGCTTCAAGGCGCAGGCGCAGCACATCGACGCGGACTGGGTAAACGCCGACGACTACGAAGGCACCCTGACGATGGCGCATGCGCTGGCCGAGTACCGCTTCGGCGGGCGCTTCGGCGTGCACGCGGGCTATCAGTGGATGCGCGTGGACCTGCGCGATCCCGCCGACGACGAGGGCGTCAACGCCTTCGACCTGCGCTTCGACGGGCCGGTGGTCGGCATCACCCTGGCGTTCTGAGCGCGAGAGCCCGCAGGCGACGCGGCCGCGCAGGCGTGGGCGCGGCCGCACTGCGTCTGGCTCGCTGTCGTCACTTCTGATGCGGCCTGCACTCTGCCGACAG
>CAZNRZ010000147.1:1643-4800 GCA_964575535.1 uncultured Lysobacter sp. | reverse complement strand
GTGGGCGTGGGCGTGGGCGAGCCTCCGGCCGGCCCGGCCGGAGCGAGTGTCCGTGCTCCTGCACCCGCTGCCTCGTTGCCGCCGCGGGGCGCCCGGCGCCACGGCAAGCGCTGGCCCACCGCGGTCGGCGCCGTGGCCACGCTGGTGGTCGCCGTCGGGCTGGCCTGGCAGCTCAAGCCGCTGCTCGACATGCCCGCCCCACTGCGCGAGCGGCCGGTGCCGGCCGGCGCGACCGAGGTGGAGATCCTCGCGCAGGCCGAACGCGCGCCGGGCCCGCCGCCCGCCGCAGCCGAAGCAGCCGCAGCGGGCGCGGACGCCGTAGCCGCGGCCACGCCCGTCCCGGCCTCCACCGTCGCAGCCTCGCCCCGCACGCGCAGCACCCGCCGCGCGGGCCCACTGGCCAAGGCCGAAACCCGTCAGGCCACGGTCGCGGCGCCCGTCGAGCATGACTACGTCGACGAGGCCGTCGGACATCCGTCGGACCTCGCCGTCGCCAGCGCGCCCGCGGCCGCTCCAGCGCCGCCAGCCGCCCCGCCCCCCCCTCCCGCACCGGCTGCCGCGGCCCCGCGCGGCGCGCAGGCGCGGGTAACCGCGGAATCCGCAAGCGCCCCGGCGGCCGTCGATGCACAGGCTGCGAGCACTGCCACGCCCTCCCCGCGACCCGTCGCCGACGACGCCCGCCTGCTCCCCGCCGAGTGGCTCGAACGCATCCGCGAGCGGCGCGACAGCGGCGACGTCGACGGCGCCCGCGAAAGCCTGCGCCGCTTCCTCCGCGCCCATCCGCGCCACCGCCTTCCCGACGACCTTCGCGCGCTGCGCACCGCCCCGCGTTGATGCCGCCGCGACCGATGCCGCGATGCTGACCCTGGCCGGCCCCGCCAGCGCGAGCCTCGAGGTCAAGCACAGCCGGTTCATCGCGCAGGCGGCGCCGGTGGACGCACCTGCCGCCGCGCTGGCCTTCCTCGAGCGCGTGGCCGACCCGGCGGCGACCCACAACTGCTGGGCCTACCGCATCGGCGCGCAGTACCGCTCGAGCGACGACGGCGAGCCCTCGGGCACCGCCGGCCGCCCCATCCTCGCGGCCATCGACGGCCAGGGCGTCGACGGCGTGATCGTGGTGGTCACGCGCTGGTATGGCGGCATCAAGCTGGGCGCGGGCGGGCTGGTGCGCGCCTACGGCGGCTGCGCAGCGCAGTGCCTGCGCGAGGCCACGAGGATCGAGCGCGTTGCGCTGGTGGAATTCGACCTCGAGTTCGCTTTCACCGACACCGGCGCGGTGCATGCCGCGGTGGCTGCGGCCGGCGCCGAACGGCTGGACGGCCACTTCGACGACAATGGCGCCCGCCTGCGCGTGCGCCTGCCGCAGGATCGCGCCGCCGCCTTGAAAGCGCAGCTGCGCGACGCCACCCGCGACCGGGTCCGCCTGCTGGAACGCCACGATGCCTGATCGCCCCTCCACCGCGGTGGACACCGCCCCCGCGCGGCTGGGCCGCCTGCGCAGCCTGTGGCCCTTCGTGCGCCGGCATCGCGCGTTGCTGGTGGCCTGGCTGGTGGCGCTCGCGGCGTCCTCGACGGCCACGCTTTCGTTGCCCGTGGCCTTTCGCCACATGATCGATGGCGGCTTCGCCGACGGCGGCGCGGCCATCGACCGCGTCTTCGTGCTGCTGTTCGCCGTGGCCGCCGCGCTCGCGCTGGCGACGGCCGCGCGCTTCTTCTTCGTCTCGCTGCTGGGCGAGCGCGTGGTGGCCGACCTGCGCGCGCGCCTCTACGGCCACCTGCTCGCGCTCGACGCCGCCTTCCACGATCGCACCCGCAGCGGCGAACTCGTTTCCCGCCTCACCGCCGACACCGAACTGCTGCGCAGCGTGGTCGGCTCGACGCTGTCGGTGGCGCTGCGCAGCACGGTCACCGTGGTCGGCGGCGTGGTCATGCTGTTCGCGACCAGCCCGCGGCTGGCGAGCTGGGCGCTGGTCGGCATTCCGTTCGCCGTGCTGCCCATCGTGTTCGCGGGGCGCCGGCTGCGCTCGATCTCGCGCGCCAGCCAGGACTCGGTCGCCGATGCGAACGCACTGGCGTCCGAGACGCTGGGCGCGGTCGCGACCGTGCGCGCGCACGCGCGCGAGCCCTACGAGGGCGGCCGCTTCGGCGATGCGCTGCACGTCGCACTGCGCGCCGCGCGACGGCGCATCGGCGCGCAGGCCATCGTCACCGCCATCGTCATCCTGCTGGTCTTCGGCGCGATCACGCTGGTGCTGTGGCTGGGCGCGCACGACGTGGCGGCCGGGCGCATGAGCGCCGGCACGCTCGGCCAGTTCGTGCTGTACGCGCTGCTCGCCGGCGGCTCGATCGGCGCGCTGGCGGAAGTCTGGAACGAGCTGCAGCGTGCGGCCGGCGGCATGGGCCGCATCGCCGAACTGCTGGACGAGGCGCCGGCGATCATCGCGCCGGCCACGCCTGTGGCGCTGCCGCGGCCGCTGCGCGGCGAGGTGCGGTTCGACAACGTGACATTCGCCTATCCCGGCGAGCCCGCGCGCCCGGTGCTGCAGGGCTTCGTCCTGCATGTTCGCCCTGGTGAGACCGTCGCGCTGGTCGGCCCGTCGGGCGCCGGCAAGAGCACGGTGTTCTCGCTCCTGCTGCGCTTCCACGACGTGCAGTCCGGGCGCATCAGCGTGGACGGCGTGCCGGTCGAACACCTCGCCCCGGACGCGCTGCGCGAGGCGATCGCGCTGGTTGCGCAGCATCCGGTGCTGTTCGCCACCAGCCTGCGCGAGAACGTGCGCTACGGGCGCCTGGATGCGGACGACGAAGCGATCGCCCGCGCGATCCGTGCCGCGCACGCCGCGGACTTCGTCGAGGCGTTGCCGCAGGGCCTCGCCACCGAACTGGGCGAGCGCGGCGCGCGGCTGTCGGGCGGCCAGCAGCAGCGCATCGCCATCGCGCGGGCGGTGCTGCGCGACGCGCCCATCCTGCTGCTCGACGAGGCCACGAGCGCGCTCGACGCGCAGAGCGAAGCCGCGGTGCAGGCCGCGCTGGACGAGCTCATGCAGGGCCGAACCACGCTGGTGGTCGCGCATCGCCTCGCCACCGTGCTCAAGGCCGACCGCATCGTGGTGATGGACGCCGGTCGCATCGTTGCAGAAGGCACGCATGCCGAGCT
>CAZNRZ010000147.1:0-1543 GCA_964575535.1 uncultured Lysobacter sp. | reverse complement strand
GCCGCGGCCACGTTGTCGAGCACGTCCTGCAGCGTGATCACCTCGTCCACCTGCGGCCCCGCGCCGGCGGCCCAGTTCGCGACGATCGCCAGGCAGGCGTAGTCCAGGCCGAGTTCGCGCGCGAGCCCAGCCTCGGGCATGCCGGTCATGCCGACGAGATCGCAGCCGTCGCGGCGCATGCGCGCGATTTCCGCGCGCGTCTCCAGCCGCGGGCCCTGCGTGGCGCCGTAGCAGCCGCCGTCGACCAGCGGTACCGACGCATGGGCCGCGGCCTGCAGCACCGTCGCGCGCAGCGAGGGCGTGTAGGGAT
The DNA here is from genome assembly GCA_964575535.1 of uncultured Lysobacter sp. Lineage (GTDB taxonomy): Bacteria > Pseudomonadota > Gammaproteobacteria > Xanthomonadales > Xanthomonadaceae > Cognatilysobacter. Next base: position 1,233 of record CAZNRZ010000147.1, on the reverse strand, counting down.
CGCCGAAGTCCACGTGCAGCACCTCGGTGCCGGGCTCTTCGCAGATCGTCGAGATCCGTCCCCAGGTGTAGTCGATCAGCTGGTCCGGGCAGGCCAGTACGCGCGGGCCGAAGCGCTCCGTGATGCCGCCGACGGTGTTGAGCGCCAGTACGCGGTGCGCGCCGAGCACCTGCAGCGCCGCCAGGTTCGCGCGGTAATTGACGCGATGCGGCGGCACCGAATGGCCTTCACCATGACGCGCCAGGAAGGCGACGCCATGCCCGTCGAGCCGCCCCACGCGCACCGGGCCGGACGGCTCGCCGAAGCGCGTATGCACCTCGTGCGTTTCGATGTCGTCCAGCTGCGCGAGGGCGTAGACGCCGGTGCCGCCGATGATCGCGAGATCGATGCCGTGCATGCGCGTTCAGCCGTCCAGCTGCGACAGCGCGGCGTCGTGCAGCGCATGGATCGCGGGCAGGTTTCGGCCCTGGTTCTGGAAGTCCATGCCGTAGCCGAACACGTAGCGATCGGGCACCTCGACACCGCTGTAGTCGGCGCGCACGCCCGGCACGCAGCGATCGTGGCGCTTGACCGCGAGCGCGGCGATGCGCACCTCGGCCGCACCTTCCGCGCGGCACCAGCGGACGATCGCGTCGAGCGTATGGCCTTCGTCGAGGATGTCGTCGGCCAGCAGCACGCGGCGGCCGGCGAGCGGCGTCGCAGGGCGGTGCTTCCAGGTGAGTTCGCCGCCCGACGTCGCACCGCGGTAGCGCGTGGCGTGCAGGTAGTCGAATTCGAGGTCCAGGCCCCGCGCGCCGATCTCCATCGCCAGCCGCGCGGCGAACGGCAGGCCGCCGTGCATCACGGTGAGAAACAGCGGCACGCCGCCCATGAAGTCGTCGCAGATCGGCTGCGCCATGGCCGCGATCGCCCGCTCGAGCGTGGCCTGGTCATGCACGGGCTCGCTGTTGGCCAGCGCCCAGGCGATGTCGCGCGCCATCAGGCGAGCCCTTCGATGCGCGCGCGCGAGGCGTCGTAGCGCGGGTCCGCGAGCAGGCCGTCCCAGGCGAGCGGGCCGCGGCCGATAAGTCCGGCCATCGCCATCGTGTTGAGCGCACGGCCTTCCACCGCCGCGAGCGATTCCGGCACCAGCTCGGGATGGCAGACCAGCACCACGTCGCAGCCGGCATCCAGGTGCGCGTCGATGCGCGCCTTGATGCCGCCCGCGGAGAACGCCGCGGCCATGCCGATGTC
>CAZNRZ010000146.1:0-4819 GCA_964575535.1 uncultured Lysobacter sp. | reverse complement strand
AGTACGGCGGCACCGGCCTCGGGCTCGCGATCTCGCGTGAGATCGCCGGCCTGCTGGGCGGCGAGCTCACGCTGTCGAGCCAGCCCGGCCGCGGCTCCACCTTCACCCTGTACCTGCCGCTGCGCTACCAGGGCGTCGACGCCCCCGAAGCGCCGGCCGCGCGCAACGCCACGCCCGCGCCGCGCCATGCGCCGCAGAGCGAGTCCGGCCACGCGCCGCAGCAGGGCCCGGCGCTGGAGACCATCGACGACGACCGCGACCGCATCGATCGCGACTCGCCGACGCTGCTCGTCGTCGAGGACGACCCGCGCTTCGCGGCGGTGATGCGTGACACCGCGCGTGCACGCGGCTTCAACGTGCTCGTCACCAACCGCGGTGCCGACGCGCTGCGGCTGGTGCGCGAGTTCCGTCCTGATGCGATCAGCCTCGACATCTTCCTGCCCGACATGCTCGGCTGGACGGTGCTGGCCCGGCTCAAGCAGGACGCCACCACCCGCCACATCCCGGTGCAGATCGTCACCGTGGAAGAGGACCGGCACCACTCGCTGGAGCGCGGCGCGTTCAACTACGTCGCCAAACCGTCTTCCAGCGACAGCATCGGCGTGGCGCTGGACCGCATCCGCGAATACGCCAAGCCGCGCGTCAAGAAGCTGCTGGTGGTGGAGGACGACGCCGGCGAGCGCATGTCCATCGTCGAGCTGATCCAGCACGACGACCTGTCGATCGACAGCGTGGGCACGGGCGAGGAAGCGCTCGCGCGGCTGGCCGACGGCGACTACGAATGCGTGGTGCTCGACCTGCGCCTGCCCGACATGACCGGCTTCGACCTGCTCGACCGGCTGCAGGAGCACGAGCGCCTGCGCGACATCCCGGTGGTGGTGTTCACCGGCAAGGAGCTCACTCGCGAGGAGGAGGGCCGGCTCAAGCGCGCGGCCAAGAGCGTGGTGATCAAGGGCGTGGAATCGCCCGAGCGCCTGCTCGACGAGACCGCGCTGCTGCTGCATCGCGTGATCGGCAACCTGCCCGAGCACAAGCAGAAGATGGTCAAGCGCCTGACCGAGTCGGACGAAGTGCTGCGCGGCAAGCGCGTGCTGGTGGTCGACGACGACGTGCGCAACATCTTCGCGCTCTCCATCGTGCTCGAGCGCCACGGCATGGACGTCATCACCGCCAACAACGGGCGCGAGGCCGTACAGCGCGTCACGGCCGACCACGACATCGACGTGATCCTGATGGACATCATGATGCCGGGCATGGATGGCTACGACACGATGCGCGCGATCCGCAACGATCCCGAATCGCGCTCGATCCCGATCGTCGCGCTCACCGCCAAGGCGATGAAGGGCGATCGCGAGAAGTGCCTGGAGGCCGGTGCCTCCGACTACCTCGCCAAGCCGGTCGTCACCGACCAGCTGCTCGGAGTGCTGCGCCAGTGGCTGCATCGTTGAACGAGAACCTGCCGATCACCGGCGCCCCCGCGCCGGCGCACGAGCCGGTGACGATCCTGCTGGTCGACGACCAGCCGGGGCGCCTGCTGTCGTACCGCGCCATCCTCGAGCCGCTGGGCGAGCACCTCGTCGACGCGCGTTCGGGCGCGGAAGCGCTGAAGTTCCTGATGGAGCACGAGGCCGCGCTGATCCTGCTCGACGTCAACATGCCCGGCATGGACGGCTTCGAGACGGCGAGCCTGATCCACCAGCATCCGCGCTTCGAGAAGACGCCGATCATCTTCGTCACCGCGGTCAACGTCTCCGACCTCGACCGCCTGCGCGGCTACAAGCTGGGCGCGGTCGACTACGTGATGGTGCCGGTGATCCCGGAGATCATGCGCAGCAAGGTGCAGGTGCTCACCGAGCTGTATCGCAAGCGCCGCGAGCTGCAGCTGGCGAATGCCCGCCTGGCCACCGCGAACGAAAGCCTGCGCGTGGAGAAGGCGCGCGAGCTGGAATCGCTCAACGAATCGCTGCGCGCGGCGAACATCGCCCTGGCCCAGCGCAACATCGAGCTGCAGGCGCAGATGGCCGAGCGCGAGCGCGCGCAGGCGCGCCTGCTCGAGCACGATCGCCGCAAGGACCAGTTCCTCGCCACGCTCGCGCACGAGCTGCGCAATCCGCTGGCCTCGCTGTGCAATGCGGTCAACGTGATGAAGCTGGGCGGCAAGACCGGGCCGCCGCTGTACGAGGCGATGGACCGCCAGCTCGCGCTGCTGGTGCGTCTGATCGACGACCTGCTCGACGTGGCGCGCATCAGCCAGGACAAGCTCACGCTGCGCCCGGTGCCGACCACGCTGGACGCAGTGCTGCGCGCGGCGGTGGACAGCATCGAATCGCTGCGCGACGAAAGCGGGCATGCGCTGGAGCTGCACCTGCCGCCGGCGGAAGTGCCGCTGGAGGCCGATCCCGAGCGGCTCTCGCAGGTGTTCGCCAACCTGCTCAGCAATGCGATCAAGTATTCGGAACCCTCGCGGCCGATCCGCATCGAAACCGAGATCGGCGACACCGCCGACGACGTGCGGGTGCACATCCGCGACCACGGCATCGGCCTCGCGCCCGAACAGGTCGATGCGATCTTCGAGCCCTTCGCGCAGGTCGACACCTCCATCGAGCGCGCGCGCGGCGGCCTCGGTATCGGCCTGACGCTGGTGCGGCGCCTGGTGGAGATGCACGGCGGGCAGGTGCATGCCGACAGCGCCGGCCTCGGCGCCGGCACCACATTCACCGTGCGGCTGCCGATGGGCACGCAGACGGTGGCCGCCGACCTGCCGCCCTCACCGATTCCGGCCGCACTGCCGCGGCGCGTGCTGGTGGTCGACGACAACTGCGACTCGGCCGACACGCTGGCGCTGATGCTGGAAATGCTGGGCCACGAGGCACAGCGCATCTACGACCCGCGTGCGGCGCAGCAGGCCGTCGACGGCTTCGCGCCCGACGTGGTCTTCCTCGATATCGGCATGCCCGGCATCAGCGGCTACGACGTGGCCCGCCAGCTGCGGCAGGGCCCGCGCGGCGATGAGCTGGTGCTGGTCGCGGTCACCGGCTGGGGCCAGCCGGAGGATCGCCGCCGCACGGCCGAAGCCGGCTTCGACCATCATCTGGTCAAGCCGCCGGAGATCGAAGGCATCTGCCGCATCCTCGGCAGCCTGAACCCGGCCGGCGCGCTGCCGTGAGCGAGCGCCCGCTGTTCGAGCGCCTGGTGCACGACCTCAAGGGGCCGCTGTCGCCGCTGCAGACCGCCGCCTACCTGCTGCGCCGGCAGGACCTGCCGCCGGAGCGGCGGATGGAGCTGGCGGAAACGGTGGAGCGCCAGTCGCGGCGCATGGCGGTGATGATCGAGGAGCTGGGCGACTGGGTGCGCGGCAACGAGGGCCGGTTGCTCACGCGCCGGCGTCCCGTGGAGGTGCAGATGCTGGCCGACCTCGCGGCGGGCGGGCTCTGCGCCTGTCCGATCGTTCCGGAGATCCATGGCGACGTCGCCACGGCGCAGATCGACGGCGACGAGACCCGCCTCGTGCAGGCCCTGTGCGCGCTGCTGGCGCATGCGCAGTCGCGGCACGAGGCGCCGCCGCGGCTGCAGGCCACGCGCCGTGGCGATCGCGTGCTGATCGAGATCCGCGATCTCGGGCCGGCGCCCGACGATGCCGGGGTGCTGCTGACCGCGCCCATGCCCGAGCCCTTCGACCTCGGCCTCGGCCTGCGCCTGCTGGTCGCCGCGGACGTCGTGCGCGCGCACGGCGGCCATATCCGGGCCGAGCCGCTCACGCCCGGGCTTGCCTACCGGATCGAACTGCCGCTGATACCCGACTGAGCCGGCGAGGCGCCGCGGGCGCTGCACTAAGATGGTGCAATGTCCGCCGCGCCCGACCTCGACCAGCTCACCACGCCGCTTGCCTGGGCCGACGGCGACGCGCGCATCGCCGGCTGCAACCTCGCTTTCGCGCGCTGGCTCGGCGTGGGCGCGCGGCGCCTGCGCGGGCTGGCGCTGGGCGCGCTGGCGGAGGATTCCGCGCTCGACGATGCGCTGGCCCGCGCCGCCGAGCCCGGCGATGCGCCGCTGCGGCTTCGCCGCCTCGCCCTGCGCGTTTCCGAGGGCGAGGCGCGCTTCGCCGATGCCTGGCTCACCCGGCGCACCGAGGGCTGGCTGCTCGAGGCCCATCCGGTCGACGAATTCCCCGGCGAGGATCCCACCCGCCTGCCCTCGGCACTGGCCGCCGCGCTGCGCGGGCTCGCCCACGAACTGCGCAATCCGCTGGCGGGGGTGAAGGGCGCCGCGCAGCTGCTCGCGCGCCGCATCGACGCCCGCGACGCCGAAGCCGCCGAACTGACCGCGCTGATCGACGGCGAAGTCGCGCGCCTGACCGCGCTGCTCGACCGCCTGCTCAGCCCGACCCCGGCCGCGCCGCATGCGCCGCTCAACATCCACGCCGTGCTCGAGCGCGTGCTGCGGCTGGCCGAGGCCGACGCCGGCTGGGCGGTGAAGCTCGCGCGTGACTACGACCCCAGCCTGCCCGACGTCACCGGCGACGCAGACCGCCTCGTGCAGGCGGTCTGGAACCTCGCCCGCAACGCCATCGAGGCCGGCGCCGCGCAGGTCACCCTGCGTACGCGCGCCGAGCATGGCGTGCGCATCTTCGACGCGATCCATCCCGTCGCGCTGCGCGTGGAGATCGCCGACGACGGCCGCGGCGTGCCCGCGGAACTGGCCGAGCGCCTGTTCCTGCCGCTGGTGACCGGTCGTGCCGACGGCACCGGGCTCGGCCTCGCGCTCGCGCAGCAGGTCGCGCGCGAGCACGGCGGCGCGCTGAGCTACCGCTCGCGCCCCG
>CAZNRZ010000145.1:2599-4822 GCA_964575535.1 uncultured Lysobacter sp. | reverse complement strand
TCGAATCCCGCCAGGCGGGCGAAATCGCGGCCACGCTCGACGTAGTCGCGGTACGGGCCGAAGCTCGGTGCGCCCGGCGACAGCAGCACTAGCGGCGCCGCGTCGCGGGAGTGCACGGCTTCCAGCGCCGTGGCCGCCCGCGTCATCGCCTCGCCAAGAGACTGCGCGGATTCGAGGCGGAACCGGGCCGACGATGCGACCGGAGCAAGCAGCTCGTAAATGCGCGGCCCGTTCGCGCCCATCGTGACGACGACGGCCGGCGCCTTCGCGCGCATCGCAGCGGCGAAATCCGCCCAGTCGACACCGCGATCGTGGCCGCCGACCAGCACCGCCACATCGCGATCGCCGAAGCACTCCAGCGCCGCGAGCGTCGCATGCGGCGTGGTGCTGATCGAGTCGTTGACGAAGGCCAGGCCGCCGCGCTCGCCGAGCCACTGCAGGCGATGCGGCAGCGGGCGGAAGTCGCGCGCATGCGGGGCAAGCGCTATCGCGTCCTGGCCCATCGCTTCGATCGCGGTCAGCACCGCCGCCAGGTTCCCGCGATTGTGCCGGCCCGGCAACGGCAACCCGGATGTGTCGAGCACTGCATCGTCGCAGCGGTAGAGCGTGTCGCCGCGCAGATGCCAGCCACGCGCGTCGCCGAACCAGCGCACCTCGACGCCCGCCGGCACATCCAGCGCATACAGCACCGGATCTGCGGCGTTGAGCACGGCGATGCGTGGCCTCGCCGCGGTCACCAGACGGAGCTTGTCCTCGACGTAGCGCGCCTGCGAGCCATGCCAGTCGAGGTGTTCGGGAAAGATGTTGAGTACGACCGCGATCTCGGGCCGCGCGCCGCTGGCCGCGACGTCGCCGGTCTGATAGCTCGACAGCTCGATGGCCCAGGCGTCCGGTGCGCGCGCGGGCTCAAGCAGCTCAAGCAGCGGCAGGCCGATGTTGCCGGCCAGCGCCGTGCGCCGGCCGCCGGCGCGCAGAAGGTGCGCGAGCAGCGAGGTCGTCGTGCTCTTGCCCTTAGTCCCGGTGACGCAGACCGAATGCGGGACCACGCCGTCGATAGCCGCATGCTCGGCGAACCAGAGCGACGTGCCGCCGATGATCCGCGTCCCCGATGCGAGCGCCGTGCGTGCCGCCTCGCCATAGGGACTGATGCCGGGCGACTTCACCACCACATGGAAGGAAGCCAGAGCCTTGCCGTCGACCCGCGTTTCCATCTGCAACAGCCGATCACCGGCCGCCGCGGCATCGGCGGCTTCTCCGGTGCTGCAGAACAGCGTGAGCGGCAGGGCCGGCAGCCGCGCGCGGATGGCCCGGTAGGCGGCGCGGCCTTCTCGCCCCCAGCCCCAGAGCGCGACCTTCAGGCCGTCAAGCTGCGAAATCCGCACGCAGGCGCGTCCACAGGGCATCGGGGATGGCGTGTTCGTCGACCGGCACCAGCAGCGACTCGATCGCCGGCACGTCGTCGAGCTGCGGGCGAATCTCGCGGGCGAAGCGCTCGACGATCGCGTCCTCGCGCCATTCCGGGCGCTGCGCGAGTACCGCCATCGCGGCGCGCGACTCCTGTCCCTCGCCCACGCATTCGAAAGGCTTGTGGTCGCGGTATTCGAGCAGCGCGTCGAAGCCGGCGGTCTGCTCCGCGTCGTCAAGCAGGTTGCGGCCGAAGATGCCGACGAGCCGCGGCTTGCTCATGAACGGCGCGAGCGCGAGGAAGACGAAGTGGCACTTCGGGCAGACGCCGCACCAGCGCTGCACCGGGCGCTCGCCCAGCAGGTGGAAGTTGCGGTTGCAGCTGGAAAAGTGCTGGTCGTAGCGGTCCGACCGCGCGAACTGGCGGGCCACGGCGAGCTCGCTCAAGGGACGCAGCAACGAGTAGTAACGAAGATCGCGCGCGACGTGCGAACGCAGGTGTGCGGCGAAGGCCTGCTCGAAGGCCCAGCCCTTGGACCACTGGTGGTTGACCTCGCCGGTGCCCTCGATCATCGAGCCGTAGCTCGCGGAACGCTCGTTGGAGAACACGACCTGGTCGGCGTCCTGCAGCAGGGCAGCTAGCGCCAGGATCGCCGAATTCACCGCGGTCACCGGGATGTGGCCGTTCCACGCGCCCTGGCGGTTGTATTCGAACAGCTGCGGTGCGAGCTGGCGGCCGATGTTGTGCGTAGGCAGCCCCGTGCGCGCCGCGCAGGCGGCGATGAGTTGCGAGCCGCCGATCCAGGTCACCGTCTGCGC
>CAZNRZ010000145.1:0-2499 GCA_964575535.1 uncultured Lysobacter sp. | reverse complement strand
TAGGCGAATTCGCCCAGCCCGTTCTCGTACACCTCCGCCAGCAGCGCGGCGGTGGCGGCGTCGATGGCATAGCCCTCGATGCGGATCTCGCCAGGCACCGCGGCCTTGTAGTAGCTCACGCCGGCGACCAGATGCAGCAGGCGCAGCGCCTTTTCCACCGCGTGCGCGCGGTCGGCATCGAGCACGAACGGTGCGCCGGGGACGGTCACCGTCTCGACCAGTTCGGGGCCGTCGTCGAAGGCATAGACCAGCCGCGCGACGCCGGTCGCGGCATCGAAATCGCAGCGCACGAAGCGGAAGCTGCGGATGGCGTCGCGCGAGAAGCGCCACTCAGTCATCGATCACGTCCTCGGCCGGCAGGGCCCGGAGGTTGTAGGTATTGGCCATCGCCATGCCGTAGGCACCGGCGTCGGCGACCAGCAGCACGTCGTCTTCGCGCGTCGCCTGCGGCAGGCGGCGGCCGCGGCCGAGCACGTCGCCGCTTTCGCAGATCGGGCCGACGACGTCGAAGGTCGCCCGTTCCCCGTCGTCCAGCCGCGACAGATTGTGGATGCCGTGATACGCCTCGTACATCGCCGGGCGCATCAGCGCGTTCATGCCGCCGTCGGCGCCCACGCGGCGCACGCCGTCCTTCTCGATCACCTGGGTGACGCGCAAAAGCAGCACGCCGGCTTCGGCGACGAGATAGCGGCCCGGTTCGATCGCCAGGCGCAGGCCCGGGTAGGCGGCCTTGATCGCGGCGACGCCCTCGCGCCAGGCGTCGAGGTCGAAGGCGCGCGCATCGGGCGTGTACGGCACCGGGAACCCGCCGCCGATGTCCAGCGTGTCGATGCTGCCGGCGCTGTCGGCGAGCGCCGCGAGCGCGCCGTAGACGCCGCTCCAGTGCGCGGGTTCGTCGATGCCGCTGCCCAGGTGCGCGTGCAGGCCGGTGATGCGCAGGTCGAGTGCGCGCGCCTCGGCCATGAAGGCGTCGAAGCGGGCGATCGGCAGGCCGAACTTCGCGTCGACCCCGCCGGTACGCACCTTCTCGTGGTGGCCCTCGCCGTGGCCGAGGTCCAGCCGCAGCCAGGCGCGGCGGCCACGCACGACGTCCGGCCAGCGCTGCAGCATTTCCACGTTGTCGAGCGTGACGTTGATGCCCAGCTCGAAGGCGCGCTCGTACTCGCGGCGCGGCGCGAAGCTCGGCGTGAACAGGATGCGCGACGGCGCGAGCGCCGGCAGCGTCGCGAGCACGTGTTCCACTTCGGCCAGCGACACGCATTCGAAGCCGAAGCCCTCGCCTTCGATCGCGGCCAGCAGCGCCGGGTGCGGATTGGCCTTGATGGCGTAGAAGCCGCAGTCCACGGGGCCGCCGAGCAGTGAACGCGCGCGCGCGCGCGCCGTCGGCAGGTGATAGACGTAGCGCGGCGTGCCCTCTTCCGCGCATGCCAGCAGTGCCTCGCGACGCGATGCCCACCACGGCGCAGCCGGCTGCGGACGGCCGTTCACCACGTCGCGCCAGGCCGCTCCGAACACGCTCTCGTCCAGCACCGGCATCGCCCCGCTGCGCACGAGTTCCGCATGCAGCGTGGGCAGCAGGCCTTCCGCATCGGCCTCGTCGACGACGAAGGTGAGGTTGAGATCGTTGGACGACTGCGAAATCAGGTGCACGCGCTCGCGGCCGAACGTCGCCCAGATGTCGGAAAGCTTGTGCAGCAGCGAGCGCATGCCGCGGCCCACCAGCGTGATGGCCGTGCAGGGCGCGATCACCTTGACCCGGCAGACCTGCGCGAGATCCTCGCTGAGCGCGCTGAGCACGTTGGTGGTGACCAGGTTCTCGCTCGGATCCAGCGAAACGGTGACGTTGGTTTCCGACGAGCCGATCAGGTCCACCGACAGGCCATGGCGCTTGAATCGCTCGAAGACGTCGGCGAGGAAGCCCACCTGCTGCCACATGCCCACCGATTCCATCGACACCAGCACGATGCCGTTGCGGCGGCTGATCGCCTTGACGCCGGGCACCGTGGTGGCCGCCGCGTCGATGCGCGTGCCGGGCAGCTCGGGGCGTTCGGTATCGAGGATCGCCATCGCGACGCCTGCATCGCGGCAGGGGCCGATCGAGCGCGGATGCAGCACTTTCGCGCCGGTGGTCGCGATTTCCTGCGCCTCGGCGTAGTCGAGGCGGGCGAGCAGGCGCGCATCGGGCACTTCGCGCGGGTTCGCGGTGAACATGCCCGGCACGTCGGTCCAGATCTCGACGCGGCTGGCGCCAAGCAGCGCGCCGAAATACGCCGCCGAGGTATCGGAGCCGCCGCGGCCGAGGATGGCCGTGCCGCCGTCGGCATGCCGCGCGATGAAACCCTGGGTGAGCACGATGCCGGCGGGCTGCGTGGAGAAACGCGCCGCGGCCTCGCGGTCGGTGGCGTGGTGGCAGTTCACGGCGAGGCGTCCGGACCAGTCGCTCTGGTTCGGCAGCTGCACCGCGCGCAGCCAGTCGCGCGCATCGCACCAGCCGATGTC
>CAZNRZ010000144.1:0-4857 GCA_964575535.1 uncultured Lysobacter sp. | reverse complement strand
AGCATGCGCAGGATGTTGAGCTTGACGCCGAAGTCGTAGCAGACGACGTGGAAACGGCCGTCGGTGTCGCTGAAGGCGTCGCGGTCGAGGTCGAGTTCGGTCTCGCGCCATTCGTAGGCCTCGCGCGTGCAGACCTCCTTCGCGAGGTCCATGCCGGAGAGGCCGGGGAACTTGCGCGCGGCTTCGAGCGCGCGCTCCACGTCGATCTCGCCGGCCATCAGCGCGCCGTTCTGCGCGCCGCGATCGCGCAGCAGGCGCGTGAGCTTGCGGGTGTCGATGTCGGCGATGGCGACCACGTTGCGTGCCGCCAGCCATTCCGGCAGCGGCATTTCCGAGCGCCAGCTGCTGGGGCGCCGCGGCACGTGGCGCACGATCAGGCCCGACGGCCAGATCGACTTGGCCTCGTCGTCCTTGCCGGTGGTGCCGGTGTTGCCGATGTGCGGATACGTCAGCGTGACGAGCTGCCGCGCGTAGGAGGGGTCGGTCACGACTTCCTGATAGCCCGTCATCGCCGTGTTGAACACGACTTCGCCGACGGACAGGCCGGGCGCGCCGACCGAGACGCCCTCGAAGATCGTTCCGTCTTCGAGCGCGAGGATTGCGGGTTGGGTCACGGGAATCGCCTTCGCTGCGAGGGGGAGCCGAGCCCTGCGCTGCCGGAATTCGGCTGCAGGAAATCGCGGACGCGGTTCTGGACCGGTCCGGCGATAGGCTTCAGGCGAGCGGGAATTCTATCGGCACGCGGCTCGCCGCGCCAGCGGCCGCTGCGCCTGCGATGGCGAGGAGTCAGTCAGCCGTGGCGGGAGCGCGCGTGCGGCCGGTCAGTCCAGCAGGTCGGCGACCGCGTACAGCGCCGGCGCACGTCCGCTCAGCCGCCTGGCGACGTGCAGCGCGCCGCGCGCGAACACGTCGCGGTTGGTGGCGCGGTGCACGAGCTCGATGCGCTCGCCGGCCGCCGCGAACTGAACCGTGTGCTCACCGACGATGTCGCCGGCGCGCAGCGATGCGTAGCGCGGCGTCGCGCCGCCCTGCTCCGCGCGGCCGCCCAGCGCGAGAGCGGTGCCCGACGGCGCGTCCTTCTTGTGGACGTGATGCGACTCGACGATGTCGCAGTCCCAGGCAGGCAGCATGCGCGCGGCACGCTCGACGAGGTCCGCGAGCACGGCGACGCCGAGGCTGAAGTTCGCAGCCCAGACAACGGGCAGCGTCGCCGCCGCGCGTTCGAGCGCCGCACGCTGCGTGGCTTCGAGACCGGTCGTTCCCGACACCAGCGGCGCCCCGCGTTCGACGCACAGCGCGAGCACGGCATCGAAAGCCCGCGGCAGGCTGAAGTCGACCGCGACGTCGAATTCCGGCGCTTCGTGCATGCGCGCGGGCGCCAACCACGTGCCGTCGTCGATGCCATTCGCCGGCTGCCGCGATACCGCGGCGACCACCCGGCAGCCCGCTTCGGGCGCAAGGCGCAACAGCGCGGAACCCATGCGCCCGCTGGCGCCGTGCACGAGGATGCGGAGATCGGAAGTCATCGCGACAGGCTATGCGACCACCGCGGGGCCGGCAAACTCAGCCGGCGGGGACGCCCCGCGCTCGCGCCAGCGCCCAGCGGTTCTTGCCGGCCGACTTGGCGCGGTACATCGCGGAATCCGCGCGATCGAGCAGCACGTCCAGCGTGTCGCCCCCGGATTCGCCCGTCACCAGGCCGACGCTGATGCCGACGCGATGCGTGGCATCAGCGATGTCGAACGGGCGGGCCGCCACGGCGAGCAGCCGGGCCGCGAACGCATCCGCACCATCTTCCGGCGCCGGTTCCACCACCACGAACTCGTCGCCACCCACGCGCGCCACCACGCCTTCGCGGCCGATGCTGTCCACGAGCCGGCGGCCGATCTCGCGCAGTACCGCGTCGCCGCCCGCGTGGCCGTAGCGGTCGTTGATCGTCTTGAAGTCGTCGACGTCGACGACCGCCACCACCGGCGCCGCCTGCGCATGCCACCCCCGCACCCCGTCGCCGAAACGGTGGCGGAGGTAAAGGCGGTTGGGCAACCCGGTCAGCGCGTCGTGCATGGCCTGGCGGCGCAGCTGCTGCGCGGTCACCCGGCTGTCGATCGCGCCAGCGAGCATCTGTGCAAGCAGGCGCAGGCCGACCACGTGCGATTCCTCCCACTGCACACGCCGGCGAACGGCGTCGAAGCCGACGTAGCCGCGCAGTTCGCCGCCGTTGTGCAGCGGCACCATGAGGACCGACTGGATGCCCTGCCGTTCGCATTCGGCGCGCTCGGCGGCGGCCTCGGGCGGCAGGTCGTCGATGGAATCGCAGCGCAGCACCGCGTCCTCGCGCAGTTGCGCGAGCAGCCACGGAAAGCCGTCGAGCGGAATATCCTGCAGGTGATCGCGCTCGCTGGACACGTCGTCCGCCGTCCACTCATGCGTGTTGCTCTGGGTGCCGGCGGCGGCGTCGATCAGGAAAACGTAGGCGCGGTCGATGCCGAAGAAGTGGCCCAGCGTGGCCAGCACGCCGTGGATCGCCGCGTCGAGGCGATCGTCGGGGCTGCGCATCAGGTCGGCGGAGCTACGGGTGAGCAGGCGCTCGAACTCCAGCCCGCGCTCGAGGCGCTGGCGCGCCGCGGCGCCGGCATCGACTTCGCGCAGCAGCGCGAACTGGCGGCCCTCGCCATCCAGCGGCGTACCCAGCACGACTTCGAGGTGGAGTGGCACGCCGGCAGCGTCGAAATGCTCCACCACGGCGGCGATACCCGCGGGGCGGCATGCAAGAGCGGCGAGCCAGCGGCAGTCGGGCATGTCCGCCCCTGCGCGGAGCAGGAGCCGAGCGTGTGCATTGCAGCCGGTCACGGCGTTCGCGCGCACGAGCAGCGCCGGCACGGGGAGCGCGTCCAGGCAACGGATGACGTCGATCGCACTTCCGTCCATGGGTCCCCTACCCCGGCCGGATCGGTTGCGCGGAGGATGCGAGACGGGTTGCCCGCCGGTGGGCTAGGCGCCGGTTTAGACGGCTGAACGGTCGCGAACGGACGGCGGGCGGCTGGATGGCCGCCTCGCGCGGCAGGCGACACGTCCACCCGCGTGACGCGCGGGATGTCCGGCGGTCGACCCGGCTGTAGGCGTGCAGCCCACGCGGCTCGTGCAGCCCGTCGCCCGCGTGCCGCGCGCGTTCGCTCAGCCCGTCATCCGCTCCCAGAACCCGCGTACGCCATCAAGGAACGTCGAGGATCGAGGGGAGTGCCGCCGTGCACCCTCGCCGAGGAACGTCGCCTCGAACTGCTCGAGCAGTTCGCGCTGCTCCGGCGTGAGATTGACCGGCGTCTCCACCACCACGCGGCAGTAGAGATCCCCGTGTGCCCGGCTGCGGACCGACTTCACGCCCTTGCCGCGCAGGCGGAACATGCGGCCGGTCTGCGTCTCGACAGGAATGCGCAGCTCGACCTCGCCCTCGAGCGTCGGCACGCGGATGGAATCGCCGAGCGCGGCCTGCGAGATGCGGATCGGCACCTCGCAGTGAAGATCGTCGCCGTCGCGCTGGAAGATCTCGTGCTCGCGCACGCGGATATCGACGTACAGGTCGCCCGGGGGCGCGCCAGCCGGACCGGCCTCGCCCTCGCCCGCAAGGCGGATGCGATCCCCGGCATCGACGCCGGCGGGCACCTTCACCTGCAGCGTCTTGGTGCGCTCGATGCGCCCATGACCACGGCAGTCGCCGCAGGGGCTGGCGATGGTCTTGCCGCGCCCGCCGCAGTGCGGGCAGCCCTGCTGCATCGAGAAGATGCCGCGCTGGAAGCGCACCTGGCCGCGACCCTGGCAGGTGCCGCAGGTCTCGAGCTTGCCGTCGGCCGAGCCGCTGCCGTCGCAGGTCTCGCACTCGTCCAGCGTCGGCACTTCGATCTGCTTCTCGACGCCGCCGACCGCTTCCTCCAGCGAAAGCTCCATGACGTAACCGATGTCGGCGCCGCGACGTGGGCCGCGCCCGCCGCCACCACCGCCAAAGATGTTGCCGAAGATGTCGCCGAAGATGTCGCCCATGTCGGCCTGGCCGAAACCGCCGCCGCCGCCCATGCCGTGCTCGAACGCGGCGTGGCCGTGGGCGTCGTACATGCGGCGCTTGCCGGCATCGGACAGCGTCTCGTAGGCCTCCTTGCATTCCTTGAAGGCTTCCTCGGCGGCCTTGTCGCCCGGATTGCGGTCCGGGTGGTGCTTCATCGCGCAGCGGCGATAGGCCTTCTTGAGGTCGTCGTCGCCCGCATCGCGGGCAACGCCCAGGACCTCGTAGTAGTCACGCTTGCTCATGGCTGGTTTCGCTGTGCTGCGGATGACCACGCGGTTTCGTCACGCGCGGCGGTTCCCCGAAAGAAACGGGAGCCGGTGACCGGCTCCCGCGGAGGAACAGCTTACTTCGACTCGTCGCCCTTCACTTCCGTGAATTCGGCATCGACCACGTCGTCGGACTTCGCGCCGCCGGACGAAGCGCCACCCTGCGGCGGCTCATCCCCACCCTGCCCGGCCTGCGCCACGGCCAGCAGCGACTGCGCGGCCTCTTCCAGCGCACGGCTCTTGGCCTCGATCTGCGCCTTGTCGTCGCCCTTCATCGCCGTTTCGAGATCGGCGATCGCAGTCTCGGCTCGGCCGATCGCGTCGCCCGGCACCTTCTCGCCGTGCTCCTTGATCGCGCCGCGGGTCATGTGGATCAGACCATCGGCGTGATTGCGCGCCTGCACCAGCTCGTTGAACTTCTTGTCCTCTTCGCGATTGGACTCGGCGTCCTCGACCATCCGCTTGATCTCGTCCTCGGACAGGCCCGAACCGGCCTTGATCTCGACCTTCTGCTCCTTGCCGGTCTTCTTGTCC
>CAZNRZ010000143.1:1484-4907 GCA_964575535.1 uncultured Lysobacter sp. | reverse complement strand
GGCACCGACGGCCTGTTCGCCTTCGCGCTGATCCACGAGCTGCTGCGCACCGATCGCATCGACCTCGACTACCTCGTGCGCTACACCAATGCGCACTGGCTGGTGATCCGCGATCCGGGGGCGGCCGATGACGGGCTGTTCGCGCGCGATGCCGACGGTAATCCGCTTTGCGCTTTGCACCCCTCTCCCCTCGGGAGAGGGGCCGGGGGTGAGGGTCCGGAGCACCGTGAAAATCCGTCATCCGCCGAACCCTCACCCCAACCCCTCTCCCGAGGGGAGAGGGGCTTTGCGCGCGCTGATGCGATCAACATCAGTCCCGACATCGTCGGCGAAGTCACGCTCGCCGACGGCCGCACCGCCCTGCCCGTCTTCCACCTGATGGTCGAGCGCTATCTCGATCCGCAGTACGCACCGGAGGCCGTGAGCGAGCGCTGCGGCATCCCCGCCGACACCATCCGCCGCATCGCGCGCGAACTCGCCGAGAACGCCTTCGACCACGAACTGCGCCTGCCGGTCGCATGGACCGACGCCTGGGGCCGCGAGCACGCCGAGATGGTCGGCCGCCCGGTGGCGATGCATGCGATGCGCGGCATCAGCGCGCATTCCAATGGCTTCCACACCTGCCGCGCGCTGCACGTTTTGCAGCTGCTGCTCGGCGCGGTCGACACGCCCGGCTCGTTCCGTTACCAGCCGCCGTTCCCGAAGCCGATCCCGCCGCCGAACCGCCCCGGCCGCGCGCGACAGCCCAATGGCGCGCTCGATGCGCCACCACTGGGCTTCGTGCACGGGCCGGAGGATCTGGTCGTCGACGAAGCCGGCCAGCCGCGCCGCATCGACCACGCGTTCTCCTGGAGCTATCCGCTCGCCGCGCACGGGATGATGCACAGCGTGATCCGCAATGCGTGGAAGGGCGACCCGTACAAAATCGACACGCTGATGATGTTCATGGCGAACATGGGCTGGAACTCCGCCATGAACACCGCCGAGACCATCGGCTGGCTCACCGACAAGGACGAACAGGGTGAGTACCGCATTCCGCGGATCATCTACTGCGATGCGTTCTCGTCGGAGACGGTGGCCTACGCCGACCTGGTGTTTCCCGACCCCACCTATCTCGAACGCTTCGACTCGATCAGCCTGCTCGACCGCCCGATCTCCGATGCCGACGGCGCCGCGGACGCGATCCGCCATCCGATCTTCGATCCGGCCACGCAGCCCGATGCGAAAGGCGGGGCGCGGGACGTTCGCGGTTTCCAGTCGGTGCTGCTCGACATCGGCGCGCGACTGGGCCTGCCGGGCATGGCGAACGAGGACGGCTCGCCGAAGTACCGCGACTACGCCGACTACATCGTCCACCACGAACGCGCGCCGGGCGTGGGGCTGCTCGCCGGCTGGCGCGGCGCCGACGGCACGCAGGAGGCCAAGGGCGCGCCGAATCCCGACCAGCTGCAGCGCTACATCGAGAACGGAAATTTCTGGCGCAGCGAGATCCCGGAGCACGCGCGCTATTTCAAGATGGCCAACCGCGGCTATCTCGACTGGGCGCAGAAGATGGGCTTCCTCGCCAGCCCGCAGCCGATCGTGCTGCAGCTGTATTCGGAGGCGATGCAGAAGTTCCGCCTCGCCGCGCAGGGCCATGGCGCGCACCTGCCGCCGCCGGAGCATCGCCGGCGCGTGGCGACCTACTTCGATCCGCTGCCGATCTGGTACGAACCGTTCGAGCAGGAGCAGGTCGCCGATGCGGCCGATCGCGACTTCCCGCTCAGCGCGATCACCCAGCGCCCCATGTTCATGTACCACGCCTGGCATGCGCAGAACGCCTGGCTGCGGCAGATCGCCACGCGCAACTTCCTCTACCTGCATCCCGAAACGGCTGCGCGTTACGGCATCGCCGACGAGGCCTGGGTCGACGTCACCTCCCACCACGGCACGATCACCGTGCAGGCGAAGTTCGCCGCCAACGTGCAGCCCGACACCGTGTGGACATGGAACGCCATGGGCAAGCGCAAGGGTGCCTGGGCGCTGAAGAAGGACGCGCCCGAGGGCAGCAAGGGTTTCCTGCTCAATCACCTGATTTCCGACATCACGCCGCGCGGCGACTATGCGAACGCGGACCCGGTCACCGGGCAGGCCGCGTGGTTCGACCTGCGCGTGCGCATCCGCCCCGCGGCGAACGCGACCGGCACGGTCGCGCCCGACTTCGCGCCATTGCCGCCGGGACAGATCGTCGAAGGCCCCCTGCGCTACGGCGCGAACTTCAGGACGGAACGACAGGCATGAACCCACGCCTCCTCGCTGGCTACATCCTCATCCTCGCCGGCTTCGCGCTCATCCTGATGCTCGGCTACGGCGTGATCGAGCCCTTCGGCTCCATCAGCGAAGCCCGCGACATGAACGACCTGCTCGCTGCCGCGGCACCAAGCCTGCTGATTCCGTTCGCGATCTTCCTCGCCGGCCTGTGGCTGGTGAAGGGCGCGCGCCGCAAATGACCTCGCTGCCGCCGCCACCTGCGAAGAAGCTCGGGCTGGTGATCGACCTCGATACCTGCGTGGGCTGCCACGCCTGCGCGGTGGCCTGCAAGGAGTGGAACGCGGGCGGCTTCGCGGCGCCGCTGCCCGACGAGGATCCCTACGGCAAGGCGCCGACCGGCGTCTGGTTCAACCGCGTGCACAGCTACGAGATCGCCGCGGTGCTGGTGGACGATGCAACGCATGCGGATGACGCGCGCGCCGTGGGAGGCGATGGCGCGACGCGCGCGGGCCGGTTGCGTGTCGACAGCACCGTCGATACGCCGCTCGGCGGCGAGCCCGGCAACGAGGTCGCACACGCGGCGCGGCCGGCATCCGGCTGCGGCGTGACCGGCGAGGCGATCGTCACCCATCCCGCGATGACGCTGCACTTCCCGCGCTCGTGCCTGCACTGCGAAGAGCCCGCATGCGTCACCGTCTGCCCGACCGGCGCGAGCTACAAGCGCGCCGAAGACGGCATCGTGCTGGTCGACGAGTCCAAGTGCATCGGCTGCAAGCTCTGCTCCTGGGCCTGCCCCTATGGCGCGCGCGAGTACAGCGCGGTCGAAGGCGTGATGAAGAAATGCACGCTGTGCATCGACCGCATCTACAACGAGAACCTCGCCGAGGCCGAGCGCCAGCCGGCCTGCGTGCAGGCCTGCCCGACGCGCGCGCGGCATTTCGGTGATCTCGCCGATCCGGAGTCGAAGGTGTCGCAGCTGGTCGCCGCGCGCGGCGGCGTCGACCTGATGCCCGAGCTCGGCTACCGGCCGGTGAACAAGTACCTGCCGCCGCGCCCGCGCCGCGCCGGCGACATGGCCACCGCCGCGGTCGACGAGACGCTCGACACTCAGGCGTTGCCGCCGGTCCTGCGCTGGCTCGATCGCGTGCTGAGCCGATGATGCGCTGCGGCGCT
>CAZNRZ010000143.1:0-1384 GCA_964575535.1 uncultured Lysobacter sp. | reverse complement strand
TTCGCGCTGCTGCCGGGCATGCTGTCGCCGCGAAGCGCGGGCGACGCGACGGCGCTTGGAGGCGCAGGCATCGCCGCGGCGGGCCTGCTGATGCTCGGCGCGCTGGCGACGGTGGCTTGCACCGCGATGATCTACGCCTCGCTCAAGCCGATTCCCGCCTGGCGGCACGCACTCGTCGTTCCCGCCTACCTGCTGTTCGCACTGCTGACCGGTGGGCTGGTGTTCGCGGCGCTGCAGGCCGGACTCGGCCGGCTGGCGGAGGGCGCGGGGCTCGCGCTGCTGGCCGGGCCGCCCGCACTGGCGATCGTCAAATACCGCTACTGGCGCGACCTGCGCGACAGGCCGTTCCCCGCCAACCGCGGCAGCGCGGTCGGGCTGCCCGATCGCAGCGCGACCGTGTTCGAACGCCCGCATACCGAGGGCAACTTCGTGACGCGCGAAATGGTCTTCGTGCTGGGACGCCGGCACGCCACGCGCCTGCGCCGCATCGCGCTCGTGCTGTTCGCGCTGCTGCCGGCGCTGTGCCTGCTGCCGGTCGCGTTCCTGCCGCACGTGGACGCGCTGCCGTGGCTGGCGATGGCCGCGTTTGCGGCGCTGGCGGGCGCGTTCGTCGAGCGCTGGCTGTTCTTCGCCGAGGCGCGCCACACGGTGTCGCTGTACTACTGATTCAGGAGCGGAACGGGCCCGTATCCGGCTCGGACGACGTGGCGATGATCTCGCCCGCGCCCTGCTCCAGCAGCAGCCGCGCGACCTGTTCGCCCACGCCTTGCGGATCGCGTGCATCGCCCGTGGCCTGCGCGCGCACGCTGCGCCCGTCATGCGCCGAGCCGACCGCGCCGAGAAGATGCAGCTGGCCGCCATCGAGCCGCGCGAAGGCGGCGACGGGCACGTGGCAACTGCCGTGCAGCGCACGATTCATCGCACGCTCGGCCTCCACGCGGGCGCGCGTGCTGGCATCGTCGAGCGGCTGGAACAGCGCGGCGGTGCGCGCATCGTCACCACGGCATTCCACCGCGATCGCGCCCTGCGCCGGCGCCGGCAGCCAGCGCGGCGCGTCGAGGCGCGCCCGGATGCGCGATTCGAAACCGAGCCGCTGCAGGCCCGCGCAGGCCAGCACGATCGCGTCGTACTCGCCGAGGTCGAGCTTCGCCAGCCGCGTGTTGACGTTGCCGCGCAGGTCGCGCAGCACGAGGTCGGGCCGCAGCGCGCGCAGCTGCGCCTGCCGGCGCAGCGAGGACGTGCCGACCACCGCAGCTTCCGGGAGTGCGTCGATGTCCTCGAAGCGGTTGCTGACGAACGCGTCGGCATGGTCGGCGCGCGCGAGGATCGCCGGCAGCATGAAGCCCGGTTCGAGCTCCATCGGAACGTCCTTGAGCGAATGCAC
>CAZNRZ010000142.1:0-4971 GCA_964575535.1 uncultured Lysobacter sp. | reverse complement strand
CGCTGCACCGCCGCGTGCAGGCGCGCGAGGTGACGGACCGCGCCGCCGTGCGCCGGGCCATGGCAGCGAAGGCTCTGCAGGTAGGCCGCCGCGCGCCAGGCGAGCGGCTGCGGCTCGACCGTTCCGCGCGCGCCGGCGGCGATCGTCCCGAGCATGCGCACGCCGTTCGCATCGCCGTGCATGGCCTGCTGGCGTGCAAGGGCGAGGCGCGCGATGCGCGTGCGTGCGTCCTGCGCGCCGTAGCCGGCCTCGAGCACACGCAGCGCGTGCGACAGGCGCGGCAGCGCGCCGGGCTGCCCCAGCGCTGCATCGACTTCGCCCAGCACGCGATCGATCTCGCCGATCTGCGGATGCATGGCACCCAGCTGCGCGCCGCGCCGAACGCGCAGGTCGAACAGCATCCGCCGCGCCTCCCCGATGCGCCCGGCCTCGTGCAGCACCTGCGCATGGGCGAGCACCGCCGCGGCGCCCGCCGCATCGTCGCCCGCGCGACGCGCGATAGCCGTGGCCGCCTGCAGCGACGCCAGCGCAGCGGGCAGGCGCTGGATCTCCCATTCCACGCGCGCCAGGGCCATGTGGCTTTCATGCAGGTCCGCATGCAGCGGGCCGAGGCGCGCTGCGAGCAGCGCATGGCGACGACGCAGCGGCACCGCCGCGTCGCGAAAGCGCGACTGGTCGATCAGCACGTCGGCCAGTTCGCGGCGCACTGCGAGCGTGGTCGCATGCTGCGCGCCGTGCAGGTCCTGCGCGGTCGCGAGCGTGTCGATCAGCACCTGCTCGGCCTGCCCCGGATGGCCCTGCCGGCGCAGCACGCCGGCCAGCTCGCGTCCGATCGTCACGTGCAGCGGATGGCGCGGGCCGGCGTCGATGTCGAGCCGCGCACGCGCCTGCCGGTAGCGGTACAGCGCCGCGTCGACGGGGCCGGTGTCCGCCTGCAGCCCCGCGAGGTCGAGCAGGCTTTCGATCTCCGCCACGCTGGTTCCGCTGCCACGGCTGGCGCGTCGCAGCGCCAGCGCCTGGTCGAACTGGCGCCGCGCGCCGCGCGCGTCGCCGGACGCGCGCAGGCAGCGCCCGAACTGCGACTGGAATTCGGCCACCGAGGTCGGCAGGTGCCCGCGCTCGCGCGAGGCCAGCGGCGCGAGCGGCCGCATCGTCTCGATGCAGCCCGGCACGTCGCCGAGGCGGCGCAGGATTTCGCCGCGCTGCGCGGCGGCGTCGATCCGCAGCCCGGCCGGCACGCTAGGCAGCGTGGCCAGCAGCGCGCCCTGCCGATCGAGCAGCGCCTTGGCCTCGCGATCGTCGCCCAGGCCCGCGCGCAGGTGAGCGATCACGCCCAGCAGTTCGGCCTGCGCGCGCGGCTGGCGCCCCAGTTCGCGATCGCCGCGTGCGACCGCGCCGTCAAGTAGCGCGCGCAGGTCCAGCGCACGGCCGTCCGGCGTGTCGCCCGCCTGCTCGAACAGGCCGACGATGAAGCCGCGCATGGCCTGCGCGCGGCGCGCTTCCTCGACGGCCTCGCGGCTCTGCCAGACCACCGCGCCGACGGCGAGACCGAGAATGCCCAGCGCGATCCCGCCCGCGGCGAGCGCCCAGCGATGGCGGCGCACATACTTCTGCAACCGGTACACGGGACTGAGCGCACGCGCCTGCACCGGTTGCCCGTCGAGATGGCGCTGCAGGTCGCGCGACAGCGCCTCCACCGACGGATAGCGCTGCTCCGGCACCTTGCACAGCGTGCGCAGCACGATGTTGTCCAGGTCGCCCATCAGGCGCCGCGCGCGGCGGCGCAGGCCCTGGCGTTCGACGCGGTCCGCCTTCAGTTCCGACTGCCGCAGCAGGGTCTGCGAAGGACGCAGCGGGTCGTGCGCGAGGATCGCTTCTTCCCATTCGGCGTCGGACTGGCGCTTGAGGCGGTACGGCTTGGTGCCGGTGAGCAGCTCGTAGAGCACGACGCCGAGCGAGTACACGTCGGTCATCGTGGTGACGGGCCCGCCGCGGATCTGTTCGGGCGCGGCGTAGTGCAGGGTGAAGGCGCGCGCGCCGGTGCGCGTGGGATCGGGTCGCGGCGCGGCGCCGTCGAGCAGCTTGGCGATGCCGAAGTCGAGCAGGCGCACCTGGCCGTCGCCGGTGACGAGGATGTTCGACGGCTTGAGGTCGCAGTGCACGACGAGGTTGGCGTGCGCGTGGCTGACCGCCGCGCAGACCTGGCGGAACATGCGCAGGCGCGCGGGCAGCGGCACGTCGAGCCGTTGCCAGTAGTGCGTGATGGGCTCGCCTTCGACGTACTCGAGCGCGAGGTAGGGCACGCCCTCGGCCGACAGGCCGGCGTCGAGCAGGCCGGCGATGTGCGGATGCGCGAGCCGCGCGAGGATCTCGCGCTCGCGGGCGAAGCGCAGGCGCAGGCTGCGGTCGGCAAGGCCGGGGCGCAGCAGCTTGAGCGCGACGCGGCGCTGGTAGAGCCCGTCGGCGCGCGAGGCACGCCAGACCTGGCCCATGCCGCCTTCGCCGAGCAATGTCTCGAGCCGGTACGGGCCGACCTCGCTGCCTTCGCGCAGCGCGCGCGGGATCACCAGCGGTTGCGCGAGGAAGTCGTCGCGCCCGGATTCGAGCGCGAGCATGCGGCCGAGTTCGGCGGCGAGCGCGGCGTCGTCGCTGGCGATCTCGTCGAGCCGGCGCGTGCGCGCGGGCGCGGGCAACTCGAGCAGGGCGTCGAGATGCGGGGACAACTGCAGCCAGCGGTCGGCGTCCATCGGAGCGTGCCGCGGCGTCAGGCCGCCTGGTCGTCGTCCAGGCTGGCGAGCAGGAACATGCGCGCCTTCTGCCAGTCGCGGCGGATGCTGCGCTCGGAACGGTCCTGCAGCGCGGCGATCTCCAGCTCCGACAACCCGCCGAAGTAGCGCAGCTCCACCACCTGCGCCAGGCGCGGGTCCACCGCGGCGAGCCGGTCGAGCGCGCGATCGAGCGCGAGCAGGTCCTCGTCGAGGCGGATCGCGCCCTCGGCATCCTCGGGCAGGTCGGTCACCCGCTCGAGGCCGCCGCCGCGCTTCTGCGCCAGGCGCTGGCGTACGTGGTCGACCACCACGCTGCGCATCGCCGTGGCGGCATAGGCGAAGAAGTGCGCGCGGTCGCCGAAGCGGGCGCCGTGGCTGCCGATGAGCTTGAGGTAGGCCTCGTGCACCAGCGCGGTGGCGTCGAGCGTCTGCTCCTGCTGGCCGGCGAGCTGGCGCCGCGCCATCGAATGCAGTTCCTCGTAGAGCGCGCCCAGTACGCGGTCGAGCGCCTCGCGATCGCCGCCGCGGGCGGCGTCGAGCCATTGGGTGATGTCGGCGCTGTCGTTCATGGCGTGTCGCGACTATACGCCGCCGCGCCGCGCCGCAGCCTCCGACGAATGGACGATGGGCCGCGGCCCGGCGCGGCGGATGGACGCGCGATCAGCGTTGGCAGCGTGGGCACCAGACGCTCGCGCGCTGGCCGATCGAGGCCTGTTTCAGCGCCCGCCCGCAGGCCTTGCAGCCTTCGCCGCCGCGCCCGTAGACCGAGAGCTCCTGCTCGAAGTAGCCCGGCGCGCCGTCCGGGCTGATGAAATCGCGCAGCGTGGTGCCGCCGCGTTCGATCGCATACGCGAGGATCGCCTTCACCGCGTCGGCCAGGCGTGCGTAGCGCTCGCGCGAGACCTTGCCGGCCTGGCGCAGCGGCGAGATGCCGGCGACGAACAAGGCTTCGGCGGCGTAGATGTTGCCGACGCCGACCACGACCGCCTGATCCATCAGGAACGTCTTCACCGGTGCGCGGCGCCCGCGCGAGAGGCGGAACAGATGGTCGCCGTCGAACGCGTCCGACAGCGGCTCCGGCCCGAGCCCGGCGAGCAGTTCATGCGTGCTGCCCGGTGGCTGCCACAGCAGGCAGCCGAAGCGGCGCGGATCGTTGAAGCGCAGTACGCGGCCGTCGTCGAGCGCGAGGTCGACATGGTCGTGCGCGCGCAACGGCGTGTCACCCGGCAGCACGCGCAAGGAGCCGGACATGCCCAGGTGCATGAGTGCGCTGCCGGCCGGTGTGTCGAGCAGCAGGTATTTCGCCCGCCGGCGCACGCCCTCGACGCGCTCGCCGCGCAGCGACTGCACTCCGGCGGGAATGGGCCAGCGCAGGTCGGGGCGGCGCAGCACCACGTCGTCGATGCGGCGGCCGGTGACGTGCGGCGCGAGACCGCGGCGGGTGGTCTCGACTTCAGGCAGCTCGGGCATCGCGATCGCCAGCGGGGAAAGCACGTGCAACGTGGAGGCGATGCGCGCCGCGTGCAAGCCCGGCGTGAATGCGCGCGCAAGACTTGCGCCCGCGTGAACCGCGCGCGCTGTCGCGCTTTCCGTCCACGTCCCATGCATATGGGGATGGCATCATGCGATGGTCGCCACGCGACCCGGCCCCACGGCCGCTTTCCACGGAGTGTTCGATGTCTTCTTCGTTTGCCGATTTCCTGACTGGCGGCCTGCTGCAGCTGGGCTGGGGATCGATGCTGGTCTACCTGCTGGTCGCCACGCAGCTCACCATTTTCACCGTCACCCTCTACCTGCATCGTTCGCAGGCGCATCGCGCGGTGGATTTCCACCCGGTGCTCTCGCACTTCTTCCGCTTCTGGTGCTGGCTCACCACGTCGATGATCACCAAGGAGTGGGCGGCGATCCATCGCAAGCACCACGCCAAGTGCGAGACCGAGGAAGACCCGCATTCGCCGATGCACAAGGGCATCGGCACCGTGTTCTGGCGCGGCGTCGAACTCTATCGTGCCGCGCGCGCCGAGCGCGCCGACATCGAGAAGTACGGCAAGGGCTGCCCGGACGACTGGATCGAGAAGAAGCTCTACACGCCGTACGCGACGTTCGGCCCCACGCTGCTGCTGTTCATCAGCTTCGCGCTGTTCGGCTTCAAGGGCATCGCGGTGTGGGCGATCCAGATGGCGTGGATCCCGTTCTGGGCCGC
>CAZNRZ010000141.1:0-4996 GCA_964575535.1 uncultured Lysobacter sp. | reverse complement strand
AGATCAAGGCCGAGATCAACGTCGTGCCCTACATCGACGTGATGCTGGTGCTGCTCGTGATCTTCATGATCACGGCGCCGCTGTTGAACCTCGGTGTGGATGTAAACCTGCCGAATGCGAACAATGCGAAGTCGCTGCAGCAGAAGAGCGATCCCGTGATCGTGCGTGTCGATGCGAACGGCGAGCTCGCGCTGATCCTGCCCGACAACCCGACACCGCAGGCGATGGAGCCGGGCCAACTCGCTGCGCGCGTGCGCGCGATCGTCGAGAACAACCCGGACACGCAGGTGCTGGTCGGCGGTGATGCAAAGGCGAGCTACCAGCAGGTGTGGGGGGCGCTCGACGTGCTCACGAAGGCGGACGTCAAGAAGGTTTCGCTGCTGAGCGTGCCGGGAGCGGCCGAGAGGTGAGGACACGCCGTTCCGACGACGTCATCGCCGTCGCCGCGGCGGTGATCGCCCACGCGCTCGTCATCGCGCTGCTGTTCGCGGCGATGTGGCTCAAGCGGGACAACACGCAGGCCGCGGCAGGCGCGGGTGTGGAAGCGGACGTGATCGAAGTGGGCGCGCTGTCCGCGTCGATGCGCCGCGCGCTTGCCGCCGACGCGATACCGCTGCCGGTGAGCGAGCCCGAACCCGTTCCCGAGCCCGAGCCCGATCCACTGCCCGAGCCCGAACCCGAACCGCCGGCTCCGCAACCGGACCCGCAGCAGCTGCTGCCCGATCCGTCGCCCGTCGACCAGGACGAGGTCGTCGACGCGCCCACGCCGGTGCGCGCCACCGAGCAGGCGCCGCAGGAGGCCAAGCATCGGCAGGAGCAGGTCGACCTGAAGGAGCAGGTCGAGCAGCAGCAGCGTGCGCAGCGGCTCGCGCGCGAGAAGGAGGCGCAGCTCGCCGAGATCCGCCGCAAGCGCGCCGCTGCGGCGCGCGACTCACGCCTGGCGCAGGAGCGCCTGGAGCAGCTCAGCGCGGCGCAGTCGCGCGGGGCGGCGGAGGAATCCGCGCGCGCCGATGCGGCCGCCAGCGGCGCGGGCGACGACGGACTCCGGGGCCGCTATGCCGCGGCGCTGCAGGACGCCATCCGTGCCAAGTGGACGCGCCCGGAGAACATCCCGCCCGGCGCGCTGTGCGTGCTCAAAATCCGCCAGCTGCCGGGCGGCGAGGTGGTGGATGCGCAGGTCGAATCGCCCTGCGTGTTCGACGAGCAGGGGCGCCGGTCCATCGAGGCCGCGGTACTCAAGGCGCAGCCGTTGCCCTATGCGGGCTTCGAATCGGTGTTCGCACGCACGCTGACCGTCCGGTTCCGCGCGGATTGACCGCAGCGGAGCGTGCTGTCAAGCGTTTGAACGGTTCAGCTGTGAGCTGGTATTCACACGCGAGCTGTTAAGTGTGTTCAGCTTCCTGTGATCCGAGGTGCCGATGTCACGCCTGCTGTCCCGCCTGTTCGCACTGCTCCTGCTCGCGCTGCCCCTGGCCACGTTCGCGCAGCAACAGGGCCTGGAGATCGACATCGTCGGCGGCAACGCGGCCGCCCTGCCCATCGCGGTCGCCCCCATGCCCTACCAGGGCAGCGGGCCCGCGCCGGCCACCGACATCGCCGCGATCATCGCCGCCGACCTCGCCCGCTCCGGCCAGTTCCGCACGCTGCCCGCCACCGACCTGCCCGAGCGCCCCACGCGCGGCGAGGAGGTCAATTACCCGGCCTGGCGCGCGATCAACCAGGATTTCCTCGTCGTCGGCCGCGTGCTCGATGCCGGCGGCGGCGCCTACCGCGCCGAGTACGAGCTGCTCGACGTCGCCCGCCAGACGCGCCTGCTCGGCTTCGCGCTCACCGCGCGCAGCGGCGCCATGCGTGACGTGGCGCACCAGATCGCCGACGCCGTCTACGAGAAGATCCTCGGGGTGCGAGGGGCGTTCTGGACGCGCATCGCCTACGTGCGCGTGGCCGGTTCCGGCAGCGCGCGGCGCTATTCGCTGGTCATCGCCGACAGCGACAACCACAACGCGCAGGAAGTCGTGGGCTCGAGCGAGCCGATCCTCTCGCCCTCGTGGAGCCCGGATGGCACGCGCCTGGCGTACGTGGGCTTCGAGAACGGCAGCAGCGTGGTCTACATCCACACGATCGCCTCCGGCGCGCGCGAGGTGGTCGCGCGCTTCCGCGGCATCAACGGCGCGCCCGAGTTCTCGCCGGATGGCCGCCGCCTCGCGCTCACCCTCTCGCGCACGGGTAATCCCGAGATCTACGTGATGGACCTGGGCAGCCGCGCGCTGACCCAGCTCACCAGCCACTTCGGCATCGACACCGAGCCGACCTGGAGCGCCGACGGTTCGCGCGTCTACTTCACCTCCGACCGCGGCGGCCGCCCGCAGATCTACGCCGTTTCCGCCTCCGGCGGCAGCGCCAGCCGCGTCAGCTTCCAGGGCACCTACAACGCCAGCGCGACGGTCTCCTTCGATGGCAAGAAGATCGCCACCGCGCAGGGCGCGGGCAACACCTACCGCATCGCGATCATGGATTCGAGCCTGGGCAGCCCGCGCTGGAGCCTGCTCTCGCCCGGCAACCTCGATGAATCCCCCAGCTTCGCGCCCAACGCCAGCATGCTGCTCTACGCGGCGCGCGAGGGCGGGCGCGGCGTGCTCTATGCCGTCTCGGCCGACGGCCGCGTGCGCCAGCGCCTGGCGATGTCCGGCGGCGATGTGCGCGAAGCGGCCTGGGGCCCGTACCGCGCGCGTTGAGTCTCCCCCGAACCCGTAGTCCATCCAGCCGAGGAACGCCAATGAACATCCGTACCGCCAGCAAGATCGCCACCATCGCCGTGATGTGCACGCTCGCGATGGCCTGCTCGAAGAAGGTCAAGGAAACGCCGCCGGCCGACACCGGCACGGTCGGCACCACCACGCCGACCACGCCCACCGGCCCGGTCACCCCCGGCATGTTCGGCCCGGGCGATCTCGATACCGACGCCTGCCTGCGCCAGCGCGTCGTCTACTTCGACTTCGACCAGGACACGCTGAAGCCGGAGTTCCAGAGCATCGTCAACTGCCACGCCAAGTACCTGCGCGACCGCCCGTCCTCGCGCATGGCGCTGGAAGGCCATGCCGACGAGCGCGGCAGCCGCGAGTACAACCTCGGCCTCGGCGAGCGCCGTGCCCAAGCGGTGTCCTCCGCCCTGCAGGCCGCCGGCGGTTCGGGCAGCCAGATCACGCCGAACAGCTACGGCGAAGAGAAGCCGATGTGCACGGATTCGGGCGAGTCCTGCTGGCAGCAGAACCGCCGCGTCGAGATCCGCTACTCCGAGCGCTGATCGAAGCCGCCAACGCCGCATCGCGGGCCGCCTCGTGCGGCCCGCGTCTTTTGCGGGCGTCGATACGGTTCAGCGCGCGGCTGGCTGCATTGTCAGCGGCCGCCGCATACTCGCCGGCCGGTTCACCCGCAGGATGTCGACATGATCCCGATGCGCTCCCTCTGCCTCGCCCTGGCGCTCGCCGCCACGAGCCTGCCTGTCGCCGCGCAGCGCGCCAGCCTGGCCGATCGCGTCGCCGTTCTCGAACAGCGCGCGGCGAATACGCAGGGCAACGTGGAACTGCTCAACCAGCTCTCGCTGCTTCGCACGGAGCTGCAGGCGCTGCGCTCGAAGGTCGAGGAGCTCGAGCAGGCCAACGAACAGCTGCGCAACAGCCAGCGCACGCAGTACCTCGATGTGGACGGGCGCCTCGAACGCCTGGAAACCGGCGCGCCGCGCCCTGCCGCGCCTGTTCCCGCGACCACCACGCGTCCGGCTGCGACCGCGCCGGCCACGACGCGTCCGGCATCCGCCGCGGCCGACACGCGCCCGGTGGCCGCGGCGCTGCCGACCGGCAGCGAACGCGTCGCCTACGACATGGCCTTCGACGCCCTCAAGGGCGGCCGCTACGCCGATTCGGCCCGCCTGTTCGCGGACTTCCTCGAACGCCATCCCGGCGGCGTCTTCGCGCCCAATGCCCTGTACTGGCTGGGCGAGAGCTATTACGTCACCCAGAACTACGCGCTGGCGCTCGAGTCCTTCGACCAGCTGCTCGACCGCTTCCCGACCCACGACAAGGCACCCGGCGCGCTGCTGAAGGTCGGCCTGGCACGCCTCGGCCTGCGCCAGGAAGACGCCGCTCGTGCGGCCTTCGCCGACGTGGTGGCGCGCTATCCGGGCAGCGACGCCGCGCGGCTGGCGGCCGACCGCCTGCAGGCCGTGCGCGGCGCGCGCTGAACGGTGCCCGCGGCTGCATCGGGCGGGCGGGGCGCTGGCACGCGGCATGGGCCGTGATCGGCGTCGCCGCAGGTAAAATCGTGGCATGAGCGTTCCCGTCACCGCGGCCGCTGCGGCCCCCGAGCGGCTGCGGCTGACCGAGATCTTCCTGTCGCTGCAGGGCGAGTCGAATTCCGTCGGCTGGCCCACCGTCTTCGTGCGCCTGACCGGCTGCCCGCTGCGCTGCACCTACTGCGACACCACGTACTCCTTCTTCGGCGGCGACTGGTGGGAGATCGACGCGATCGTGGCCGAGGTCGCCCGCCTGGGCGTGCGCCACGTCTGCGTGACCGGCGGCGAGCCGCTGGCGCAGAAGCGCTGCCTGCTCCTGCTGCAGCGCCTGTGCGACGCGGGCCACGCGGTGTCGCTGGAAACCTCCGGCGCGCTGGACATCGGCGCCGTCGATCCCCGCGTCTCGCGCGTGGTCGACATCAAGACGCCGGGCTCCGGTGAAGTGCACCGCAACCGCTGGGAGAACGTCGCGCTGCTGACGCCGCGCGACGAGGTGAAGTTCGTGGTCTGCTCGCGCGAGGACTACGAATGGTCGCGCGCGATCGTCGCCGAGCACGCCCTCGCCACCCGCTGCGACGTGCTGTTCTCGCCCAGCTTCGACCAGGTCGCGCCGCGCGAACTGGCGCAGTGGATCGTCGACGACCGCCTGCCGGTGCGCTTCCAGCTGCAGCTGCACAAGGTGCTGTGGGGGGAGGAGCAGGGGCG
>CAZNRZ010000140.1:2122-5019 GCA_964575535.1 uncultured Lysobacter sp. | reverse complement strand
GGAGAAGCGGCCTCTCACGGGCCGGGATCGCGCGGGTGCGGCGATGGCCCGATCGTAGCCCTTGATGGCGCCATGCAGGACCGCGTGGGGGCGCGTCGGGGCGTGAGAGCTTCAATCGCGGGATTCGCCTTTGCGAAAGGCGCCTGCGCGAATCCCGAATGCGCGTCGGACGCGCACCGGGACGAAAGCCGCCCTCGCGGGGCCCGAATCCCGAATCGCCCCCTTTACGGCTTCGGCCCCTGCCCCTCGTTGTCCTCCCACTTGAGGACACGGCGGGTCACGAAGCGGTAGACGGGCTTGCCGGTGGCGAACCAGGCCTCGCGCAGCCACGAGCGGCGGCGCAGCACGCGTCGTTCGACCGGCGTGAGCGCTTCGCGGCAGTAGGTGCGCTTGTGCTTGAGCAGGTGGCGCAGGTCCTCGCGGGCAAGCAGGCGGATCCACGGCGAGCGGGGATGGCCCCGGCTGGCGAGCTGGAAGTCGATGACCGCCGGGCTGCCGTCCTCGCGCACCAGCCAGTTGGCCTCCTTGGCGAGGTCGTTGTGGGTGAGGCCGCGGCGGTGCAGCTCGCGCAGCAGGCGACGGGCGGAGTGGAACCACGCAACGTCGCCGCGCGGCGGGTTCTGGTACATCGCGGCGCCGGCCATGTAGCTGCGATCGAGCCGCTTACCGTCCCAGCGCAGCAGTTGCGGCACCGCGTCCATGCCGCGCACGGCGTCGAGCCCGGCGGCCTCGCGGCGCGCCAGCCACCAGGCGGGCAGGCGCAGCCAGCGCGGGACGTGACGCAGGTCGCGCCGCACGAATGGGCCGTCCGGCCCCTGCATCAGGGCGATGCGGCCGAAGCTGTCGGCCTTGAGCGCCGCGATTTCGCGGGGTTCCCGGTCGTCGCGCGGCGGTGTCGTGTCCTGCGGAATGCCCATCGCGCGGGAGTGTACGCGGCAGGCCCGCGTTCCCATTCGGCGGCGCATCGGGATAATCGCTGCCGATGGAGTCTTCCTGGATCGAATCGGCGACCGCGTGGATCGGGGCGCACCCCGTGGCCGCGGGGGCGCTGATCTTCCTCGTGGCGTTCTGCGATGCGGTGATCGTGCTGGGCATCGTGGTGCCGGCCCTGCCACTGCTCATCGCGGTGGGTGTGCTGGTGGGCCTTGGCCACGTGAGCGGGCCGTACGCGCTGGTCTGCGCAGCCATGGGCGCGTTCGTGGGCGACACGCTCAGCTACTGGATCGGCCGGCGCTGGGGCACGCAGCTGCGCACGCGCTGGCCGTTCGCGCGCTATCCGCAGTGGATCGAGCGCGGGGAGGCGATGTTCCGCCGGCACGGCATGAAGAGCATCGTGATCGCCCGCTTCGTCGGCGCGGTGCGGCCGTTCGTGCCCGCCATCGCAGGCATGCTGCACATGCCGGCGCAGCGCTACTTCATCCCGAGTGCGCTCGCCTGCATCGCCTGGGCGGCGGCGTTCCTCGCTCCCGGCTGGGTGCTTGGCGCGTCTTATGACGCGGTCGCGGCCGTGGCCGATCGCCTCGCGCTGGTCCTGGGCGCGCTGGTGGTGGCGGTCGGCATGGCCTGGGCCGGCGTGCTCTACACCTGGCGCTGGTTCGCGCAGCATGCCGACCAGCTGCTCGCGCGCATGCTGGCCTGGTCGCGCAGGCACCCGTGGCTCGGCCGTTATGCGGTGGCGCTGGTCGATCCCAAGCGCCCCGAGTCCGCCTCGCTGCTGATGCTGGCCGTCTGCCTGCTGGGCATCAGCTGGATCTGGGCCTCGCTGCTGGCGCTGCTCATCGCGAGCGGCGGGCCGCTGGCGATCGATCACAGCATCCATGAGCTGGTCGCCTCCCTGCGCAATCCGCTGGCCGACCGCCTGATGGCCGGCCTCGCCAGCCTGGGCGATGCGCAGGTGCTCGGCCCCGCCGCGCTCGCGGTACTGCTCTACCTCGTCTGGCGCCGGCGCTGGATGGCGGCCGCGCATTGGCTGGCCGCGATCGTCTTCGGCCTCGCGCTCACCGCGATGCTGGAAGCGGCCATCGACATGCCGCGCCCGCCCACCGCGCCGGCCGGCTTTGGCTTCCCGTCGGTGGCGGTCACGATGATGACGATCGTGCTGGGCTTCTTCGCCGTGCTGATCGCGCGCGAGCTGCCGGGCCGGCGGCGGGTCTGGCCCTATCTCATGGCGGGCGTGCTGACCACGCTGGTGGGCTTCGCGCGCCTCTACTTCGGCGCGCACTGGCCCAGCGACATCGTCGGCGGCACGCTGCTGGGCATCGGCTGGCTGCTGGTGCTGGGCCTGGCCTACCGCCGCCACGCGGCGCGCTCCTTCTGGATGCGCCCGCTGGCCATCCTGTTCTATTCGACGCTCGCCCTGGCCGCCGCCTGGCACGCGCCGCGCGCCGCCGACCCGCTGCTGCACAAGTTCGCCCCCGCCGGCGCGACGCTCGTGCTCGACGAGCGGGAATGGTGGAACGACGGCTGGACCTCGCTGCCGGCCCTGCGCGACGAGCACGACCGCCACGGCCGCTGGCCGCTCGACGTGCAGGTGGCCGGCCCGCTGGCCCCGCTGCAACGCAGCCTAGAAGCCCGGGGCTGGCGCGTGCAGCCGCAGGCCGACTGGCAGGACACCCTGCGCCTGCTCGACGACGACACCCCGCCGACACGCCAGGCGGTGCTGCCCGCCACGCTCGACGCCCGCGCCGAGACCCTGCTGATGCTGCGGGACGTGCGGCCCGGCGAACGCGACGTGCTGCGCCTGTGGCCCGCGCCGGCCTCGCTGGGCTCGGGCCGGCCGCTATGGGTGGGCGCGACCCAGCGCATGGTGCTGACCCGCCCCTTCGACCTTTTCACGCTCTGGCGCCCGCGTGCGCATTCGCCCGACGAAGCCGGCGCCCTGCGCGATGCACTCGCCC
>CAZNRZ010000140.1:0-2022 GCA_964575535.1 uncultured Lysobacter sp. | reverse complement strand
CGCAGGCGCCCGCCACGGCCCGTTAACCGCGGCCGGCCGACCCTGCGCGCTCCCCCACACACGGAGCAGCGACATGGCGACGCAAGGCAGCAGCGCAACGGAACCCAAGACCGGCGAGGTCAAGCGCGACCATCGCGCAGTCGAGAAGGCCTCGCGCTCGAAATCCATCGAACGGCGCGTGGCGGTGGTCACCGGCGGCGCAGCGGGCCTGGGCCAGGGCATCGCCCGTCGCCTCGCAGCCGACGGCATGGCCGTGGTGATCTCCGACCTCGCCGAGGACAAGCTTGCCGCCACCCGCAAGGAATTCGAGGACGCCGGCCACGCCATCGAGACCTTCCGCGGCGACGTGTCGAAACGCGAGGACCAGCAGGCCCTGGTGGCGAAGGCGGTGGAGGCCTTCGGCCGGCTCGACGTGTTCGTCAACAACGCCGGCATCGAGCAGGTCAAGCCGCTGGACGAGGTCGGCCCCGAGGACCTCGACCTGATCTTCCGCATCAACTGCCACGGCGTGCTCTACGGCATGCAGGCGGCCGCGGCGCAGATGCGGAAGCAGGACGCCGGCATCGGCAAGATCATCAACGCCTGCTCGATCGCGGGCCACGAGTCCTACGAGATGCTGGGGATCTACTGCGCGACCAAGCACGTGGTGCGCTCGCTGACGCAGACCGCGGCCAAGGAGTACGCGAAGGACGGGATCACGGTGAATGCCTACTGCCCCGGCGTGGCCGGCACCTCGATGTGGGACCGCATCGACGAAGCCATGAGCCATTACCTGGGCACCAAGCCCGGCGAGGCCTTCCAGAAGTTTTCCGAAGGCATCCTGCTGGGGCGCACGCAGGAGCCCGAAGACGTGGCGAACCTCGTCGCGTTCCTCGCCTCCACCGACTCGGACTACATCACCGGGCAGGCGATCATCACCGACGGCGGCATGGTGTTCCGCTGACGGCGGCCGGAGGCGATGCCGCAGCCCGTCGATCGCGACGGGCCGGGCCTTGCGGTACCAGACCCGCAGCTGTTTGCGCGCGACACGGCCGCGGATCGGAACGATTCCGCTGGCGTTCGCTGTTCCTGACGCGCCGTGTGAACTACCTCGCGACTCACGCGTCGGCGTCGAGCACGCCGTCGCGCTGCAGCAGCTCGACGAAGCGGCGCGGCGCGCCGTCGAAACCACCGTTGGACATGAACACCACGTGGTCGCCGCCGAACACACGCAGGCGCAGCTCGCGCAGCATGGTCTCCACGTCGGCGACGGCCAGTGCGTCTCCGCGAATGGCCCCGATCACGCGCGCGGCGTCCCATGGCAGCTCGGCGCGGTGCAGGAAGACCACGATGTCCGCCTGCGCCAGCGACGGCGCCAGCGCTTCAGCGTGCGCGCCCAGGCGCATGGAATTGCTGCGCGGCTCCATCGCCACCGCGATGCGCGCATCGCCCACGCGGCTGCGCAGGCCTTCCAGCGTGGTCTCGATGGCAGTGGGATGGTGCGCGAAGTCGTCGTAGACGGTGACGTGGCCGACCTCGCCCACCACTTCCATGCGCCGCTTGACGCTGCGAAAGCGCGCCAGCGCGGGGATCACCTTGCGCGGCGCGACGCCCACGGCGTTCGCCGCCGCGAGTGCGGCCAGCGCATTCATCACGTTGTGCCGGCCGAGCAGGGGCCAGTGCACCTCGCCCACCTCCTCGCCCGCGTGCACGACGACGAATCGCGTGCCGTCGGATTCGACGAGCCGCGCGACCCAGTCCAGCGGGCGCGCGGCGGCGCTGGCCATGTCCTCCAGCCCGAAGGTCTCCACCGGCGTCCAGCAGCCCATGCGCAGCACCTCTTCGAGATGCCGGTCGGCGCCGTTGACGATCAGGCGGCCACGACGCGGCACCGTGCGCACGAGGTGGTGGAACTGGCGCTGGATCGCCTGCACGTCGGGAAAGATGTCGGCGTGGTCGTATTCGAGGTTGTTGAGGATCGCCACCGTCGGCCGGTAGTGCACGAACTTGCTGCGCTTGTCGAAGAAGGCGGTGTCGTATTCG
>CAZNRZ010000139.1:0-5019 GCA_964575535.1 uncultured Lysobacter sp. | reverse complement strand
GGCCTGCTGCCGCGCCTGCGCCGGGTCGTGCGCCAGGCCTCGGGCGAGCTGGGCAAGCAGGTCGTGCTCAAGCTCGAAGGCACGCAGGGCGAGCTCGATCGCAACGTGCTCGAGCGCATGACCGCGCCGCTGGAGCACATGCTCCGCAACGCCGTCGCGCACGGGCTCGAAACCGCCGACAGGCGCATCGCCGGCGGCAAGCACGAGGAAGGCACGATCCGCATCGCGGTGCGCCGCGAAGGCTCGGAAGTGGTGCTGGAAGTCGGCGACGACGGCCGTGGCCTGGATCGCGAGGCGATCCGCCGCCGCGGGCTGGAGCGTGGGCTGATCCGCGACGGCGCGCTGCTGTCCGAGGCCGACCTCGACCTGCTGATCTTCGAGCCCGGCTTCTCCACGGCCGACGAGGTCAGCCGCCTCGCCGGCCGCGGCGTCGGCATGGACGTGGTGGCCTCGGAAGTGCGCCAGCTCGGCGGCACGATCGACATCCGCTCCACGCCGGGTGCGGGCACAACGTTCACCCTGCGCCTGCCGCAGACGCTCGCGGTCACCCAGGCGGTGTTCGTGCGCATCGGCGACACCAGCTTCGCAGTGCCGATCGCCTCGGTGCGCGGCGTCGGCCGCATCTCGCGCGACGAGCTCACGCAGGCCATGGAAAGCGAGGACGGCGGCAGCTTCCGTTACGGCGGCGAGGACTATGCCGTGCACGACCTCGGCCGCCTGCTCGGCCAGCTGCCGGCCAAGGCCGAAGGCCTGCTGCAGGTGCCGCTGCTGCTGGTCCGCGCGGGCGAGTTGCGCGCCGCGGTCACGGTCGACCAGGTCATCGGCAACCGCGAAATCGTGGTGAAGCCGGTAGGCCCGCAGGTCGCCTCGGTGCCGGGCATCTTCGGCGCCACCGTGATGGGCGACGGCCGTGTGGTCGTCATCCTCGACGTGGCTCCGCTGGTGCGCCGCCAGGCGGCGCTGCCGCGCGGTTTCGTGCAGGCGCCGGCGCCGGTCGTCGAAAAGCGTGCGGTGCCTCTCGTCATGGTGGTCGACGACTCGGTGACGATGCGCAAGGTGACCGGACGCGTGCTCGAACGCCACAACTTCGAGGTCGCCACGGCGAAGGACGGCATCGACGCGCTGGAACGCATGGCCGAACGCGTGCCCGACCTGATGCTGCTGGACATCGAGATGCCGCGCATGGACGGCTACGAGCTGGCGGCGGCGATGAAGAGCGACCCGCGCCTGCGCGACGTGCCGATCGTGATGATCACCTCGCGTACCGGCGACAAGCATCGCCAGCGCGCCTTCGAGCTCGGCGTCAACCGCTACCTCGGCAAGCCGTACCAGGAGCCGGAACTGATGCGCAACGTGTTCGACATGCTCGGGATCTCGCGTGAGCACGGCTGAGGCCGGCCGCCGGGTCGCGTTGCTGGCCCGCCCGGGCGCCGCGCGCGACTGCGTGCGCACCGCGTTGCTGGACGTGGGCGTCGAGCTGGTGGCGGAAGAGGATCCGGCGCAGGCCGACCCGGACGCCATCCGCGGCGCCACGCCGCAGGTACTGATGATCGTGCTCGACGCGGCCTCGGACGATGCGCTGGGCCGCTTCGACGTCGTCATCGGCGATCCCTCGATCGAGGTCATGTTCGAGGAGGCCGACGTCGCGCTGGCGCGCGAAGGCTGGGAGGCCGCGCGCTGGCGCCGTCACCTCGCCGCCAAGCTGCACCGCTCGGACGACGTGCTGCCGCCGGTCGCCGCCGGCGAGTCGGTGGCCGCCGACGACGCGCTGTCGCTGCACATCGGCGAGCTGATCGCGGTGGACGAGGCGGGCGCGGAGATCGCGCCGCTCGTCGACCTGCCCGAGGACACGTCGGGCGGCCAGGATTTCCGGGTGTTCGACGTCCACGCCACGCCGGGCGATGCGCCCGCGCAGGACTTCGTCCTGGGGCTCGAGGGACTGGAGTTCGATGCCACGTCGGCGGATCCGGTCGCCTTCGACGCGGGCGTCTTCGATGCCGCGTCCTTCGGCATGGCCTCGTTCGACATCGACGGCACCGCCGACGCGCAGGCCCTGCCGCCGGTCACAGGCCCCGATTTCAGCGCCAGCGACTTCGATCCGCTGCTGGCCGAGCTCGACGCCGAGCTGCCCGAGGTGTCGAGCACCGTCCATGCAACGCCGGACTGGAACGGCGGCCTGGTCGATGGCTTCGCGGATGCGGATCACGTCGCGGACGACGCAACGCCCGACGCGCCGTCGGCCGTCCAGCCGCCTCCGCTGCCCACCGGCTTCGGCGAACTGAGCCTCGCCGACGACGCCTCGCCCTTCGTGGCCGCGACGCCGGGCCGCGACACGCACGATCTCGAGGCTCTCGAGCGCCGGATCTCCTCGCTGCAGCTGGTCGACGACACCCCGCCCGCGGAGGGCGTGGTGCTGGTGATCGCCGGCATGGGCGGCCCCGATGCGGTGCGGCAGTTCCTCGGCGGCCTGCCGGCGACGTTCCCGCGCGCCGTGCTGGTGCGCCAGCGCCTCGACGGCGCCCGCTACGACAAGCTGGTCGCGCAGATGCA
Organism: uncultured Lysobacter sp.; assembly: GCA_964575535.1. Classification (GTDB taxonomy): domain Bacteria; phylum Pseudomonadota; class Gammaproteobacteria; order Xanthomonadales; family Xanthomonadaceae; genus Cognatilysobacter. The sequence continues at coordinate 2,469 of CAZNRZ010000139.1, read as the reverse complement.
GCGCGCGACCGCGTTGCCCGTCGCGCTGGCCGAGGCCGGTCGGCCGGTGGCGGCCGGCACGGTCTATGTGGTCGGCGACGACCTGGGGCTCGACACCGCCGGCAGCCTGCGCTTTGCGCCGGGCGATCGCATGCTCGAGTCGCTTCCGCTGCCGGGCAGCGCCGTCGTGCTCCTGAGCGGCAGCGACGCCTCCGAAGTGGATGCCGTCGCCGCGCTCGCTGCGCAGGGCGCGTGGCTCGGCGCGCAGGCCAGCGACGGCTGCTACGACCCCGCCGCCGCCGAGGCGCTGGCCGCGCGCGGCGCGGCCTGTGACGCACCTGCCGAACTCGCGCGCCAGCTCGCGCGCCGTTGGGGTTCCTGAGAGGTCCGCCGTGTCCAAGAAGAAGCGCAACAATCACCATCGCCGCGCGCCTGCAGTGCAGGGCAGCGCGCACACGGCGTCGGCCGACGTGGCGGTGATCGATGAGCCCGTCGACCAGACGGACGACGTGATGCCGCGCGATGCAGGCGTCGGCGCGCCGGTCAGCGCGCTCGAGGCACCGGCGCTCGATGCACAGGCCGACGCCGCGCCGTCGCCCGTCGCCATCGACCCGCGCCCCGCGCCTCCGCGCCCGGCCGGCCCGTCGTCGCAGGGCTGGACGCCGCACGAATCGGGCGACATCCGCGGCGTGCTCATCCAGATCGGTGGCGGCCGCCTGCTGCTACCGAACGCGACCATCGCCGAGGTGCTGTCCTATGCCGAGCCCGAGCCGGTGGAGTCGCAGGCCGACTGGCTGCTCGGGCGCTTCCGCTGGCGCGGCTGGCAGCTGCCGTTGGTCGCCTTCTCGCGGCTGGCCGGCATCGGCGAAGAACAGCCGGGCCTGGGCAGCAAGGTCATCGTGCTGAAGGCGCTCGGCGGCGACCGTCGCATTCCCTATTTCGCGATCCTCACGCAGGGCTTCCCGCGGCTGGTCACCGTCGCGCGCAGCGCGCTCGAGGTGGAGGCCGACGACGGCGCGCTGCCCGAGGCGATCCAGGCGCGCGTGCGGCTCAACGACGAGCCGGCGCTGCTGCCCGACCTGCTGCGCATCGAGCACATGCTGCAGGCCGATCGCGAAGCCGCCTGATCTCGGCCCGCAGGGATTCCACGAACGCCGCGCCTGTCGCGGCGTTCGTCGTTGCAGGGCTCAGGCGAGGTCGCCGAAGTGCGACTGCAGCGCGGCGATGGCCGCCAGTCCCGCGGTCTCGGTGCGCAGGACGCGCGGCCCGAGTCGCAGCCCGGTGAAGCCCGCTGCATGCAGCTGTTCGCGGTCCAGCGGCGACCATCCGCCTTCCGGCCCCACCGCCAGGCACGCCGCGGCCTCGGCGAGCACCAGCGTGCGCAAGGCGTGCGTGCCCTGTGGATCGAGCAGCAGGCGCACGCCGGTATCCGACAGCGCGCCGAGCGCGGACGCCAGCGGCACCGGCGCCTCGACGACAGGCACCGTCGCGCGTCCGCATTGCTCGCAGGCCGCGGCCACCACGCCGCGCCAGTGCTCCAGGCGCTTGGCGCCGCGCGCTTCGTCGAGCCTGACCTCGCTGCGCTGCGAGAACACGGGAACGATGGCCTGCACGCCGAGTTCGGTCGCCTTCTGCAGGATCAGGTCCATCTTCTCGCCGCGCGCCACGCCCTGCAGCAGCACCAGCCGCAACGGCGATTCGCGGTCCACGTGCGTGGCCCCGCCGATGCGCAGGCGCGCCTCGCGTTTGCCTGCGGCGGTGAGCGTGGCGTCGTAGTCGAAGCCGTCACCGTTGAAGACGATGCAGGCGTCGCCCACGGCCAGCCGCAGCACGCGCGTCAGGTGCGCCGACGCGCCCTCGGACAGCACGACGTCCGCGCCTTCCTGCAACGCCTGCGGAACGTGGACGCGGGTCAGGCGCATCGAAGGTCTCCGGTGGCGGCGTCGATCGCGCTGCGGGTCGTGTCGGCGAGCAGATCCAGCGCCTCGTCGCCGATGCAGTAGGGCGGCATCCAGTACAGCACGTCGCCGAGCGGGCGCAGCAGCACGCCGGCGTCCAGCGCATGGCGGTAGGCGCGCAGGCCGCGCGTCCCGCTTTGCGGCGTGCCGGGCGGCGTCGGCGCCATCTCGATGGCGAGGATCATGCCGGTCTGGCGGACGTCGACCACGCCCGGATGCGCGCGCAGCGGCTCGGCGCGCGCGGCCATCGCATTGACGGTGCGCACGTTCCGCTCGACGAGCCCGTCGCTCTCGAAGATCGACAGCGAGGCCAGCGCCGCCGCGCAGGCGATGGGATTGCCGGTATAGCTGTGCGAATGCAGGAAGGCGCGCTCGCGCGAATCGTCGAGGAAGCCATCAAAGATCGCCTGCGTGGCCAGCACCGCGGCCAGCGGCAGCGAGCCGCCGGTCAGGCCCTTCGACAGGCAGAGCAGGTCCGGCTGGATGCCCGCCTGCTCGCAGGCGAACAGCGTGCCGGTACGCCCGAAGCCCA
>CAZNRZ010000138.1:0-5080 GCA_964575535.1 uncultured Lysobacter sp. | reverse complement strand
CGGCCGCGTCGAGCCGCGCGAGCATGCGGCGCGCCATGCGCACGGACGGCCACATTTCGTCATCGCGGGCCGCCACCAGCAGGATCGGCCCCGCGATGCGCTCGACCGGGATCGCCGCCGCCGCGGCTGCCTCGCCGGCGAGCGTGCGGTCCATCACCGCATGCAGGTTGCCGGCGATCAGATCCGGCGTGGCCGACCACGGCACCGGCGCGAACGGCAGCGGCTTGCCGTGGTACGACCACGAGGAGGTGTTCATCGCCTGCGTATGGGCGGCGAACACGGTATCGCCCGGTGCCATCGCGACCACCGCATCGATGTCCGGATCGTGCGCCGCCAGCACCAGCGCGAGTTCCGCGCCCTTGGAACCGCCCATCAGCACCACGCAGTCCCCGTTCACCGCCGGATCGTCCTGCGCTTCGCGGATCGCCGCCTGCACGCCTTCGAGGGCGATGCGGTCCAGGTCCCGCGGCGTGTCGGGCAGCCCGAAATAGCCGAGCGCCAGGAAGGCGTAGCCGGCCTGCTGGAAGCGCTCGCGCTGCGCGCGCCACTGCTCGCGCGTCCAGCTGTTGCCGCCCTCCGCACCGCCCAGCCCGACGATCAGGGGGCGTGGCGGCCCGGCAGGCGCGTAGAGCGTTGCATCGACCTGCCCGTGGCGCTCCGGCAGCGTGCGCGTGTCGAAGCTGTACACCCGCCAGGCGATCCAGGCCGCGGCGGCCAGCGCGAGCGCCAGCAGGATGCCGAGGCTCCACAGCAGGATCTTCAATACAGCCGGCAATGCGCGTGCAGTCATGTCGTTCGTTCCCTTCGTCGATCGGTAGTGCGGAATCGTGTGGTGGCGGTTCAGTCGTCGCTGCCGCCCGTCCAGAAAAAGACGTCGTCGACGCCGAGGCCGAAACTGCGGGCCAGCCGCATGGCCAGTTCGAGCGAGGGGGCGTAGCGCCCGCCTTCGATCGCGATGATGGTCTGGCGCGTCACGCCCACGCGGCGCGCCAGCGCCTCCTGCGACAGCTCGCCGTGCTCGAAGCGCAGCCTGCGCACGTGGTTGCCCACCGGCGGGCCGCTCATGGCGCGGCGTGCGCTTCGGCCGCGGCCGCCGCGTTATCGATCGCGTAGGCGCGCAAGCGGGTGATGGCATCGACCAGCGCGCTGCCGATGATCGCCAGGATCAGCGCATGCGCGATGGTGGGCCGCGACAGCTCGGCCACCCAGCCTTCGCGCACGAAGCCCAGCGTCAGGATCTGCACCACCAGCATCGCCAGCAACGCGTAATGCGCGGCGCGCAGGCCGAGCGCCGCGATGGCGCCGTCGCGCTCGTCGGAGCGGGGCTCGGGGTCGCGCACGATCCAGTACGCGAGCACCGCGCCGGCCACCAGCGTCCAGCTGTCCTGGCCCAGCGCGTGCACCACCGGCGTGTGCATCACCAGCGTGGGCCCGATGCGGTAGAGCGCCGCGAACAGGTGGGCGGCCACCACCGCGTTCGCGGCCAGCGAAACCCACAGCATCCGCTCCGGGGAGCCCGGGGCGGCACCGGCGAGCAGCCCCCAGCGCCTGCGCACCGCCAACGCCACGCCGGCCATCAGCAAAGCCCCCAGCAGCCCCGGGCGGACCGGCCACGCGCCTGCTCCCGCGGCGAGCAGCAGCCCCAGGGCGAGTCCGAGTGCGATCACGGCTAGGATGCGAGGCATGTGTCCGCTCTACCTGACGTTGTGTACGTTAAAGCTTACATCGCGCGCCACGGACGCCGCATGGATCGGAAGTCATGCCCGCTGCCGCGCTCGCGAATACCGGGGCGGTCCGCTCCGCCGGCTGTTTTGCGCACCCCTACACTGCACGGCGTCCCAGCCGTTATCTCCCTGACCATGGCTGCCGCGCCGCCCCCGCCCACCGCACTGCTCGACCTGCTCCCCGACGCCGTCTGCGTCGTGGACCCGGACGGTCACCTGCTGTACGCGAATGCCGCGTTCGAACGGATCCTCGGTTACCCGCCCACGACACTGCTCGGCCGCCCGGTATTCGAACTGATCCACCCTGACGATCGCGAGGCCACGCGGGAGCAGGCGGCGCGCGTGATGGGCGGCACGGGACAGCGCCATTTCAGGAATCGCTACCTGCACCGCGACGGCCAGCCGATCGACCTGTTGTGGTCGGCCCATTGGCTGCCGCAGTACGGCGTGCGCGTGGGCGTCGCCCGCGACGTGAGCGAACTGCGCCGCGTCGAACAGGCGCTGGAACACCGTGCCTACCACGACGCGCTCACCGGCCTGCCGAACCGTCGTCGGCTGCGCGACCTGCTCGAAGCGGCCCTCGCGCACGGCGAAACGCGCGGCGGCTCCGTGGCGCTGCTCTACATCGATCTCGACGGCTTCAAGGCGATCAACGACGCGCACGGCCACCCGGCCGGAGACCGCGCCCTGGTCGAAGCCGCGCGCCGCCTGCAGGCCGGGCTGCGCGACGGAGACACGGTGGCACGCGTGGGCGGAGACGAGTTCGTCGCCCTGCTCCCCGGCTGCGACGCGGCCGGTGCCGTCGGCCTGGCGGACTCGATGCACCTTCACCTGCAGCGGCCATTCGACATCGACGGCCACGCCACCCGCCTCGTCGCCAGCATCGGCCTGGCCACGTTTCCCGCGAACGGACGCGAGCCCGACGCGCTCCTCGCGCATGCCGACGCCGCGATGTACCGCAGCAAACGCCGGCAGCCGGCCGACGGTGCGGTCGCGGCCGCCATGCACGAGGAAACGCGCACGCGGGAAGGCGTATAGGCGGCACGCAGATCGGTCTGCGGTAGAGCGCGGTCGATCGCCCGGGAGCCCGGCCTGACCCGGCGTGCGGCGGTCCACTCCGACCGCTGTCGCTCGCCGTTATTTCCCGCAGCCTTCGCGGGCATGCGCGTCGGAACTACGGCTGACCCTGCCCGCTTCCCTCATCTGCGCAGACGCGGTTGCCGCCCAGTTCCTTCGCGCGGTACAGCGCCCGGTCGACGCGCTGCAGCGCGGTGTCGAGGGTGTCGGCGGGGTGCAGCAGGGCGGTGCCGAAGGAGGCCGTCACCTGCGCGACCGGCGCCACCGGCACGGCGGCGATCGCCACGCGCAGGCGTTCGGCGACACCATGCAGGGCCGCCGCATCGACGTCGGGCAGGATCACGAGGAACTCCTCACCGCCCCAGCGCGCGATGCACTCGCTCGGCCTCAGCAGGCGCTCGCAGCTCGCGGCCACGGCGCGCAGCACCGCGTCGCCGGCCGGATGGCCGTGGGTGTCGTTGATGGCCTTGAAGCGGTCGAGGTCGAGCATGACCAGTCCGGCCGTGCCGCCACGCGCCAGCACGTCGCGGAGCACGCGCTCGCCGAACAGGCGGCTGTTCACCCCGGTGAGGGGGTCGCGATGCAACTGCACCTCGATGCCGTCGCGCTCGGAGGCCAGCCGCCGGATCTTTCCCGTGAGGCCACGCTGCACCGGTAGCAGCACCACCAGCATCAGGCTGGCGGGCCCGAATGCCATGGCCAGGTCCACGCCGCGCGGCGTCCACAGTTCCTCGGGGTGGGTGAGCAGGTAGACCAGCACCGGCGACGCCACCAGCAGCCAGCCGACGCCGGCGACGACGTATGCGCGCCGCCCCGGCACGAAGATCATGAGCATCGCCATGAACACCGCGAACAGCGACGACATCGGCGGAAGCGTGTCGATCAGGCGGACGTCATGCGACAGGCTCGCCTGCACCGTGTAGAGCCACGCGGGCGCCATCAGCGTGAGCGCCGAAAGGCACAGGGCGATGCGCGTGATCACGCCCACCCATGCGGGCCGCAGCCACAGTGCGCAGACGAGACCTGCCAACAGCACGCTGACGACGGGCGGAAGCACGCGATCCATCGGGCGATGGACCGGGCCGATCCAGTGGATCGCGGTGGCACAGACGCCCGCCAGCAGGGCCAGCGAGAGCATGACCATCATGGCCGTGCGGAGGTACCGGTCGTCTGGATCCTGCACGGGCATTCGGGCTACCTGGGAACCGGGGCGAAGGCCTGCCAAGTGGTCGCCCGCCCGTGCGGGCGCGTCGGCGCGCAAGCCAGCGACGTTATCGGCCGGCGTCACGGTTCATGAAGCCGGCGCAAGGGGGAAACCGGGAGTCGGAGCGGACTCTTCCCAAGCGGTTCTAGGGAGAGCGCACTCCGACCCGGGTTGTCCCGGCATCACGTGCGCCGCCACACGAGGCAGCGATTGTTCGCCGGCATGGCGACGTCATCGACGGCGCGTAGGCCCGCCCGTTCCGCGAGGGACTGCACCGCCTCGATATCGCGGATTCCCGAGCGCGGGTCGCGGGCCTTCAGCCAGGCGTCGAAGTCGCGATTGCTGTCGCTCGTGTACGCGCCGCCCTCGTTGAAGGGCCCGTACACCACGAGCACGCCCGCATCGCCGAGCACGCGCCCGACACCCGCGAAGAACGACGCCACCTTCGACCCGTCGACGATGTGCAGGATATTGGCGCTGAACACGCCGTCATACGGGCCGGCCGGCCACGGCCCGGCGACGTCGAGGGGCAGGGGCGCCGGCGTGTTGGGCAGCCCCGCGTCGTCAAGCCACTGCCGGATGCCGGGCAATCGCGGCGCGAGATCCGTGCACTGCCACGTCAGCCAGGGCAGCGCGGCAGCGAAATGCACGGCGTGCTGCCCGGTGCCGCTGCCGACCTCGAGCACGGAGCGGCAGTCCGCGAAGTGCCTGCGCAGCACGTCCAGGATCGGATCGCGGTTGCGCTCGCAGGCGGGGGCGAAGGGTTTGTCGTTCATGGGGGCAGCATGCCGGAGTGCGGGTCATGCGGCGAAAGTCATGCGACCGACCCACGCCGACGTGGTCCCCGCGGGCCGAGAGGAAATCCACCCTGCCCCCGTTCTTGTCCTCGACGGAGTGAACCCGACCCCGTAGTCCCGCGACCTGGAACCGACCTCCGCCTGCCCGCAAATCCGTGACCGCCGGCAAGAGTCGCTGCACGCCCGACGCCGGTCGCTACGAACGCGCCTCCGCACCGTGCACCATCGGCCCATCGATGCCTGCAGACCCATGCCATGAGGACGACCGACCCCGGGGC
>CAZNRZ010000137.1:0-5125 GCA_964575535.1 uncultured Lysobacter sp. | reverse complement strand
TCCACGTTGCGCGTGAGCTACGGCTCGCTCAAGGGCATGTCGCCGCGCGATGGCGTGAACTACGTGCCGGTCACGACCGTCGGCGGCATCGTCGAGAAACATACGGGCGTCGCGCCCTTCGACGCGCCTCATGCTTTACGCGAGGCCATCGCGAAGGGCGACTTCGGCACCACCGCCGATCCGCGGCTGCAGACGCAGACGGTCAACATCCTCACCGACCTCGACACCACGGGCGGCAACTCCGGCTCGCCGGTGCTCGACGCCGAGGGCAAGCTCATCGCCATCAACTTCGACAGCAACTGGGAAGCCGTCAGCGCGAGCTGGATGTTCGACCCGCGCTACAAGCGGGCCATCCATGTGGACGCGCGCTACATGCGCTGGCTGATGGCGAAGGTCTATCCGGCGCCGCACCTGCTCACGGAAATGGGCCTGCCCGCCGAGTGAATCCGCCCGTGTGCCGGTCGTTATGGCCACCGCCATGACCGGCACGCCGCCCGTCGCCGCTAGACTCGACGTTTCCTCGCGCCCGCCGCGATCCTCACCACCAGCTCCGGGGTTCTCCATGCGTCACAGCGCTCTCGCCGCCGCCACCCTCGCCGCGCTCGCGGCCTCCACCGGCGCCTTCGCCGGCGAAGGCATGTGGGTGCCCCAGCAACTGCCCGAGATTGCCGGGCCCCTGAAGAAGGCGGGCCTCGAGCTCAGCGCCGAGCAGCTCTCCGATCTCACCGGCGACCCGCTGGGCGCGGTGGTCTCGCTGGGCGGCTGCACGGCCGGGTTCGTCTCGCCGCAGGGCCTGGTGGCGACCAACCACCACTGCGCCTACGGCGCGATCCAGCTCAACTCCACGCCCGAGAAGAACCTCATCGCCGACGGCTTCAACGCGCCGACGACGAAGGACGAGCTGTCCGCGGGTCCGAACGCGCGCATCTACGTGCTCGATTCCATCCGCGACGTGACCAGCGACGTGAAGGCGGCGATCGCCGCGGCGAAGTCGCCGATCGCGCGTACCAAGGCGGTCGAGGCGCTGGAGAAGAAGCTGGTCGCCGACTGCGAGGCCGAGGCCGGCTTCCGCTGCCGCCTTTACAGCTTCGCCGGCGGCAACACCTACCGCCTGTTCCGCAACCTCGAGATCCGCGACGTGCGCCTGGCCTACGCGCCGCCGTCGAGCATCGGCAAGTACGGCGGCGACATCGACAACTGGATGTGGCCGCGCCACACCGGCGACTTCGCCTTCTACCGCGCGTACGTCGGCAAGGACGGCAAGCCCGCCGCGTTCTCGGCCGACAACGTGCCGTTCCGGCCCAAGCGCCACCTGAAGATCGCCGACCGCCCGCTGGGCGAGGGCGATTTCGTGATGGTGGCGGGTTATCCGGGCTCGACCAGCCGCTACGCGCTTGCTTCCGATTTCGATGCGACCTCCGGCTGGACGTATCCCACCATCGGCCAGCACTACAAGAACATCGTCGCGATGGTCGAGGCGGCCGGGCAGAAGAATCCCGACATCGAAGTGAAGTACGCCAGCTCGATGGCGAGCTGGAACAACGTGCTGAAGAACTACGACGGGCAACTCGAAGGTTTCGAGCGCATCGGCGCGGCCAAGACGAAGCGCAGCGACGAGGAAGCCGTGCTCGCCTGGCTGCGCACGCAGGGCGCCGACGGCCAGGCCGGCCTGCAGGCGCATCAGCGCCTCGTGCAGCTCGGCGACGCGCAGCGCGCCAACCGCGAGCGCGACCTCGTCTTCGGCCAGCTGCGCAATACCGGCGTGCTGGGTGCGGCGACGTCGCTGTACCGCCTGTCGCTCGAACGCGCCAAGCCCGATGCGGAACGTGAATCGGGCTACCAGCAGCGCGACATGCCCGCCTTCGAGGGCGCGATGCGGCAGATGGAGCGCCGCTACCACCCGGAAATGGATCGCGGGCTGATCGGCTACTGGCTGCGCGAGTACCTGAAGCTGCCGCAGGGCCAGCGCGTCGCTGCCGTCGACGGCTGGCTGGGCGGCAATGACCAGGCCGCCATCGACCGCGCACTCGACGCGCTGGCGGCGACGAAGCTGGGCGACACGCAGACGCGCCTGTCGCTGATGCAGGCCGATCGCGCGACGCTGGAGGCCTCCACGGATCCGGCCGTGCGTTTCGCGGTGGCGGTGATGCCGACCATCCTCAAGCTCGAGGAAGAGTCCAAGACCCGCGCCGGCGAAGCGCTCGTCGCGCGTCCGGTCTACCTGCAGGCGGTGGCCGATTACAGGAAGAGCCAGGGCCAGTTCGTCTATCCGGACGCGAACTCCTCGCTGCGCATCACCTTCGGCAACGTCGTCGGCTACACCAAGAGCGACGGTTCGAAGCAGGACGCGTTCACCACGCTGGAGCAGGTGGCGCAGAAGGCCACGGGCGTCGAGCCCTTCGACGCACCGAAGGCGCAGCTCGATGCGATCGCCGCCAAGAACTACGGCGGCCTCGCCGACCCGCGCCTGGGCACGGTGCCGGTGAACTTCCTGTCCGACCTCGACATCACGGGTGGCAACTCGGGCTCGCCGGTGCTGGATGCGCAGGGCAAGCTCGTGGGCCTCGCGTTCGACGGCAACTGGGAATCGGTGAGCAGCAACTGGGTGTTCGACCCGAAGATGACCCGCATGATCTCGGTCGACCAGCGTTACATGCGCTGGGTCATGCAGGAGGTCTTCCCGGCGCCGCAATTGCTGGCCGAGATGGGCGTGCCGGAGAAGAAGTGACGCGCCAGCGTCGCTGACGCGGAATGCGCGAAACGGCCGGCTTTTGCCGGCCGTTTTGTCTGGTGGGTTCCGGTTCCGCTGGAATCCGAGGCGTGGCGGCGAGTGTCAGTTGCCCGGAGCTCGCGCCCATGCGCAGCGTTCGCGGTTTGCGGCAATGCGAATTCAACGCATCTCGTAATCGAACACATAGAAGTGCTCGCCCTCGACGATGTCGATCCGCATCGAGCCACGCAGGCCGTCGAGTTCGCCGTCGGCCGAGTCGGGGACCACCTGGAGGTCGAGCGACTGCGCGCCGCGGTCCATCGTTCCGCAGTGGCGCAGCACGAAGCTGCCGCCGCGCTCGCCGAGCCGGCCTTCGACGCGCTCGATGGCCACATACGCGGCCGAGCCTTCGACCGCGGTCATCGCGGCCAGCATGTGCACCACGCCGGTCGCTTCGAGGTCGCCTTCGAAGCGCTTGTCGAAGCGCGTGTGCATGGCCTGGGCGCCGCCGCCGAGTTCGAGGGCGGGCTGCGGCGTGCGGCGGATCTCGAAACGGCCCTTGGCGATCGGCATGGCATGTCTCCGTGGTGGCGGATGATCATCACGCGCGCACCGTCCATCGGCCAGTGTCGCCGCGAGGCCGGTCGGCTCTGCTAGGCTGCGCCGGTCGCGGATTCCCATGCCAGCCGGCCCCGTCTCCCGACCCGAAGGATGCCCATGCATCCACCGCTGCACCGTTCGACCGCATTACCGTCGCTCCGCCCGCAGTCCGGGCCACGTCGACGGCCGGCTGGCAGGACATCCGCGCATCCCTCACCGACGGAGCGCGACACGATGCGAGTGCTGGCATGCGATGGAATCCATGACGACGGGCTGGGCCTGTTCCGCGATGCGGGCTGGGATGTGGTCGTCGCACCCGAGTCGATCAAGGACGCGGCCGTGCTGGCCGACGCGCTGGCCGATGTCGATGCGGTTCTCGTGCGTTCGGCCACGAAGGTCCCCGCCGAAGCGCTGGCGAAAGCCGCGCGGCTGAAGGTGATCGGCCGCGCCGGCGCGGGCGTCGACACCATCGACGTCGACGCCGCCACCGCGCGCGGCATCGCGGTCATGAACGCGCCGGATGGCAACACACTGGCCGCCGCCGAACACGCCATCGCGCTGCTGTTCTCGCTGGCGCGCCACGTCCCGAAGGCCGATGCGGGGATGAAGGCGGGGCAGTGGCCCAAGACCGGGCTCACCGGCTTCGAACTCGAAGGCAAGCGCCTGGGCGTCATCGGCCTGGGCCGCATCGGCAGCACCGTGGCGCGCAAGGCGCAGGGCATCGGCATGGACGTCGCCGCGCACGATCCTTTCCTGCCGGCCTCCGCCGCGGGCAAGGGCAGCGTGCCGCTGAAGTCGCTGGACGACCTGCTGGCCTGGGCCGACATCGTGACGCTGCACATCCCGCGCACGAAGGAGACGACCAACCTGCTGTCCGAGGCGCGCATGCGTGCGATGAAGCCCGGCGCGATGCTGGTCAATGCCGCGCGCGGCGGGCTGGTCGACGAAGCCGCGCTGCTGCGGCTGCTCGACGAGGGGCATCTGGCCGGCGCGGCGCTGGATACGTTCGTCACCGAGCCGCTCCCGGCCGATTCCGCGCTACGCGATCACGCCAACCTCGTGCTGACGCCGCATCTCGGCGCGTCCACCAGCGAGGCGCAGCAGGCCGTCAGCACCATCCTCGCGCGGCAGATCATCGACTTCGTCGCCACCGGCGCGGTGGCCGGCTGCGTCAACCTGCCGCCGCTCACCGCCGAGGCCGCGCGCGAGGTCGGGCCGTGGATGCCGCTGATGACCGCGCTGGGTCGGCTCGCGTCACGCCTCGTTCCGGCGCCCACGCGCCTGCACATCCGCTATGCCGGCCGCACCGACGGCCTCGACACGCGCCCGCTCACGCGCCTGCTGGTGTCCGCGCTGCTGGGCGCCGCGTCAGGCCGCGTCACGCCCGTGAATGCGCTGCAGGAAGCTGCCGGGCGCGGGCTGGAAGTCAGCGAGACGGTGGGCGGCGACGGCGCTGGCTTCGACCGGCTGCTGCGCATCACCATCGAGGGCGACGACGGCGCGGGCCGCGAACTGCGGCGCGAGATCGACGCGACGCTGCACCGCGCGCCGCGCGTGGTGGCGCTCGATGGCGTGGAAATCGAGTTCGATCCGCTCGCGCACGTGCTGCTCATGCGCAACGAGGATCGCCCGGGCATGGTCGGCATGGTCGGCTCGCAGCTCGGCATGGCGGGCATCAACATCATCAACTTCGCGCTCGGCGCGGCGGGCGACGGCTACGCGCGCGCCGCGATCACGGTGGATCGTCCGCTGGAGGCGGCGCAGCTCGACGTGCTGCGCGCGACGCCGGGGGTGCTGTCGATCCAGCAGGTGTAA
>CAZNRZ010000136.1:0-5141 GCA_964575535.1 uncultured Lysobacter sp. | reverse complement strand
CGAGGGCGTGGCCACGCGCGAGTCGCCGCTGGTGGAGGGCGGCGTGCTCCAGCGCTACGTGCTCGGCAGCTATTCCGCGCGCAAGCTCGGCCTGCAGACCACGGCCAACGCCGGCGGCGTGCACAACCTCGAAGTGGCGGCGAACACGGGCGATCTCGACACGCTGCTCGCGTCGATGGGACGCGGGCTGCTGGTCACCGAACTCATGGGCCATGGCGCCAACACGACCACCGGCGACTACTCGCGCGGCGCGGCCGGTTTCTGGATCGAGAACGGCCGCCTGCAGTATCCGGTGGACGGCATCACTGTCGCGGGCAACATGCGCGACATGTTCCGCGCAATCGAGGCGGTGGGATCGGACGTCGATCCGCGCTCGCACATCCGCGTGGGCTCGATCCTGGTGGGGCGCATGACCGTCGCGGGCGAGGCGACCGGCGGCGGTTGACCGCTTCTTCACGCGCAGCCACAGTGCGGGCCAGGCATGACGCCTTCATCCAGGAGCGCCGCTATGAGCGAGATCCCGCAGAACCCTGCCGACCCCGGCACCCCGCCGTCCTATTCGCAGCCCGCGCCGCCGCCGCATGCCGGCCCGGCCTCCAGCGCGAACGAAGCCGAGGAGCGCAACTGGGCCATGTTCGGCCACCTCTCCGCGCTCGTCGGCTTCATCGTGCCGCTGGGCAGCGTCGTGGCGCCGCTGGTGATCTGGCAGATCAAGAAGGACACCATGCCCTTCGCCGCGGAGCAGGCCAAGGAATCGCTCAACTTCAACATCACGGTGGCCATCGCCGCGATCATCAGCTCGATCCTGATGATGGTGCTGATCGGCTTCCTGCTGCTGCCGATCGTGGTGATCGCGTGGCTGGTGCTCACGGTCATCGCCGGCATGGCCGCGAGCCGTGGCGAGAACTACCGCTATCCGATGACGCTGCGCCTCATCAGCTGACGTGAGGCTCCATGCGTCATGAAAAACGCCGGCCACGTGCCGGCGTTTTTCTTTGGTCGACCCGCGCGCCCGGGTGGCGTGGCAGCCCTGCGGCCCGACTCAGTGATGTCGCTCGACCGCCATGCGCGCCAGTTCCCGCAGTGCATCGGCGCGCTCGCCGAAGGGCGCGAGCGCCGCGTCCATCTCCATCCGCAGCGTCCGCAGGCGCTGGCGCGAGGCCTCCAGCCCCAGCAGCGCCGGAAACGTCGCCTTGTCCTGCGCGGCATCCTTGCCGGCGGTCTTGCCCAGCTGCGTGCTGTCGCCTTCCACGTCGAGGATGTCGTCGCGTACCTGGAAGGCCAGGCCGAGCGCGGTGGCGAAGCGGTCCAGCGCGACCAGCGCATCGGCATCGGCACCCCCCGCGACCCCGCCCATGCGCACCGCGGCGCGGATCAGCGCGCCGGTCTTGAGCGCGTGCAGGTGCTCGAGCTGCTGCACGCTGGTGTCGGCGCTGCGCCCGGTCGCCTCCAGGTCCAGCGACTGGCCGCCGCACATGCCCCCGCCGCCGGAAGCGCGGGCGAGGGTGAGCACCAGCTCGGCGACGATGGCCGGCGGCAGCGGCCCCGCCGCGAGACGCTCGAAGGCCAGCGCCTGCAGGGCGTCGCCGGCGAGGACCGCGGTCGCTTCGTCGAAGGCGACGTGCACCGTAGGCTGCCCGCGGCGCAAGGCGTCGTCGTCCATCGCCGGAAGGTCGTCGTGCACCAGCGAGTAGGCGTGCACGAGTTCGACGGCGACCGCCGCGTCGAGGGCGCGCATTGCGTCGCCCGACAACGACGCCGCCGCCAGCACGAGCAGCGGCCGCATGCGCTTGCCGCCCAGCAGCACTGCATGGCGCATGGACGCGCGCAGGGCGGGCGGGGTGGCGTCGTCGGAGTCGAGGGCCTGCTCCAGCGCCACGTCGATGCGCGTGCGCCACTCGGCCAGACGCGCCTCAGGCATCGGGCGCGGGCATGTCCGGATACGGCTGCGCGCTGTCGGGATCCTGGGGATCCGTAAGCAGGCGCACGCGCATCTCGGCATCTTCCAGCGCGGTCTGGCAACGGCGGTAGAGGCCGACACCGCGTTCGTAGGCGGCCAGCGATTCCTCGAGGCTCATCTCGCCCTGTTCCATGCGTTCCACCAGCTGTTCGAGTGCGTCCAGCGACTGCTCGAAATCGGCGACGGGCGAGGGGGCGGGTGGTTCTTTGCGCGGCATGCGGCAAGTGTGGCCGCGCGCGGCGCGCGGGGTCAACGCTCGATGCGGGAGCCCGGGCGGCGCCAGACCAGCGTGGCGCCGGCGGTTTGCATCCACTGCGTGAAACGCGCGCTGAAGGCGATGTCGCCCGCCGCCAGCAGTTCGCCGTCGGCGGCGAAGAGAAGCGGCAGGTGCTCGCGATCCCAGGTCGGGACGTCAAGGTCCTGCAGCACGTGCTTGAGCGCGTGGCCGTGGCGGCGCGCGGGCAGGCGGATGCGCTCGCCGCCTGCGCGCGCCCGCACCTGCACGGGTTCGGGGAACGCGCCGGGCCGATCGAGCAGGAGCGCGCCGCCATCGGGCAGTTCGAGGGCTGCAGTGCCGGTCCACGTCGTGGACCAGTCCCATGCCAGTGGCGCCCCGACATGCCCCGCGTGCAGCAGGCCCGACCAGCGCCGCACGTGCGCATCCCGCCATGCGAACCGCGCGCGCGTGTCCGGCCGCGCGCCGAGCAGGTCGCGCTCGATGCACGCGATCCCTTGGGCCGGCAGCGGCGGAAGGCCGAGCGAGGCGATCCAGCGGCGCAGCACGCGCGCGCGACGTGCGGGATCCAGCGCGCGCAGCGCGGCGACATCGAGCGTCGCCGGATCGTGCCGCACTGCGGCCAGCAACCGCGCATCCTCGTCGTCGAGCAGGCGCGAGGCCTGGCCCGCAAGTTCGGCGGCCTGCGCGAGCGCTGCACCGGCGTGCGGCCAGCGCTGGCGTAGAAGCGGGAGCACATGCAGGCGCAGGAAATTGCGATCGAAGCGGTCGTCAGCGTTCGAGGGATCGTCGATCCACGACAGGCCGTGCGCCCGCGCATGCGCTTCGAGCGCCACGCGCGGCACGTCGAGCAGCGGACGCCACAACCAGCCGGCCCCGAAGGCGCGCCAGGGCCGCATCGCGGCGAGACCGTCCGGCCCGGAGGCGCGCAGGGCGCGCAACAGGAAGGTTTCGGCCTGGTCGTCGAGGTGGTGCGCGAAGGCGATCACGTCGCCCGCGCCGAGCAATGACTGCAGCGCCGCGTGCCGCGCCGACCGGGCCGCGCCTTCCAGCCCCGCGCCGCTGCGGTCCACCTGCACGCGGACGGATTCGAACGCGATGCCGAGGCCTGCGCAGAGCGACGCGCAGTGCATCGCCCAAGCGGCGGAGTCGGAATGCAGGCCGTGGTCGACATGCACGGCGCGCAGTCCGCGCCGGCGCACGTCGTCGTGCAGCGCGAGCGCGTGCAGCAGCACGGTCGAATCGAGCCCGCCGCTGAGTGCCACGACCAGCTTCGCCTCGGGCCGGGCGTCGAGGGGCGAGGTGTCGATCGTCAGCGACGGCATGCGGGCATGCTATGCGAACCGCAGCGGCGCGGGATGGGGACGGAGAGACGCGATGGGACGTGTTCGACGCTGGATCGTGCGCGCCGCGATCGCCGCCTGCGTGCTTCTGCCGACGGCCGCGGTCGTCGCCTACGTCGCGAACCCGCACGCGGTGGCGTCGCTGGACCCGCGCGAGCGCGTGCTCGGCATCGGCCTGTACCGCATTCCCAGCGGCGCGATGGCGCCGACGCTGCAGCCCGGACGCATCGTGCTCGTGCGTGCCGGTGCAGCCGCGGTGCGTGGCCTGGAGCGCGGCGACATCGTGACCTTCGTGCCGCCGCACCAGCCGCGCCAGCGCTGGATCAAGCGGCTCGTCGGCCTGCCGGGCGAGACGATCGAGCTGCGCGCAGGAAGGTTGCTGGTGGACGGGCGCCTCGTGCCGGAACCCTACCTGTCACCGGGCAACGCGCTGATGCCGTACTCGCGCGACTTCGGTCCGCAGGCGATCGCGCCCGGCCACGTCCTCCTGCTGGGCGACAACCGCGACAACAGCGAGGACGGCCGCTTCTTCGGCAGCGTGCCGCGCGCGGCGCTGCACGGCCGCCTCGTCCGTTGACTCAGGCCGCCTCGTACGCGCCGTAGCCACGCAGGCGGCGGTAGCGCGCTTCGAGCAACGCATCGGCATCGAGGCCCTGCAGCGCGTCGAGCTCGTTGAGCAGCACGGTGCGCAGGCGCGTGGCCATCTGCCGCGGATGGCGGTGCGCGCCGCCGGTGGGCTCGCGCACCACCTTGTCGACCAGCCCCAGCGAATGCAGTCGGCGCGCGGTGAGGCCGAGCTGCTCGGCGGCGTCGCGCGCCTTGTCGGCCGACTTCCACAGGATCGACGCGCAGCCTTCGGGCGAGATCACCGAGTAGGTGCTGTATTCGAGCATCAGCGTGCGATCGCCCACGCCGATCGCCAACGCGCCGCCCGAGCCGCCTTCGCCGATCACGGTGCAGACGATCGGAATGCGCAGCTCGGCCATCTCCATCAGGTTGCGGGCGATGGCCTCCGACTGGCCGCGCTCCTCGGCGCCCACGCCCGGGTACGCGCCCGGCGTATCGATGAAGGTCAGCAGCGGCAAGCCGAAACGTTCGGCCATCTTCATCAGGCGCAGCGCCTTGCGATAGCCCTCGGGGCGCGGCATGCCGAAGTTGCGGCGGATCTTCGACTTGGTGTCGCGGCCCTTCTGGTGGCCGATGATCATCACGCTGCGGCCGGCGATGCGGCCCAGGCCGCCGACGATGGCCGCATCGTCCGAATAGGCGCGGTCGCCGGCCAGCTCGTGGAATTCGTCGCACATGGCGGCCACGTAGTCGAGCGTGTACGGGCGCTGCGGGTGGCGCGCCATCTGCGAGACCTGCCAGGGACTGAGGTCGCGGAAGATCTGCGCGGTGCGCTTGCGCGCCTTGTCCTGCAGGGCCCGGATCTCGGCCTCCGCGCCCAGGCCGTTGCCGTCGCTGGCCTGGCGCAGTTCGGCGATCTTCGCTTCAAGATCGGCGATGGGCTGCTCGAAATCGAGGTAGTTCGGGTTCATGCGGCGCCGGCTGGATGAAAGGCGGGCAGTGTAGCGGCGCGGGGTCGACATACGCACCCGTTCGC
>CAZNRZ010000135.1:0-5288 GCA_964575535.1 uncultured Lysobacter sp. | reverse complement strand
ACGGTTTCGCCGAAGCCGTTCTCGAGCGAGTCGAGCGCGACCTTGACTTCGTCGCCCACGCCCACGTCGATCTCGCCGGCGTCGTTCCGGAACTGTTCGATCGGCACGATGCCTTCGGACTTCAGGCCGGCGTTGATGATCACCACGTCGCCGCGCACATCGACGACGATACCGGTGACGATCGAGCCCGGCTTCAGCTTCGCCAGGTTGGCTTGACTGGCTTCAAACAGTTCGGCAAATGATTCGGTCATTGGAGAGTTGCTCTGTTGGACACACGGGCCGTGCACATGCCGATCGGCATCGTCGCTCGACCCACCCGTTGAGTGGCGCGCGGGATGCGCGCCGTGCTGTTGGAAATCCGTCGCTCAGTCGCGACGGGCCGGTTCTGCCGGCCTCACGGCGTGGCGCTCCCGTCCGGATTCGATTCCACGCGGAACCGCGAGCGGTTCGCGGTTATCGCTGGACCAGGGACAGCACGCGTTCGACCACCGCCTCGATGCCCGTGCCGGTGGTATCAATGCAGACGGCGTCTTCGGCCGGTCGCAGTGGGGCCACCGCGCGGGAGGCATCGCGGGCGTCGCGGGCGAGAATCTCCCGCAGCAGATCGCCCAAGTTAACGGAAACTCCCTTTTCCTTCAACTGCTTATACCGCCGCTCGGCCCGTTCCTCGGCGCTGGCGGTGAGGAAGACCTTGGTGGCCGCATCCGCGAAGATCACGGTGCCCATGTCGCGCCCGTCCGCCACCAGCCCGGGCGACTGGCGGAATACCCGCTGCCGCTCCTTCAGTGCCGTGCGGACCTCCGGAATCGCCGCGATGGCCGAAGCGGCCGCGCCGGCCGTCTCGGTGCGGATCTCGTCGGTGGCGTCGCGGCCGTTGATCAGGATGCGCAGCTCGTCTTCGTCGCGGAAGTCGATCCGGCTGTCGAATGCGCATCGCACCAGGGCGCCCGGGTCGCTGAGATCGAGGTCCGCCCAGCCAGCGGCGACGCCGATCGCGCGATACAGCGCGCCGGAGTCGAGGTAATGCCAGCCCAGTCGCTGGGCGACGAGGCGGCTGATGGTGCCCTTGCCGGAGCCGGAGGGGCCGTCGATGGTGAGAACGGGGGCGGCGTGATCCATCACCGCATTCTCGCGCGTCCGGGTGGAAATGCCCATTCATATGCCTGCCGCGGCGCGTCCGGGCATCGTCTGGAGGCGTCAGGAGACGGCCACCGCGGCGGGATGTGCGGCCACGCCGCCGCCGGCCCATCGAAGCCGTTGATTATCAAAACCTTATGCCGCTACAATGCGCGGCTTCGTTCGTCCCACTTCCCGTTTTCGAGGTTTGCCATGAAGGTCCTGTCCTCCCTGAAGTCGGCGAAGGCCCGTCACCGTGACTGCAAGGTCGTTCGCCGCCGCGGCAAGGTCTTCGTGATCTGCAAGTCGAACCCGCGTTTCAAGGCTCGCCAGCGCTGATCGCGCCGGATCCTGCCGGTTCGCCCGAAAGCCGCCGGAAGGCGGCTTTCGCGTTTGTGGCGGTGACGGCGCCTGCACGGGCGCGTCGGCCGCACCTGCATACAATCGCCCCTTCCTTCACACCGGAGCGCCCCATGCTGCGTCCTGCCGTGTTTGCCGCCCTGCTTTTCCTAGCCGCACCCGCCTTCGCCGAGACGTTGCTGGTCGAGCGCGTGGCGCAGGAACAGGGCGCGGTTCCCGCGCGTGGCATGGGGATGGCCGAGGTCCGCGCCCGCTTCGGCGAGCCGGCCAGCCGCATGGAGCCCGCAGGCGGCCAGAAGCGCCAGTGGCCGACCATCCATCGCTGGGTCTATCCCGGCTTCACCGTCTACTTCGAACGCAGCCGCGTGATCGACGCGGTGGCGAACAAGGCGGACGCCGCCGAGATCGGCCCCAAGCCGGCCATCCGCTGAGCCGCCCGATGACGCATGCCGACGTCCGCCTCCCCGCGGAGTGGGAGCCGCAGTCCGCGGTGCTGATCGCGTGGCCGCACGAAGGGACGGACTGGGCCGAGCGGCTCGCCGCGGTGGAGACGACGTACGTGGCGCTGGTCGCGGCCATCGTCCGCTTCCAGCGCGCGATCGTCTGCGTCCCTGACGAGGCGCTGGAGGCGCACGCCCGGTCGCAGCTGACCGGTGCCGGCGTGGACCTCGAGCGCGTGCGCTTCGTGCGCGTTCCCTACGATGACACCTGGCTGCGCGATTCCGGCCCGATCACGCTGCGCACGCGCGACGGCTATCGCCTGCTCGATTTCCGCTTCACCGGTTGGGGCGGCAAGTTCGAGGCCAGCCTCGACGATGCGCTGGTCGAGAATCTCGAGCGAGGCGGCCTGTTCGAACGTGCCGAACGCGAGTCCATCCCCTTCGCGCTGGAAGGCGGCGCGATCGACACCGACGGCGCGGGCACCCTGCTCACCACCTGGCAGTGCCTCAACCACCGCCATCCGGATGCATCGCGCGAGGACCTGTCCGCACGGCTCGCCGGGTGGCTGGCGCAGGAGCGCGTGCTGTGGCTCGACCACGGCTACCTCGAAGGCGACGACACCGACGCGCACATCGATACGCTCGCCCGTTTCGCCTCGGAGGACTCGATCGTCTACCAGGGTTGCGACGATCCTTCGGACTCGCACTACCCCCACCTGCGTGCGATGGCAGCCGAACTCGCGGGGCTGCGCACGAAGGACGGACGGCCCTATCGCCTGTTCGAGCTGCCGTGGGCGCAGCCCATCGTCGACGAGGGCCGGCGGCTGGCGGCGAGCTACGCGAATTTCCTCATCGTCAACGGTGCTGTGATCGCGCCGGCATACGGTGACGAGGCGGATGCGCGCGCCGAAGCGGTGCTGCGCGAGGCGTTCCCGGACCGCGAGATCGTGATGGTCCCCTGTCGCCCGTTGATCTGGCAGAACGGCAGCCTGCACTGCATCACCATGCAGCTGCCCGAAGGAGTGGTTTGATGTCCGGCAAGAAGATCCTGCCCGTCGCGCTCATCCAGGAGCGCAACCACGGTTCGGCGGAAGCCAATCTCGAAGTCGTCGAAAAGCGCGTGGGCGAAGCCGCCGGCAACGGCGCGAAGCTGGTGCTGCTGCAGGAGCTGCACAACGGTGCCTACTTCTGCCAGCACCAGTGCGTGGGCGAGTTCGAGAACGCCGAGCCGATCCCGGGGCCGAGCACGCAGCGCCTGTCGGAGCTGGCGAAGAAACACGGCATGGTGATCGTGAGCTCGCTGTTCGAGCGTCGCGGCGCCGGGCTGTACCACAACACGGCGGTCGTTCTCGAAAGGGACGGCAGCATCGCGGGCAAGTACCGCAAGATGCACATCCCCGACGATCCCGGCTTCAATGAGAAGTTCTACTTCACCCCGGGCGACATGGGTTTCCATCCGATCGACACGTCGGTCGGCCGCTTGGGCGTGATGGTCTGCTGGGACCAGTGGTATCCCGAGGGCGCGCGCCTGATGGCGCTCGCGGGCGCCGACCTGCTGCTCTATCCCACCGCGATCGGCTGGGACCCGGAGGATGCGCAGGACGAGAAGGATCGCCAGCGCAACGCGTGGATCCTCTCGCATCGGGGGCACGCGGTGGCCAACGGGCTGCCCGTGCTTTCGTGCAACCGCATCGGCCACGAGGCCTCGCCCATCGGGCGGTCGGGCATCGATTTCTGGGGCTCCAGCCACGTGCTCGGGCCGCAGGGCGAGTTCCTCGCCGAAGCCGGCACGCAGCAGGCGGAGGTGCTGATGGCCGAAGTGGACCTGCGCCGCAGCGAGGACGTGCGCCGCATCTGGCCATTCCTGCGCGATCGACGCATCGACGCCTACGGCGACCTGCTCAAGCGCTATCGCGACTGAGGGCGCGGCGGTCGTCGTCGGGATGCTGATCGCCTGTACGGCGCCCCGGGTCGGACATGCGTTCGCGCGAGGCGTCCGCCTCGCTCCTCCCGGACGCCGGCAGCGCATCGAAGCCACGGCAGGTGTGATTCTCGTCCGGTTGCGCCGCGACCGTTTGCGGAGCGCGGCCCGACTGCCTAATCTGGATTCGCGGCGCCGGCAGGCGCCGATTTTTTTGGAGCGCCATGGACACCGACAACGATCTCGCCGCGATCCTCGCGCATCAGCCCCATGCCATCGTCGAGCGCGATGGCGTGCGCTACACGCTGCTGGGCACCGCGCACGTCTCGCCCGAAAGCGTGCGCGCCGTGGAGGGTGCGGTCGCGAGCGGGGCGTTCGACGCCGTGGCCGTCGAACTCGATCCGCAGCGCGCGCAGGCGCTCACCGACCCCGATGCGCTGGCGAAGCTCGACCTGGTGCAGGTGATCCGCAGCGGGCGCACGGCGCTGTTCGCGGCCAATCTCGCGCTGGCCGCCTACCAGCGCCGGCTTGCGGAACAACTCGGCATCGAGCCTGGTGCGGAGCTCAAGCGCGCCGTGCTCGATGCCCGGGCACGCGAGCTTCCGGTGCACCTGATCGATCGCGACGTCGGCACGACGTTCAAGCGGGCGTCCGATCGTCTTGGCTGGTGGCAGCGCGCGAAGCTCGGCGCGGGACTCGTCACCACCCTGTTCGCGAACGAGGAGATCGAGGCGTCGGAAATCGAGCGCCTCAAGCAGGGGAGCGTGCTGGAGTCGACCTTCAGCGAATTCGCCAGTGGCAGCCCCGCGCTGTACGAAACCGTGATCGCCGAGCGCGACCGCTACATGGCCGCCCGCCTGCGCGAGACGGCCAGCGACGCGCGCGAGGTGCTCGCCGTGGTGGGCGCGGGCCATCTGCAGGGAATGGCACGCCACCTTCGCGAGGACCAGGCCCCCGCGGCGTCGGTACGCGAGTCGCTGGAGGCCAAGCCGAAGAAGAGTGAGGTCCCGTGGTTCACGCTGGCGCTGATCGCGTTCGTGATCGGCGGCTTCGCGTGGGGTGTGTACCGCGGCGGCGTGGACGTCGGTGCCGAGCTGCTTGTGCAGTGGGTGCTCGCGACGGGTCTGCTCGGCGCGCTGGGCTGCGCTCTCGCAGGCGGGCATCCGCTGAGCATCCTCGTTGCGTTCCTGGCGTCGCCGATCACCCCGCTGCACCCTGCCCTCGCCTCGGGCACGTTGAGCGCACTCGTCGAAGCGTGGGTGCGCAAGCCGACCTATGCCGACTTCATGGCCCTGCGCGACGACGTGCAGAACGTCGGCGGCTGGTGGCGAAACCGCGTCGCCCGCGTGCTTCTCAACTTCTTCCTGACCAGCCTGGGCACGGCCATCGGCGTGTGGACCGGCGGCCTGCGCATGCTCGGGAAACTGGTGGGCTGACGCGCCGGCGGGAGG
>CAZNRZ010000134.1:0-5314 GCA_964575535.1 uncultured Lysobacter sp. | reverse complement strand
CCGATCGCGGCGAGCGAGCGGTCCAGCACCTCGTCGCCGCGCGTGCTCATGGGCACCAGTTCGACGACCAGCCCCGGATGCGCCTCGCGCAGGCGCGCGGCGACGTGTTCGGTCTGCCACAGCGCGAGCGGGCTCTTGCGGGTGGCGATGCGCAGGACGTGATGGGTGATGGGTGATTCGTGATTCGTCACGGCGGGCGTCGGTGAAAGCGTGCGGGCAATTCTAGCGAGCCGGCACTACCGGGACTTTCATCGCCTGCCCAGCGGCCGGCGGCGTCGCGCCCGCCCCTTCGAATCACCCATCACGAATCACCAGTCAAAGATGCTCCAGCCGCTCCCGCAGCGACGACACGCAACGCCGGCTCACTTCCAGCGGCTGCCGGCCGTGGCGCAGCACGGCGTGCACGTGGCCGTCGGGGCCACGCTTGAGCTCGATGAGCTCGTGCCGCGCGACGAGGCAGTTGCGGTGGATGCGCACGAAGCGGTCGCCGAATTCCTCTTCCAGCGACTTCAGCGATTCCTCGATGAGATCCTCGCCACGCGCGTGGTGCACGACGACGTACTTCTCCTCGGCCTGCAGGTAGTGGATGTCGTCGATGGGAATCAGGCGCAGGCTGCCGCGCAGGCGCGCGCACAGGTGCGTGCGCTTGGACGCCCCATTCCCGTTGGCGCGCCCGGCGGTGAGCCGGCGCACGCGCTCGAGCGCCGCGGCGAGGCGTTCGGCGCGCACGGGCTTGACCAGGTAGTCGATGGCCTCGGCCTCGAAGGCCGAGAGCGCGTGCGCGTCGAACGCGGTGCAGAACACCACGGCCGGGCGCGGCTCGCTGGCCGCGAGATGGCGCGCGGTTTCGAGCCCGTCCATGCCGGGCATCGAGATGTCCAGCAGCACGAGGTCCGGATGGTGCTCGGCGACCGCGTGCAGCGCCTGCTCGCCATCGCCGGCGACCGCGACCACGCGGATACCGGGTTGTTCTTCCAGCAATGCGCGAAGCCGATCGCGTGCCAGCGGCTCGTCATCGGCGATCACGACCTTCAGCGTATCCACGTTCCCCTCCGCCGATACCCCCCCGGGCCGATATTAGCCTCCGCGGGGCGCGGTGGAAGGGGGGTCAGCCTGAATGCGCCTCGGCGGACAGCCGCGACGCGAACCAGCGTCGCAGATCGTCGATCTCCTCCAGGCACACCTGATGGGCCATCGGGTAGTCCTGCCATTCGACCTCCATGCCGAGTTCGCGCAGGCGACGCACGGCGTCCTGGCCTGCAGTAAAGGGAACCACCGGATCCTGCCGGCCATGCGCGATGAAGACGGGCTGGCGCCGCGCCGGAGCGGATGTCTCGCCCAGCCGCGCGAGCGCGTCGGTGCCCAGTGGCAGGTAGGTGGACAGCGCGACCAGGCCCGCGAGCGGCTCCGCGCGGCGCAGGCCGGCGGCCAGCGTCACCGCGCCGCCCTGCGAGAACCCCGCGAGCACGATGCGCGATGCCGGGACGCCGCGTTCGATCTCGCGCGCGATCAGCGCCTCGACCCGCGCGACCGATTCGTCCACGCCCTTCGAATCCGCGCGGCCAGCGAGGTCGAAGCTGACGATGTCGTACCAGGAGCGCATGCGCATGCCGCCGTTGATGGTCACCGGCTGTACGGGCGCGTGCGGGAACACGAAGCGGATCGCCGGCCAGTCGCCGCGCACGAGCTCGGGCACCAGCGGTGCGAAGTCGCTGCCGTCGGCGCCGAGGCCATGCAGCCAGATGACGCTCCAGCGCGGGTCCGCGCCGGTTTCCTTCTCGATGCAGTCCAGCAGGCTCACGCGCGGCGTCTTTTCGGGGGTAGGCCCGCGATCATACGGCCGCGTTCGCGGGCACGTGCGTCAGGCGGCCATGCGCGCGCAGCTCTGCTCGCAGCGGCGGCAGGCTTCGGCGCATTCGCGCATGCGCGCGTCGTCGCCCATCGCCTCGCAGGCTTCGGCGCAGAGGCGGCAGATCTCCGCGCAGGCACGGCAGGTGTGCACGTGCGCGTGATCGCCGCGCAGCATCGCGTCGGCGCTGGTGCGACAGATGTCCGCGCAGGTCTGCATCAGCGACAGGTGCGCCGCCTCCGCATGCGCCCCGCCCTGCTCCAGGCAATGGCGGATGGTTTCGACACAGGTGGCGTGGCAGCGCGTGCAGTGATCGATGCACTCGTGCATGGCGGCTTCGTGGTGGGACATCACGGGCTCCCGGCTCGTCTGGGCCCGGCAGCATGCGCGGGGCCGGGTGGACAGGGCGTGGCAGCGGCCATCGCGGCGGATGCGCAGCCGGGTGATAACGATGCGGAGCTCCAGGCGCGCATCGGCGGCGGCAGCCTCCGCCTGCCCGGTTTCCGCGCGGCCCATCAACTGTCATGCACAGGTCCGTGGCGAGCGACGCATCGCACAAACGGAACGGGCGACGGCTCGCACCGTCGCCCGCCCCATGCAGCCGGTGATCCCGCTCAGCGGTCGCGCTGCTCGAACGTCCCGTAGGCCTTCAGCTGCTCGGCCACCGCCGCCGGATCGCCGACCACCACGATCGACATCGCCTTCGGGTCGAGGTACTTGCGGCCCATCGCCTGCACCTGCCCCGCGTCCACCGCGCGGATCTTCGGCACGTAGGCGCCGAGGAACTCCGCCGGCAGGCCGACCAGCCAGTTGCCGGCCAGCGTCGACGCCACCGCACCCTGCATCTGGTTGGTGATGAGGTAGCCACCGGCGACGTAGCGCTTGGTGTCCTCCAGCTCCTGCGCGGGCACGGGCTCGCTGCCCATGCGCGCGAGCTCGGCGGTGAACTCCTTGAGCGCCGCGCCGGTGACCTCGTTGCGCACGTCGGCCGATGCGGTGACGCGCCCGCCGGCGCGCAGCACGTTGAGCCCGCCCCGCGCGCCGTAGGTATAGCCCTTGTCCTCGCGCAGGTTCTGCATCAGCCGCGAACTGAAACTGCCGCCGAGCACCGTGCCCGCCAGCTGCAGCGGGATGTAGTCGGCGTCGGTCGCCGCGATGGCCGGGCGGCCGAGGCGGATGGCCGACTGCACGCTGCCGGGGCGGTCGATCAGCACGTAGGACGGCGCGGTGCTGCGCGCCGCCGCCGCGACTTCGCCGCCTGCCGCGCCCGTGGCCTTCCAGTCGCCGAACGCGGCTTCCGCGGCGCGGAAGGCCTCGGCCGGGGCGATGCGCCCGGCCACGACCAGCAGCGCGCGATCCGGACGGAAGCGCGCGGCATGCGCCCGGCTCAGCGCATCACGGGTGACCGCGGTGATCGAGGCCTCGGTCGGCTGCGTGCGGGCGTACGGATGATCGCCGTAGACCGCCTGCGACAGCGCGCGCTCGGCCTTGAAGCCCGGCTGCGCCTCGGCCGCCTTCAGGCCCTGCAGGGCGTTGGCCTGCGCCAGGCGCACCTCGTTCTCCGGAAAGCTCGGCATGCGTGCGATCTCGCCCAGCAGCGCGAGCATCTGCGGCGCGCGCGATGCGAGCGCGTTGCCGTAGACGCTGATGCCATCGGCGCTGGCGCCGGCGCCGACCGAGCCGCCCAGGCCCTGCGCGGTCTCGGCGATCTCGCGCGAACTGCGCTTCTCCGTGCCTTCGCTGAGCAGGCCGGCCAGCAGGCTGGCGAAGCCCGACGCATCCGGTCCGTCCGCGGCCAGGCCCGCGCCGCGCATGGCCAGCACGGCGTCGACGCGCGGCAGGCCGTCGCGTTGCACCACCCAGACTTCCAGCCCGTTGGCGAGCAGCTTCTTCTCGATCTGCGGCACGGGCAGCGCGCCGTCCTTCGCGAACGGCGGCAGCTCCTTCGGCAGTTCGGCTTTCGGGCCGGCGACGGCTGCGTTGGCCAGCAGCGCGGCCACGGCGAATGCGAGCATCGTGATCTTCTTCATCGTCATCTCCTTACTTCGACGCGGCCGGCGCCGGCGCCTTCGCCATTGCGGCGGGCACGCGGTCGATGACGGTGCGGTTGGCGCGCGTCAGGTACGTCTTCGCGACGCGCTGCAGGTCGGCGCTGGTGACGCCCTCGATCCACTTCGGGATCTCGTTGACCACGTTGGCATCGCCCCACAGGGTCTGCAGCTTGGCCAGCGTGTCGGCGCGGTTGATGAAGGCTTCCAGGCCGTTGTACCAGTCGGCCAGCATGCGGGTCTTGACCCGCGCCAGCTCGGCGTCGGTCACGCCGTCATTGGCGACCTTCGCGATCTCCTCGTCGAGCGCGGCGAGCACGGCGTCCGCGTTCGTCGTCGGCTTGTAGAGTGCGAAGACGGTGAACAGCGTCGGGCCGTCGTATTCCCACGGGCTCGTCAGCCCGTAGAGCGATTCGACGTTGAGCGCGAGCTCGCGGCCCTTGACCAGGCCCTGGTAGAAACGCGACGCATCGCCGCCGGCGAGCACGTCGCCGAGCACCGCCATCGCGGCCTGGTCCTTGCTGCCGCGGTCGGGCATCTTCCACGCGGCCGCGATCGCCGGCACCTGCGCCAGCGCATCGCTCTGCTGGATGCGCTTTTCCTGCGTGTTGAGGCCTTCGCGGAAGTCCGGCGCCTTCGGCGTGGCGCGTGCCTCGATGCCGCCGAAATACTTCTGGGCGAGCTTGAAGCCTTCCTCCGGCGAGATGTCGCCGGCGATGCCGAGTACGGCGTTGTTGGGGCCGTAGTAGTCGCGATGGAAGGCGGCGACGTCCTCGAGGCTCGCGCCTTCGAGATCCTCGAAGCTGCCGTAGCCGTCGTGGTTGTTCTCCCACTTCTGGAACGCCTGCTGGCCGATGTCGATCCACATGAAGCCGCCATAGGGCTGGTTCTTCACGTTGACGCGGATCTCTTCCTTGACCACGTCCTGCTGGTTCTTGAGCGTGGTGGGATTGAAGTCGAGGGTCTTCATGCGATCGGCTTCGAGCCACAGGATCGGCTCGAGCGCGGTCGCCGGCGCGACCTCGATGTAGTTGGTGAAGTCCGGGCGCGTGGAGCCGTTGTTGCGCCCGCCGCCGCCGGTGATCACCTTGTCGAACACGCCTTCCTTCGCGTTCGGCGTGCCCTCGAACATCAGGTGCTCGAACAGGTGCGCGAAGCCGGTGCGATCGCGCGGCTCGAGCCGCATGCCGACGTGGTAGACCACGCTGACGCCGACGGTGGGCGAGCTGCGGTCCTCGGAGACGACGACGGTGAGGCCGTTGTCGAGCTTCTTGACGGCCACCGGCACCTGCCAGCGATCGGTTTCCGCGGCCTGCGCGGTGAGCGAGAGCAGCCCGCCGAGCAGCGCGGGCAGGATCAGACGACGCATTCGGAACTCCCCTTTCCGGAATCGGAAGCGCCGAGCCTAGCCCGCCCG
>CAZNRZ010000133.1:3545-5375 GCA_964575535.1 uncultured Lysobacter sp. | reverse complement strand
CGGGTGCGACATCATCGTGTCGTTGACCAGCGTGATGCGCATGCGCTCGCCGTAGTTGAGCCGGATCGGGCCGGACTGCGAATGCTTGAGGCCGTCGAACGACCAGGCGAACTTCTCCATGTGCCCGGTGAGGTGCATCTCCAGCGTGCGGCCGGGCTCGCGGCCGTCGGGATCGGCGAACAGGCTGCGCAGCATCGAGTAGCTCAGCGCCTTGCGGCCGTCCGTGCCCATGCCGTTGCCGGGATCGTCCAGGCGCGAGGTCGGCGTCATCGCCTGGCTTTCGACCAGTGGATTGCCGCGTTCGCTGGCGGGATGCTGCTGCATGACGGCGCTCGCCCCATGATCCATGCCGGGCATCGCATGTGCGGGCGAAGCCTCACCACCATTCGTGGCAGGCATCGCATGGCCCGCATGCGGATCGGCCACTGCGCCGTGCGCCGCGTGATCCATGCCCGCCATGTCGTGCCCCGCATGCATATCCGACGTCGCGGCCGCATTTGCGTGGCTGCCATGGTCCATGCCGCCGTGCGCGCCATGGTCCATCGCCATGTCGCGCATGGTCAGGATCGGCCGCGCATCCAGCGGCGGGATCGGCGCGCGCAGGCCTTCGCGCACCGCCAGCGTGCCCGAGACGTAGCCGGTGCGTGCCGAATCCTGCGCGAACAGGGTGAATGCATCCTGCCCGCTGGGCTCGACGATCACGTCGAAGGTCTCGGCGGTGGCGATGCGGAATTCGTCGACGGTGACCGGATGCACCGGCAAGCCGTCGGCGGCCACCACGGTCATCTTCAGCCCCGGGATGCGCACGTCGAAATACGTCATCGCCGAGCCGTTGATGATGCGCAGGCGCAGCTTCTCGCCGGAGCGGAACAGGCCGGTCCAGTTGCCCAGCGTGGTCGTGCCGTTCATCAGGTAGGTGTAGGTGTTCGCGTTGACGTCGGAGAGGTCGGTCGGCGTCATGCGCATCTCGCCCCACATCGCGCGGTCCTCGAGCGTTGCGCCGAGGCCCTGGCGCTGCGCGTCGCGCATGAAGTCGGCGACGGTGCGCTTGTAGAGGTTGTCGTAGTCCGACATCTTCTTCAGCCGCGCGAACAGCCGGGCGGGATCGAGGTCGGTCCAGTCGCTGAGCAGCACGACGTAGTCGCGATCGAAGGCGAAGGGTTCGCTGCCGGCGGGATCGATGATCAGCGCGCCGTAGACGCCTGCCTGTTCCTGGAAGGCCGAATGCGAGTGGTACCAGTAGGTGCCGGCCTGGTTGACGTCGAAGCGGTAGTGGTAGGCCTCGCCGCGCGCGATGCCGTTGAAGGAAATACCCGGCACGCCGTCCATGTTCGCGGGCAGGATGATGCCGTGCCAGTGCAGCGAGGTCTGGTGGCCGTGGATCGAGCCCGCCGGCAGCGCATTGCGCACGCGCAGGTTCACCGTGGTGCCCTCGCGCCAGCGCAGGATCGGGCCGGGAATGCCGCCATTGATGGTGACGCCGGGCCGCAGGCGGCCGGTGAAGTTCACCGGCGTCTCACCGATGCTGAGGTCGAACTCGGTGCCGCGCAGCACGTTGACGTCGCCGACGCGCGGCGCCTGCCGTGCATGTGCGACACCGGGCAGGCCGAACGCGGCGACGGCGCCGCCCGCGGCGAGGCCCTGCACGAAACGGCGTCGGGACAGGGCGACGCCCGCGGACGGGGCATCGGAAAAACGGGATGGCATGGATCGCTCCAGTGGACAGGACAACGGGCCGAAGCCCGGGCGTGCCGGTCGCGCCCGTGGGGCGCGTCGTCGTCCTAGCCGATGGGAGGTCGGATCAGATGGGGCAGCCGCGGCGGCACGTGG
>CAZNRZ010000133.1:0-3445 GCA_964575535.1 uncultured Lysobacter sp. | reverse complement strand
CCCGCGTCGGCGACCACCGCCGCCTGCGCGAGGTGCGCGAGCCGCATGCCGGTCGCCGCCTGCGTCACGCCCAGCCCGTTGGCGACCAGCACCAGACAGAGCAGCAGGCGCAGCAGGAGGGAGACGGCGGGCATGGCGCTACTTTATCGCGCGCGCGGCGTGGCCGGCTGGAGCCACGCCGTGCTCACCCATGGCAGCCGCCGCCGCAGCACGAGCCGCCCTCGGCCTCATCGCGCACCGCCGGATCAACGGCCGCGACGGCGTAGCCCTCGCCTTCGATGGCCCGCCTCACCGCCGCTTCGTCGGCGACGCCTTCCACCGTGACCCGGCCGCCGGCGAGATCCACCTGCGCCCGCCCGCCCAGGGCCTCGATCGCGCGGGTGATCGCGCGCTCGCAATGCGCGCAGGTCATGCCGTCCACTTTCAGCTGCATCGTCGTTCTCCCCCGGCCCGGGCCGGTGGCGACAGCCTCGTGCATTCCCCCATGGGAAGGTCAAGCGCTACGCCCGCAGCGATTCAGCGAACGCCGTGTTGACCTTGCCACCATGGGAAGGCCGACACTGGCATCACCGTTTCCCCGGGAGCCGCCATGAACACGTCGACCGCGCATCCATCCACGCTGCGCCTTCCGGTGGAGGGCATGACCTGCGCGTCCTGTGTGGGCCGCGTCGAGCGCGCGCTGCGCGGCGTGCCGGGCGTCGACGGCGCCACCGTCAACCTCGCCACCGAGGTCGCGGACGTGCACGGCGCGGCGCTGGATGCGGCGGCCGTTGCGGGCGCGATCGAGAATGCGGGCTACCGCGTGGCCCGGCGCGAGGTCGACCTGCGCATCGAGGGCATGACCTGCGCCTCCTGCGTCGGCCGGGTCGAGCGCGCGCTGGCCCGCGTGCCGGGCGTGCTGGGCGCGACGGTCAACCTCGCCACCGAGCGCGCGCGCGTGCAGGCACTGGCTTCGGTCGATGACGTGACGCTCGCCGCGGCGGTCGCCGATGCGGGCTACGTGGCGCGCGTCGATGCGCCGGCCGGCAGCGAAACCGCCGTGCCGGTACGAAGCATGGATCGCGATGCACGGCATCTGCTGATCGCGATCCTGCTGTCGCTTCCACTGGCCGCGCCGATGCTCGGGCTGCTGGTCGGCGAGCACTGGATGCTGCCCGGCTGGCTGCAGTTCGCGCTCGCCACGCCCGTGCAGTTCTGGCTGGGCGCACGCTTCTATCGCGCCGCGTGGAACGCCCTGCGCGCGCGCACCGGCAACATGGACCTGCTGGTAGCGCTCGGCACGTCGGCCGCCTGGGGCCTGAGCGTCTACCACCTGCTGCAGCCGGCGCCGCACCACGGCGAACAGCCGCTGTATTTCGAGGCCTCGGCGGTGATCATCACGCTGATCCTGCTCGGCAAGCATCTCGAGGCGCGTGCCAAGCGCCAGACCACCGAAGCCATCCGCGCGCTGCAGGCACTGCGCCCCGCCACCGCGCGCGTGCGGCGAGACGGCCGCGACGTCGACGTGCCGATCGGCGAGGTGCGTGTGGACGATCTGGTCGTGGTGCGCCCGGGCGAACGCGTGCCGGTCGATGCGCGGATCGTCGAAGGCCGCAGCCATGCCGACGAATCGCTGATCACCGGCGAATCGCTGCCGGTGGCCAAGGGCGAAGGCGATCGCCTCACCGGCGGATCGGTCAATGGCGAGGGCCTGCTGGTCGCGCGCACCACCGCGGTGGGCGGTGAAAGCACGCTGGCGCGCATCATCCGCCTGGTCGAGGACGCGCAGGCGAAGAAGGCGCCGATCCAGAAGACGGTGGACCGGGTCAGCGCGGTGTTCGTGCCGGTGGTGGTCGCACTCGCGCTGCTCACGCTGCTGGGCTGGGGCCTGGCCGGCGGCGACTGGACGCAGGCCGTGCTCAATGCGGTCGCGGTGCTGGTGATCGCCTGCCCGTGCGCGCTCGGCCTGGCCACGCCCACCGCGATCATGGCGGGCACCGGCGTGGCCGCGCGCGCGGGCATCCTGGTCAAGGACGCCGAGGCGCTGGAGCGCGCGCATCGCGTCGACATCGTCGCCTTCGACAAGACCGGCACGCTGACCACCGGCCGCCCGCGGCTGGTCGAAGCGATCGCGGCCGACGATGCACGCGATGCGCTGCTCGCGCGCGCCGCCGCGCTGCAGGCCGGCAGCGAGCATCCGCTGGCGCGCGCCGTGCTCGATGCGTGTGGCGATGCGCCACTGCCGGCCGCCACGGAGCTGCGCGCCGTCGCCGGCCGCGGCATGCGCGGACGCGTGGATGGCCACGAGCTGCTGCTCGGCAGCGCGGCGATGATGCGCGAGGCCGGCGTCGACCTCGCCGCGATGTCCGCCCGCGCCGACGGCCTCGCCGCCACCGGCCACACGGTGTCCTGGCTGGCCCGCGTCGATGCCGACGGCCCGCGCCTCGAAGGCCTGCTCGCCTTCCGCGACCAGCCGCGGCCCGATGCCGCGGCGGCGGTCGCGCGCCTGCATGCACTCGGCGTGCGCACGGTGATGGTGTCCGGCGACAACGAAGGCGCTGCGCGGGCCGTGGCCTCGGCGCTGGGCATCGACGAGGTGCGCGCGAACGTGTTGCCCGACGCGAAGGTGGAGGCCGTGCAGTCGCTGAAGGCCGGCGGCACCGTGGCGATGGTGGGCGACGGCATCAACGACGCGCCCGCGCTCGCCGCCGCCGACGTCGGCATCGCCATGGGCACCGGCACCGACGTTGCCATGCACGCCGCTGGCATCACCCTTATGCGTCCCGACGTGGGCCTGGTCGCGGCCGCCATCGACGTCTCGCGCCGCACCACGCGCAAGATCCGGCAGAACCTGTTCTGGGCGTTCGGCTACAACGTGGTCGGCATCCCGCTCGCGGCGTTCGGCCTGCTCGATCCGGTGATCGCGGGCGCGGCGATGGCCTTCTCGTCGGTGAGCGTGGTCGCCAACACCCTGCTGCTGCGGCGCTGGCGGCCGGCCGCCACGCCCGTGCCCGCACCCGCTCCGAAGGAGGCCGCCCATGCCGCGTAATCCCCCGCGCCCCGAACTCGCCGACGCGAAGGAGCAGGGCCTGCACGGCATCGGCGAGGCGTCCGCGCTGTCGGGCGTGTCCGCGAAGATGATCCGCCACTACGAAGGCACCGGCCTGATTCCCGCGGCGGCGCGCACCCACGCCGGCTACAGGCTCTACAGCGACGACGACGTGCATCGCCTGCGCTTCATCCGCCGCGCCCGCGACCTCGGCTTTTCCATGAAGCAGATCGATGAGCTGCTGGGCCTGTGGAACGACCGCGCGCGCGCCAGCCGCGAGGTCAAGCGCCTGGCACAACAGCATGCCGACGAGCTGTCGGAGCGGATCAGCGCGATGCAGGCCATGCAGCGCACGCTGCAGCATCTCGCCGCCCGCTGCCACGGCGACGGCCGGCCGGACTGCCCGATCCTGGACGA
>CAZNRZ010000132.1:0-5499 GCA_964575535.1 uncultured Lysobacter sp. | reverse complement strand
TTGGCGATCATCACGCCGTTGATGCGCTTGGCGATCGCGCCCTGTTCCTTCGGGCCGTAGTGGTCGAACACGTGGAACAGCAGGCCCGAGCCCTGCGTGAGCGTCTTGAACTCGTTCTGGAAGCCGATCAGGCCGCGCGCCGGAATCATGTAGTCGAGGCGCACGCGGCCCTTGCCGTCGGACTCCATGTTCTTCAGCTGCGCCTTGCGGGTGCCCAGCTTCTCCATCACGCCGCCCTGGTGCTGCTCCTCGATGTCGACGACGAGCTGCTCGACCGGCTCCATCATCTGCCCGTCGATCTCCTTGATGATGACTTCCGGGCGCGACACCGCGAGCTCGAAACCTTCGCGACGCATGTTCTCGATCAGCACGGACAGATGCAGCTCGCCGCGGCCGGAGACGAGGAACTTGTCCGGGTCCGAGCCTTCCTCGACCTTGAGCGCGACGTTGTGCAGCGTCTCGCGCTCCAGACGCTCGCGCAGCTGGCGGCTGGTGAGGAACTTGCCGCCGGAGAGATCCTTGTTGCCGGCGAACGGCGAGTTGTTGACCTGGAAGGTCATCGAGATCGTCGGCTCGTCGACGGTGAGCGCCGGCAGCGCTTCCGGGGTGTCGAGCGCGCAGACGGTGTCGGAAATACCCAGCTCCTGCACGCCGGAGATGGCGATGATGTCGCCGGCCTCGGCCTCCGCCACCTCGATGCGCTCGAGGCCCATGAAGCCCAGCACCTGCAGCACCTTGCCCTGGCGCTTCTTGCCTTCGCGGTCGACGATGCTGACCGGCATGTTCGTGCGGACCTTGCCGCGCTGGATGCGGCCGACGCCGATCAGGCCGACGAAGTTGCTGTAGTCCAGCTGGCTGATGCGCATCTGGAACGCGCCATCCGGATCGACGCTCGGCGCCGGCACGTGCTGCATGATCGCTTCGTACAGCGGGGTCATGTCGCCGCTGCGCGCGGAATCGTCGAGGCTGGCATAGCCGTGCAGCGCCGAGGCGTAGACGATCGGGAAGTCGAGCTGCTCGTTGGTGGCGCCGAGCTTGTCGAACAGGTCGAAGACCTGGTCGATCACCCAGTCCGGACGCGCGCCCGGGCGGTCGATCTTGTTGACGACGACGATCGGCTTGAAGCCCATCGCGAACGCCTTCTGCGTGACGAAGCGCGTCTGCGGCATGGGGCCGTCCATCGCGTCGACGAGGATCAGCACGGAGTCGACCATCGAAAGCACGCGCTCGACCTCGCCGCCGAAGTCGGCGTGGCCCGGGGTGTCGACGATGTTGATGCGGTTGCCGTTCCAGGTGATCGCGGTGTTCTTCGCGAGGATCGTGATGCCACGTTCCTTTTCCTGGTCGTTGCTGTCCATCACGCGCTCGGCGAGCACGGTGCGCTCGTTGAGCGTGCCGGACTGCTTGAGGAGGCAATCGACGAGGGTGGTCTTGCCGTGGTCGACGTGGGCGACGATGGCGATGTTGCGCAGGCGTTCGATGGACATGCGAAAAGACGCCGTGAGGCGCAAGCCGGAAAGGGAAGCCGGAAAGTATAGCGCGGCGCGGGGCGGCGCTGCGGACCCGCCGCCAACCGGCCGTGGAGCGGGCGTGGCGACAGGGGTCCACCGGTTCTGGCACCATGCGGCGCCCTCCCGTTCGAGTCCCCCGCATGGCCCTGACCGCCCATTTCGACACCGACCGTGGCCCGATCCGCGTCGAGCTCGCTGCCGACAAGGCGCCGCTCACCGTCGCCAACTTCGTGAACCTCGCCCGGCGCGGGTTCTACGACGGCCTCTCGTTCCACCGCGTCATCAACGATTTCATGGTCCAGGGCGGCTGCCCCAAGGGCACCGGCACCGGCGGCCCCGGCTACAAGTTCGAGGACGAGACCCGCAACGGCCTGGGCCACGAGCGCGGCGTGCTGTCGATGGCCAACGCCGGCCCGGGCACCAACGGCAGCCAGTTCTTCATCACCCACGTCGCCACGCCCTGGCTCGACGGCAAGCACACCGTCTTCGGCAAGGTGCTCGAAG
Organism: uncultured Lysobacter sp.; assembly: GCA_964575535.1. GTDB lineage: Bacteria > Pseudomonadota > Gammaproteobacteria > Xanthomonadales > Xanthomonadaceae > Cognatilysobacter. Next base: position 3,484 of record CAZNRZ010000132.1, on the reverse strand, counting down.
GGCAGGAGATCGTCGACTCGGTGAAGCAGGGCGACATCATCCGTTCGGTGAAGATCGAAGGCGATGCCGACGCCGCGCTCGCCGCGCAGGCCGACCGCGTCGCCGACTGGAACCGCACGCTCGACGCCAACGCGCGCCCGTAAACCGGCCTGCGATGAGCAACGCCCGCCGGTGCGAGCCGGCGGGCGTTTTCGTGTCCGCCGCGGCCGGCCGAAATGGTTTCACGTGATACCATTCCGCCGCTGTTCCGGCCCCGCGCCGTCGCGCCTCGGCCGGCCCTTTCGCCGCATATTTTCCGAGGTTCCGCGATGCCCCAGCTCGCCTCGCGCATCGGCCGCGCAAAGCCCAGCGCGATCATGCAGGTTGCCGAAAAGGCCAAGCGCCTGAAGGCCGAAGGCCGCGACATCATCAGCTTCTCGATCGGCGTGCCGAACTTCCTGCCCGGCGACCACGTCTATGCCGCCGCCGCCGAGGCGCTCAAGCACGACAGCGGCCAGTACGGCAGTAACCGCGGCCCAGATGCGCTGCTCGACGCCTTCCTCGCGCACATCGAGGCCATCGGCCTGACCGGCTACACGCGCGCCAACGTCGCCACCGGCATCGGCGCCAAGCACGTCATCTACAACCTCTGCGAGGCGCTGCTCGACGAGGGCGACACCATCGCCTTCCCGACGCCATACTGGACCAGCTACGTCGACATCGCGGAGATCCTCAACGCGAAGATCGATCTGCTGCCGTGCCCGGCCGGGCAGAACTACAAGCTCACGCCCGCGCAGCTGGACGCGGCGCTCGCCAAGAAGCCGCGCGTCTTCCTGTTCAACAATCCCTCGAACCCGACCGGCATGGTCTATTCGAAGGACGAGATCGCCGCGCTCGCCGACGTCATCGCGAAGTACCCGGATACCTGGGTCATCACCGACGACATCTACAACCGCATGATTTTCGACGGCGTCGGCTACCACAACTTCGTGCACGCCCGCCCCGAGCTGCGCGATCGCGTGATCTTCATCGACTCGCTGTCGAAGACGTACGGCATGCCGGGCTGGCGCGTGGGCTTCATGGCCGGGCCGGAAGTCGTGGCTCAGGCCATCGTGACGATGAACTCGAACCACATCACCAACCTCCCGGAAGTGACCAACGCCGCCGCGGTGGCCGCCCTGTCCGGCCCGCAGGACATCCCGACGAGCAAGTGCGCCGAGTTCCAGGCCAAGCGCGATCAGGTGATGGCGGTGATGGATAGCATCCCCGGTCTCGTCTGTCCGCGCCCCGAAGGCGCGTTCTACGTATTCCCGGACATCAGCTGCGCCTTCGGCAGGACGCACGGGCCGAGCGGCACCAAGATCGGCAACGACGTCGACTTCTGCAACGCGTTGCTGGAGACCAAGGGCGTGGCCTGCGTGCCGGGCTCGGCCTTCGGCGAACCCCGCGCGCTGCGCATCAGCTACACCTGCCCGACGCCGCAGCTGCAGCCGGGCCTGGAGCGTTTCCGCGAGTTCTTCGCGGAACTCGCCTGACCGATGGACGCGGAGGCGTTGAGCTCCGCGTCCAAGCCGTCCGGCAAGGACGGCGGCATCCAGGAACATTCGCAAGACAACCCCACACCTGATTCACGGAGTTCCTTCATGAAGACCCCCGTCCGCGTCGCCGTCACCGGTGCAGCCGGCCAGATCGGTTACTCGCTGCTGTTCCGCATCGCCTCCGGCGAGATGCTCGGCAAGGACCAGCCCGTCATCCTGCAGATGCTCGAGCTGCCGATGGAGAAGGCGCAGGCCGCGCTCAAGGGCGTGATGATGGAGCTCGAGGACTGCGCGTTCCCGCTGCTGGCCGGCATGGTGGGTACGGACGACGCGGAAGTCGCGTTCAAGGACGCCGACATCGCGCTGCTCGTCGGTGCGCGTCCGCGCGGCCCGGGCATGGAGCGCAAGGACCTGCTGCTGGAGAACGCGAAGATCTTCACCGCGCAGGGCGCCGCACTGAACAAGGTCGCCTCGCGCGACGTCAAGGTGCTGGTCGTCGGCAACCCGGCCAATACCAACGCCTACATCGCGATGAAGTCTGCGCCGGACCTGAAGGCCGCCAACTTCACCGCGATGCTGCGCCTGGATCACAACCGCGCGCTGTCGCAGCTCGCGAACAAGGCCGGCGTGGCCGTGGGCGACATCCAGAAGCTGGTCGTCTGGGGCAACCACTCGCCGACGATGTATCCCGACTACCGCTTCGCGACGGTCAACGGTCAGTCGCTGAAGGACACGATCAACGACGCCGACTGGAACGCGAACGAGTTCATTCCGAAGGTCGGCAAGCGCGGCGCGGCGATCATCGAGGCGCGCGGCCTGTCGTCGGCGGCGTCGGCGGCGAATGCGGCGATCGACCATATCCGCGACTGGGTGCTGGGCACCGACGGCAAGTGGGTGACGATGGGCGTGCCGTCCGATGGCAGCTACGGCATCCCGGAAGGCGTGATGTACGGCGTGCCGGTGACCTGCGCGAACGGCGAGTACACGCGCGTGGAAGGCCTGCCCGTCGACGAGTTCAGCCGTGCGGCGATGGACAGGACGCTGGCCGAGCTTGAAGAAGAGCGGCAGGGCGTCGCGCACCTGCTGTAAGCAGCATGACGAAGGCGGCTCCGGTCGCCTTCGTCGCTTAGGCGGCGTCGAATCGCCGCATCGTCATCGCGACGCGCGGCGTCGCATCTGGCGGATCGCCCGTAACGGCGTGCCATCCGTCGCTTCCACGAGGTCATGATGTCCACTGCATCCGCAGGCGCGCGTTTCCGCGCCGCACTTTCCGAAGAGACTCCGCTGCAGGTCATGGGCGCGATCACCGCGTACGCCGGTCTGATGGCCAAGCGCACCGGCTACAGGGCGCTGTATCTCTCGGGCGGCGGCGTGGCCGCCAACTCGCTGGGCATGCCGGATCTGGGCATTTCGACCATGGAAGACGTGCTGACCGACGCGCGTCGCATCGTCGACGCCACGCAGATGCCGTTGCTGGTCGACATCGACACCGGCTGGGGCGGCGCGTTCAACATCGCGCGCACGATCCGCAGCTTCGAGCGCGTCGGTGTGGCGGCCGTGCACATGGAGGACCAGGTCGGGCAGAAGCGCTGCGGGCACCGGCCGGGCAAGGAAGTGGTTTCGATGTCGGAGATGGTCGACCGCGTGAAGTCCGCCGTCGATGGGCGCACCGACGAAAGCTTCGTGATCATGGCGCGCACCGACGCCGCCGCGGTGGAAGGCATCGATTCGGCGATCGAGCGCGCCCAGGCCTATGTCGAGGCGGGCGCCGACATGATCTTCCCCGAGGCGATGACCTCGCTCGACGACTACCGCAAGTTCAAGGCGGCGGTGAAGGTGCCGATCCTGGCGAACCTCACCGAGTTCGGCTCGACGCCGTTCTTCACCACCGATGAGTTGCGGGACGCAGGCGTCGACATCGCGCTCTACTGCTGCGGCGCGTATCGCGCGATGAACAAGGCGGCGCT
>CAZNRZ010000131.1:0-5500 GCA_964575535.1 uncultured Lysobacter sp. | reverse complement strand
CCCAACGGCCTGCGCGTGATCGTGCACACGGATCGCAAGGCGCCGATCGTCTCGGTCAACATCTGGTACCACGTGGGCAGCAAGGACGAGCCGGCCGGCCGCAGCGGCTTCGCCCACCTGTTCGAGCACCTGATGTTCCAGGCCAGCGAGAACCACAAGGGCGAGTACTTCGCGCCCTTCAAGCAGATCGGCGTGACCGGCCAGAACGGCACCACCAACACGGATCGCACGAATTACTTCCAGAACGTGCCCACCACCGCGCTCGACACCGCGCTGTGGATGGAGTCCGACCGCATGGGCCACCTGCTCGGCGCCGTCACGCAGCAGGCGCTCGACGAGCAGCGCGGCGTGGTGCAGAACGAGAAGCGCCAGGGCGAGAACCAGCCCTATGGCCAGGCCTGGGACGTGCTGACCAAGGCGCTGTATCCGAAGGGCCACCCGTACCACCACGGCGTGATCGGCTCGATGAACGATCTCAACGCCGCCTCGCTCGACGACGTCAAGCAGTGGTTCCGCACCTGGTACGGCCCGAACAACGCGGTGCTGGTGCTCGCCGGCGACATCGACGTGGCCACCGCGAAGGAGAAGGTGGCGAAGTACTTCGGCCACATCCCCGCCAGCCCGACCATGGCGCAGCCGAAGGTCGACGTCGCCAAGCGCAGTGCCGACACGCGCTCGACGATGACCGACAAGGTGCCGCAGTCGCGCATCTATCGGGTCTGGAACATCCCCGCCTACGGCAGCGCCGAGCTCGACCGGCTGCGCCTGCTCTCCGGCGTGCTGGGCGGCAGCAATTCCTCTCGGCTCGACGCGCGCCTCGTGCACCGCGACAAGCTGGTCGACAACATCAGCGCCTTCGTCTCCGAATCGCAGCTGGGCTCGAACTTCGGCGTGGTCGCCACCGTCAAGCAGGGCGTGGACCCGGCGAAGGTGGAGGCGGTGATCGAGGAGGAGATCACGAAGCTGCTCGCCGAGGGCCCGACCGCCGCCGAGCTCGAGCGCGCCAAGACCGTGCAGCGCGGCGCCTTCATCCGCGGCGTCGAGCGCATCGGCGGCTTCGGCGGCAAGGCCGACGCGCTGGCCGAGTGCGCCGTCTACGCCGGCAATCCCGGCTGCTTCCGCGACACCCTGGCGAACTTCGACTCGGCGACCGTCGCGCAGGTACAGGCCGCGGGCCGCAAGTGGGTCGACGTCGGCAGCCACACGCTGGTGATCGCGCCGGGCGAGCGCGTCGCGCTTCCGGAAGAGCCGGCCGCGACGCCGGCGGCGCTCACGCTGCCGGCGGTGGACGCGAAGTTCACCACCACCGCGCCGGCGGTCGACCGCAGCACCGGCGTGCCGATGCCCGAGTCCTTCCCCGACCTCAAGTTCCCCGCGCTGCAGCGCGCGAAGCTGTCCAACGGCACCACGGTGATCCTGGCCGAGCGCCACGACATCCCCGTCGTGCAGATGAGCTACGAGTTCAAGGGCGGCTATGCGACCGACGTGGGCGGCAAGCCCGGCACCGCCAACTTCACCATGGGCATGCTCGAGGAAGGCGCCGGCACGCGCGATGCGCTGACCTTCGCCGATGCCGCCGAGCGCCTCGGCGCGAACCTCGGCGCGGGCGCTGCGCTCGATGGCGGCAATGCCTACCTGTCGGCGCTGAAGGAGAACCTCGATCCGTCGCTGGCGCTGTTCGCCGACATGCTGCGCCGCCCGCGCTTCGACGCCGCCGAGATCGAGCGCGTCAAGGCGCAGTGGGTGGCCGGCATCCGCCAGGAGAAGGTGAATCCGAACGCCGTCGCCCTGCGCGTGCTGCCGCCGCTGCTCTACGGCGAGGGCCATCCGTATGCCGCGCCGCTGTCGGGCACCGGCACCGAGGCCTCGATCGCGGCGATGGGCCGCGACGACCTGCTGCGCTTCCACCGCGACTGGATCCGCCCCGAGAACGCCACGCTGATCGTGGTGGGCGACACCACGCTGGCCGAGGTCGTGCCGCTGCTCGAGCGCCACTTCGGTGACTGGGCCGGCGAGGGCGCCGCGCCTGCGCCGGTGAAGCCGGCGATGGTCGCGCGCCCGAACGCCACGCGCGTCTACCTGATCGACCAGCCCGGCGCGGTGCAGGCCAACATCTTCGTCGGCCAGCTCATGCCGCCGACCACCGACCCCGGCGCGATCCGCCTGGAGTTCGCCAACGACGTGCTCGGCGGCGACTTCACCTCGCGCCTGAACATGAACCTGCGCGAGGACAAGCACTGGTCGTATGGCGCGCGCAGCAGCATGGTCGGCGCGCTCGGCCCGCGTCCGTGGCTGGCGGTGGCGCCGGTGCAGATCGACAAGACCGGCCCGGCCATCGCCGAGATGCAGCGCGAGATCAGCGAGTACGCCAGCGGCACGCGCATGCCGACGGCGGCCGAGGTCGAGCGCATCCGCAACATCCAGACGCTGAGCCTGCCCGGCGCCTACGAGACCGCGGGCTCGGTGATGGGCACCATCGGCGGCATCGTCCGCTACGGCCGTCCGGACGATTACGTGGTGCGCCGCAAGGCCGAGATCGAGTCGCTCAACCCGGAGCAGGTCAAGGCCGCCGCCGCCGCGCTCGATCCGAAGGCGATGACCTGGGTGGTGGTGGGTGATCTGAAGCAGACCGAAGCTGCGGTGCGCGCGCTGAACCTGGGCGAGGTGATCGTGGTGGACGCGGACGGGAAGCCCGTTTCGAAGTAGGCGCTTGAAGCCCCTCTCCCCATGGAAAGTGAGGGGACGCGCCTACGAGCCGCAGGGCTCGTGCGTACGGGAACGCCACCGGTGCGCCGGTGGCTCAAAGGGTCGGGGTGAGGGCCGGAGCATCGCGAAATGATGCGTAGCGCCGCCGGCCGTCACCGCATCCACCGTCGACCATTCAGACGCGCGGGGCGACAATCCCGCGCGTCCTGTTCCGGAGAGCCCGCATGCGCATCACGCCCGTCGCCGTCCTTGCCCTGGCGTTCGTCGCCGGCTGTACGTGGGTGCCCATGCAGACGGGCGCCGCCGCGGTGCGCGTGATTCCCGCGGGCGCGATGCCGTCGGGCTGCATGAAGCTGGGCGAGATCGAGGTCGAAGTGACCGACAGGGTCGGGTTCTACGAGCGCAACCCGCTGCGCGTGCGCGAGGAACTGGAAACCATGGCGCGCAACGAGGCGGTCGGCCTGGGCGCCGACACCGTGCAGCCGCTCGCCGACCCGCGCGATGGCAGCCAGCGCTTCGCCGGACTGCGCTGCGTCCGCGGCTGACGCGGCCGGCTGAACGGGCCGGATGGCGCCGGGCGTGCGCCGTACCGGGGTCGACGTTAAGCTAGCGTGTTCCGCACGCCGCAACGAGACGCCGCCATGCTGTTCCAACACGTCGCCATCGCCGGCCTCGCCCACATCGACGCGCCGCGCCGTCTCTCGACCGACGAGATCAACGCGCGCCTGCGCCCCACGCTCGACCGCCTCGGCATCAAGACCGATGTCATCAAGGACATCGCCGGCGTCGACGCGCGCCGCCTGTGGGACGGCCCGATGCTCGCCTCCGACGCCGCCACGCTCGCGGCGGTGAAGGCGCTGGCCGACGCCGGCATCGAGCCCGCGCGCATGGGCCTGCTGGTCAACACCTCGGTCAGCCGCGACTACCTCGAGCCCAGCACCGCCTCGATCGTCTCCGGCAACCTCGGGCTGCCCGACACCTGCCAGAACTTCGACGTCGCCAACGCGTGTCTCGCCTTCATCAACGGCATGGACATCGCCGCGCGCATGATCGAACGCGGCGAGATCGACTACGCGCTGATCGTCGACGGCGAGACGGCGGACCTCGCCTACGAGAAGACGATCGAGCGCATGACCCGCGCCGACGTCACCGAGGAAGACTTCAAGAACGAGCTGGCCACGCTCACGCTCGGCTCCGGTGCCGCGGCGATGGTGATGGCGCGCGCGGAACTCGCGCCGGGCGCGCCGCGCTACCGCGGCGGCGTGACGCGTGCGGCCACCGAGTGGAACAAGCTCTGCCGCGGCAACCTCGACGGCATGGTCACCGACACCCGCCAGCTGCTGATCGAGGGCGTGAAGCTCGCGCAGAAGACCTTCCAGGTCGCCAAGCTCAAGCTCGGCTGGGTGGCGGAGGAGCTCGACGAGTTCGTCGTGCACCAGGTGAGCAAGGTGCACACCGCCGCCTTCACCAAGGCCATGGGCATCGACCCGAAGAAGGTGCTGACCATCTTCGGCGAGCACGGCAACATCGGCCCGGCCTCGGTGCCGATCGTGCTCAGCAAGCTGCGCGAGATGGGCCGCCTGAAGAAGGGCGACCGCGTCGCGCTGCTGGGCATCGGCTCGGGGCTGAACTGCTCGATGGCGGAAGTGGTCTGGTAAGTCGTCCCGCCATCTGACCGCGATACCACCGGCCGCCTCGTGCGGCCGTGTGCTTTGAAGGCCCCTCAGCGATGAGCCCGATGGATCCCGCGCAGCTCCCCGACTATCCGTTCCTGCCGCAGCGGCTCGAAGTGCGCCCCGGCATCTCGATGTCGTACCTCGACGAAGGCCCGCGCGACGGCGAGGTCGTGGTGATGGTCCACGGCAATCCGTCGTGGAGCTATTACTGGCGCCATCTCGTGCTCGGCCTGCGCGACCGCTACCGCTGCATCGTGCCGGACCACGTGGGCATGGGCCTGTCCGACAGGCCGGATGACGGCGGTGGCGTGCGGCCGCCCGCGCAGCCATCGAGCGATCCGGCGCACTACGACTACACCCTGCAGTCGCGCGTCGACGATCTCGCCACCTTGCTCGATCGCCTCGGCATCACCGGCCCGGTCACGCTGGCCGTGCACGACTGGGGCGGGATGATCGGCTTCGGCTGGGCGCTGTCGCACATGCCGCAGGTGAAGCGGCTTGTGATCCTCAACACCGCCGCGTTTCCGCTGCCGCAGGCCAAGCCGATGCCCTGGCGGCTCTCGCTCGGTCGCGACTCGCGCATCGGCGCGTGGGCGATACGCCGCTTCAACCTGTTCGCACGTGGCGCCTCGCGCTTCGGCGTCTCGCGCGCGATGCCGCGTGCGGTACGCGATGCCTACGATGCGCCGTATCACGGCTGGACGAACGCAATCTCCACCATCCGCTTCATGCAGGACATCCCGCTGCATCCGGGCGACCGCGCGTGGCCGCTGCTCGAACAGGTCGGCGCGCGCCTGCCCGAGTTCGCCGACCGTCCCGCCTTCATCGGCTGGGGACTGCGCGATTTCGTATTCGACCGCCACTTCCTCGACGGCTTCCGTCGCGCGCTGCCGCAGGCGGAGGTACACGCCTTCGACGACGCGAACCACTATGTGCTGGAGGACGAATACGAGATGCTGGTGCCGGCGATCCGGCGCTTCCTGGATACACACGCGCCCATGCAGGGCGATGCGTGAGCGACTGGCGTGATGCCGGATTCTTCGGGGGCTGCCCTGCAGCCGGAGCTCGTTCATTCGAACGGGAGCCACGAGCATGCGGGTCGGCATCGCAGCTCGTGC
>CAZNRZ010000130.1:0-5592 GCA_964575535.1 uncultured Lysobacter sp. | reverse complement strand
ACGCGCTGGAAGCCCAGCGTCGGCTGGGTATCGCGATCGGTTTCCTCGGGGAGCACCGCGACCGATGTCGCGATGGCCTCGTCGAGCTCCCGGCGCAGACGCGGCACGTCCGCGTCGCACGCGCGCAGCACACCTTCGGCCGAGGGATTTTCGAGCAGCGCCAGCAGCAGGTGCTCGACCGTCATGAACTCGTGGCGGGCTTCCCTGGCGCGCTTGTAGCACTGCCCGATGCTGTACTCGAGATCCTTGCTGAACATGATTTGGAGCCTCCGAAGCGTCTACGGCTGTAGATGGGGCCCGGCCCGCCGCTTTAAACGGCTTTTAGGCCTTCTCCATCGTGCACAGCAAGGGATGCTGGTTGAGCCTTGCGTATTCGTTCACCTGCGACACTTTGGATTCGGCAATTTCGCGCGTGAAAACACCGCATACGCCACGTCCCCGGGTGTGCACGTGGAGCATCACCTGGGTCGCTTTTTCAATATTCATCGCGAAAAACCGCGTCAGCACGTCGACGACGAAGTCCATCGGCGTGTAGTCATCGTTCAGCAAGAGCACCGAATACATGGGCGGCGGCGCCACTTCGGGCTTGCCCGGGTCGACTGCGAGGCCATGATGATGTTCGTGTGTCGGTTTCGGCATGCGCCCAGTATACGGACGACGTTCCGCGGGCCCGATGGTGCCGGCGTGCGGCATTCGTTGCGTACGCGGGATAATGGCCGCCGCTTTCCACGAGATACGCCGTGACCGCCGCCCCCCGCTTCTGGCAGCCCGATGTCACCGTCGCCTCCGTCGTCCTCGACGGCGGGCGCGTGCTGGTCGTGGAGGAACGCGTTGCCGGGCGCCTCGTGCTCAACCAGCCCGCGGGGCACCTCGAGCCGGACGAGCCGCTGATCGAGGCCGCCATCCGCGAGACGCTCGAGGAGACGGGCTGGGACGTGCGCCCGACCGCGTTCATCGGCGCCTACCAGTGGAAGGCACCGTCGGTGGGCGGCGGAGGCGTCGAACGCCAGTACATGCGCTTCGCGTTCCTCGCCGAACCCTTGGCGTTCGATCCGTCGCGGCCGCTGGACGAGGGCATCGTGCGTGCGCTGTGGATGACGCCTTCGGAGCTGATGGCGCAGTCGGACCGCCACCGCAGCCCGCTGGTGGCGCGCGTGGTGCGCGACGCGCTCGCCGGCCAGCGCCATCCGCTGGAACTCGTGCGGAGCCTGATGTGAGCACTGCGCCGCGCACGATCGTCGGCGTGTCCGGGGGCGTGGATTCGTCGGTCGCGGCGCTGCTGCTGCGCGATGCCGGCGAGCCGGTCGCCGGCCTTTTCATGCGCAACTGGGCGGACGACGGCAGCGGCGACTGTCGCGCCGAAGATGATCGCCGTGACGCCGTCGCCGTCTGCGGCCGCCTCGGCCTGCCCATCCACTTCCGCGATTTCAGCGGCGAGTACTGGAGCGGCGTGTTCGAGCACTTCCTCGCCGAATACGCCGCGGGGCGCACGCCCAACCCCGACGTGCTCTGCAACCGCGAGGTGAAGTTCAAGCATTTCCTCGACGCCGCGCGCGAACTGGGCGCGGCGCGCATCGCCACCGGCCATTACGCGCGCGTGGACCGGCAGGCCGGCCGCTGGCGCCTGCTGCGCGCACGCGATCGCTCCAAGGACCAGACCTATTTCCTGCACCAGCTCGGCCAGCCGCAGCTGGCGGCGACGCTGTTCCCGCTGGGCGAGCTCCCGAAATCCGACGTGCGCCGCATCGCCGCCGACGCGCAGCTGCCGACCGCGGCGAAGAAGGATTCCACCGGCATCTGCTTCATCGGCGAGCGCGACTTCCGCGAGTTCCTCTCGCGCTACCTGCCCGCGCGCGAGGGCGAGATCCGCACGCCCGACGGGCAGCACGTCGGCACCCACCCGGGCGTCTTCTACTTCACCCTGGGCCAGCGCGAGGGCCTGGCCATCGGTGGCGTGCGCGGACGCGCGGCGGCGCCGTGGTACGTGGTCGGCAAGGATGTGCGCCACAACGTGCTCTACGTCGAGCAGGGCGTGGACACGCCGTGGCTGATGTCCACTCGAACGGCCACCGAGACCGCACACTGGATCGCGGGCTGCGCGCCGGCGCAGCGCTTCGACTGCACCGCGCAGACACGTTACCGGCAGAATGACGAACCCTGCACGGTAGCGGTGCATGACGACGGCAGCCTCGACGTCGCCTTCCACCGGCCGCAGCGGGCCGTGACGCCCGGCCAGTCGCTCGTGCTCTACGACGGCGACGAATGCCTCGGCGGCGCGGTCATCGCCCGCACCGACGCTCCCCTCGAAGAACGGATCACCGACCAAGCCGCATGACGCAGACCTCGTCCGACATCGCCTCCAGCATCGGCCGCATCGAGCCGGTCTACGACCGCGTGGTCGCCCTTGCCGGCATGCTGCAGGCACTGGCGCAGGTGCGTCGCGTGGCCGACACCGGCGAGGCCCACGAGCAGGTGCTGGCCACCAGCATCGAATCGCTGTTCCGCTTCGACGCGCCCACCGCCGTCGACGTCTACGGCGGGCTGGAGAACGTCCGCCCCGGGCTGCTGCTGCTGCGTGACTACCTGGGCGGCAAGCTGGGCGACGAGGCCGTGCCCAAGCTCGGCCTGTCGGTGCTGCAGCTCGAGCGCCGCTTCGTCCGCGACGACGAGATGGTGGCGAAGGTGCGGCGCGGCCTCGAGGCCAGCCTGCTGGACGCCGGCCGCGACGGCGCGACGCATCCCGAGGTGCTGCTCGCGCTGGGCAACCTCTATGCGCAGACGCTGAGCCTGGTGCGCCCGCGCGTCATGGTGCAGGGCAATCCGCATTATCTGGGGCAGCCGGGCGTGGTCGCCGAGGTGCGCGCGCTGCTCCTGGCGGCCGTGCGTTCGGCCGTGCTCTGGCGCCAGCGTGGCGGCACGCTCTGGGATTTCGCCCTGCAACGCCGCGCGATGACGGCGGCCGTGGACGCGCACCTGGGCTGAATCACCCGCGAACGCGCCCGTTTGCGGCATAATTGCGCGGTTTTCCCGCGGTTGATCCCGTGCGACCGGCGCCCCGCGCCGATGTCCGGCACCGCGTTCCCTGCCGCCTGCCCGGAGCCCTCATGGCCGACTCCTTCTCCACCCGCGCGCAGCTTGCCGCCAACGGCAAGTCCTACACCTACTTCAGCCTGCCGACGCTGGGCCAGCGCTTCAACCTCGCGCACCTGCCCTACTCGATGAAGATCCTGCTGGAGAACCTGCTCCGGCACGAGGACGGCGTCACCGTGCTGCCCGAGCACGTCGAGGCGGTGGCGAAGTGGGATCCGAAGGCCGAGCCGGACACCGAGATCGCGTTCATGCCCGCCCGCGTGGTGCTGCAGGACTTCACCGGCGTGCCCTGCGTGGTCGACCTCGCCGCGATGCGCGACGCGGTCACGAAGCTCGGCGGCTCGCCGCGCCAGATCAATCCGCTGATCCCGTCCGAGCTGGTCATCGACCACTCGGTGCAGGTCGATGTGTTCGGCCGCCCGGACGCCGCCGACCTCAATGGCCAGATCGAGTTCAAGCGCAATATGGAGCGCTACAGCTTCCTGCGCTGGGGCCAGAAGGCCTTCGACAACTTCAAGGTCGTCCCGCCGAACACCGGCATCGTGCACCAGGTGAACCTGGAGAACCTTGCACGCGTGGTGGTCGAGCGCGAGGTCGACGGCGAACTGCTGGCATTCCCGGACACCGTATTCGGCACCGACTCGCACACCACGATGATCAACGGCATCGGCGTGCTGGGCTGGGGCGTGGGCGGCATCGAGGCCGAGGCCGCGATGCTCGGCCAGCCGTCGTCGATGCTGATCCCGCAGGTGGTGGGCTTCAAGCTCAAGGGCGCGCTGCCCGAGGGCACCACCGCCACCGACCTCGTGCTCACCGTCACCCAGATGCTCCGCTCGCTCGGCGTGGTCGGAAAGTTCGTCGAGTTCTTCGGCCCCGGCCTGCAGCACCTTCCGCTGGCCGACCGCGCCACCATCGCCAACATGGCGCCGGAATACGGCGCCACCTGCGGCATCTTCCCCATCGACGCCGAAGCGCTGAATTACCTGCGCCTGTCGGGCCGCAGCGACGAGCAGATCGCGCTGGTCGAGGCGTACGCGAAGGCGCAGGGCATGTGGCATGACGCCGCCACCCCCGAGGCTTCGTACTCCGACGTGCTCGAGCTCGACCTCGGCGACGTCAAGCCCTCGCTGGCCGGTCCGAAGCGCCCGCAGGACCGCGTGCTGCTGGAGAAGGTCAAGGACAACTACCGCGACAACCTGCCCGCGCTCACCAAGAACCGCAAGGTTAAGAGCGGCGACGCGGCCGACGTCTCGCAGCAGCTCACTAATGAAGCGCCGTTCTCGGTCGTGCAGATGCTCGGCCAGGACGTGAAGCTGAAGGACGGCGCGGTGGTCATCGCCGCGATCACGTCCTGCACCAATACGTCGAACCCGGCGGTGATGCTCGGCGCCGGCCTGCTCGCGCGCAACGCGGTGAAGAAGGGCCTGAAGGTCCAGCCGTGGGTCAAGACCTCGCTCGGGCCGGGTTCGCTGGTGGTCACCGACTACCTGCGCAAGGCCGCGGTGATGGACGACCTCGAGGCACTGGGCTTCCACGTCGTCGGCTACGGCTGCACCACCTGCATCGGCAATTCAGGCCCGCTGCCCGAGGAAGTCTCGCGCGGCATCGCCGAGAACGATCTCGTGGTGACCTCGGTGCTGTCCGGCAACCGCAACTTCGAGGGCCGCGTGCATCCCGAAGTGAAGATGAACTACCTGGCCTCGCCGCCGCTGGTGGTCGCGTATGCGCTCGCCGGCACGGTCGAGATCGACCTCACCCAGGAACCGCTGGGCACGGGCAGCGACGGGCAGCCCGTCTACCTGCGCGATATCTGGCCGACCAACAAGGAGATCGGCGACGTCATTGCGGCGACGATCGGGCCAGAGCTGTTCAAGCAGAACTACGCCGACGTCTTCCGCGGTGATACGCGCTGGAACCGGATCGAATCGCCCGAAGGCGAGTCGTTCGCGTGGGACGAGGCGTCGACCTACATCAAGAACCCGCCCTACTTCGACGGCATGACGATGGAAGTCGGCAGCATCGCCGACATCCACGGCGCGCGCGTCGTCGGCCTGTTCGGTGACTCGATCACCACCGACCACATCTCGCCAGCGGGCAACATCAAGAAGGACTCCCCGGCGGGTCGCTTCCTGATGGAGCGCGGCGTGCAGCCGGCCGACTTCAACAGCTACGGCAGCCGCCGCGGCAACGACGACGTGATGGTGCGCGGCACCTTCGCCAACATCCGCATCAAGAACCTGATGCTGGGCGGCGAGGAAGGCGGCAACACGCTGTACTTCGGCGCGGGCCAGCCCGAGAAGCTCGCGATCTACGACGCGGCCATGAAGTACAAGGCCGACGGCGTGCCGCTGGTGGTCTTCGCCGGCAAGGAATACGGCACCGGCTCCTCGCGCGACTGGGCGGCCAAGGGCACGAACCTGCTGGGCATCAAGGCCGTCGTCGCCGAGAGCTTCGAGCGCATCCACCGCTCGAACCTGGTCGGCATGGGCGTGCTGCCGCTGC
>CAZNRZ010000129.1:0-5715 GCA_964575535.1 uncultured Lysobacter sp. | reverse complement strand
GCAGGTGCCGCCAGGGGGCTACACCCTGCGCGCGCAGTCCACCGGCCGCGACGGCGAGTGGTCGCAGGCGACCGAACTGCGCGTGCCCGTGCATGTCGCCACGCCGCTGTGGCGCCAGCCCGTGGTCCTGCTGCTGGCGTCGCTGCTGCTGCTCGCACCGATCGCCTTCGCCGGCTGGCAATGGCGCCAGCGGCGCCGCGGCGAGCGCGACTACGTGCTGCGCCTGCGCGAACGCGAGGAGCGCCTGAACCTCGCGCTCTGGGCCTCGGGCGAGATGTTCTGGGACTACGACCTCGAGCATCACCTGCTCCACCGCGTGCAGACCGATCGCACGGCGCCCGGCCGCGACATCAACGCGCATGCATCCACCGAGCTCGCCCACCGCATCCACCCCGACGACCTCGAGCGCATGCGCCAGCAGCTACGCAACCACCTGCGCGGAGACTCGCCCACCTTCGAATCGCAGCACCGCATCGCCACGCCGGAGGGCGGATGGATGTGGGTCCGCGCCCGTGGCCGCGTCGTCGAGCGCGACGCCAGTGGCCGCGCCCTGCGGGTGGCCGGCACCGCCCGCGACATCACCGCCACCCGGCGCGCCGAACGCGACCGCCGCGTCGCCAGCGAAGTCCTGCGCTCGATGGCCGAGGCAGTCGCGGTGTTCGACGACGATTTCACCTTCATCTCGGTCAACCCGGCATTCATGCGGATCACGGGCTACGAGGAGCCTGAAGTCGTGGGCCGGACCACCGCGCTCATCGACAGCCAGCAGCACGACGCCGCGGTCTACCGCCAGATGCGCGAGGACCTGCGCCGCGACGGGCGCTGGTCCGGCGAGCTCTGGCAGCGTCGCAAGGACGGCAGCGAATTCCTGTGCTGGCTGCAGGCCAGCGTGGTGCTCGACAACGCCGGCCAGCGCGGCCACTGGGTCGCGGTGCTGTCGGACATCACCGACCAGAAACGCGCCGAGCAGGAACTGCGCTATCTCGCGAACTACGACACGCTCACCGGCCTGCCCAACCGTGCGCTGCTGTCGGAGCGGCTGGCGCGCGCGGTTGCGCGGGCGCGCCGCCAGGAGAGCCGCCTGGCCGTCCTCTTCCTCGACCTCGACCGCTTCAAGGACATCAACGACTCGCTGGGCCATGCGGCCGGCGACGCCATCCTGCGCGCGACCGCCGCGCGGCTGCAGCATGCGGTCGGCGGGCAGCACACCGTCGCGCGCCTGGGCGGCGACGAGTTCACCGTGATCCTCGAGCACATCGACGACGCCGAGGAGGCCGAGAACGTCGCGCGCCAGCTGCTCGTCGCCTTCGAGCAACCGCTGGACGCCGGCGACCTGCGCGACGTCGTGATCACGCCCTCCATCGGCATCTCGCTCTTCCCCGACCATGCCGACACCCCGTCGGACCTGCTCAAGTACGCCGACACCGCGATGTACCAGGCCAAGGCGAGCGGGCGTCGCACCTTCATGCGCTACGTGGGCTCGATGGACGCGGACGTGCGCCGCCGCGCCTCGCTGTCGGCCGCGCTGCGCAAGGTGATCGACCGCGACGAGCTGCGCCTGGTCTACCAGCCGCGCCTGCACGTGGCGAGCGGGCGGCTGGTCGGGGTGGAAGCGCTGCTGCGCTGGAAGTCGGACGAGTTCGGCGACGTCTCGCCGGCGCATTTCATCCCGCTGGCCGAGGAATCGGGGCTGATCCTGGAGATCGGCGAATGGGCGCTGCGTCGCGCCTGCGAACAGTTGCGCGCCTGGCGCGACGCCGGCATCGACGCCTCGATGTCCGTCAACGTCTCCGCCCTGCAGCTGCGCCGCGGCGAGCTCTCTCGCGTGATCGAGGCCACGCTTCAGGAAACCGGGCTGCCGGCCGCGTCGCTGGAGATCGAACTCACCGAAAGCGTGGTCATGGCCGAGGAAACCTGGCCGGCGCTGCACGCCATCCGCGCGCTCGGCGTGCGCATGTCCATCGACGACTTCGGCACCGGCTATTCATCGCTCGCCTATCTCAAGCGCCTGCCCATCAACACGCTCAAGATCGACCGCGAGTTCATCGGTGACCTCACCCGCGATGCGGACGACGAGGCCATCACCAGCGCGGTGATCGCGATGGGTCATTCGCTGGGCCTGCAGGTGGTCGCCGAGGGCGTCGAGACCGTCGAGCAGCTGGAGTTCCTGCGCCGCTACGGCTGCGACGAGATCCAGGGCTACTGGCTCGCGCGCCCGCTGGAGGCCGACGCCTGCAGGGATTTCCTGCGCGACTGGACGCCGCATCGCCTGCGCGCCGGCACGCCCGCCGTCGCGCCTTGACCGGCGACTGCCCGCTGCTATCGTGACGCCATGGACCGCCTCGATCCCCTCGACCAGCTCCACGCGCTCGCGCGTCGCGTCGACGATCTCGGCGATCGCCTCCGCCGACTGCACGACGAGAACCGCAGCCTGCGCCAGCAGCAGGCCGAGTTGCTCGGCGAACGCGCGGCGCTGCTGGCCAAGAACGAACAGGCGCGCGAGCGCGTCGAAGCGATGATCGCGCGGCTGAAGTCGCTCGAGCAGCACACCTGATCGCGCCGCGATCCCGCTTCGCATTGGGAGCCCCGCGATGAGCAGCACCGAACCCGTCAATGTCCGCCTGCTCGACCGCGAGTACACCGTCGGCTGCACGCCCGAGCAGCGCGATGGCCTGCTCGACGCCGCGCGACTGCTCGACACCCGCATGCGCGAGATCCGCGGCAACAACCGCATGGCGGCGGTCGATCGCATCGCCGTGCTCGCCGCGCTCAACATCACGCATGAACTGCTGCAGGCCCGGCGCGACGGCGAGCGCGAGCACGACATCGCACGCTCGCTCGGCCGCCTCAACGAACGGATCGACGACCTGCTCAGGCTGCCGGAACGCTGAGCCATGAATCCGCGCACAGCGACGGCCCTCCGTCGCATGGCGACGACGGGTCGCGGCGGTATACTGCGCCCACGTTCTCTGCTGTGTTCGACGGCGTACGCAAACATTCGCCTTGGACCTAACGACGACACCGGGAGCGTGACAGCCATCTGGCGTGCAGGCCCGCCCACGAGCGGGAAGCCCGAAGACGGCCGAGCGCTCCCACTTGAACCTCTGGTTCAAGGTCGTTTCGTATGCATCGGCATGGTGGAGAACGCACTTTTTCCGCCGGTTCCCCATCCCCCCGTGATCGCGTGGAACCGCGCCGCATGACCGAAGCTTCCCTGCCGCCGGCCTCGCTACGCCGGGAGATGCGTGCGCGTCGTTCCATGCTGACGCCGGCGCTGCGCATCGCCGCCGCGCAGCAGCTCGGCGCGCACCTGCATGCACTTCCGATGCTCCCCGAACGCGGCTATGCGGCCGGCTACTGGGCGGTGGACGGCGAGATCGCCCTGCATGCCTTGCAGGTGACGCTGCCGCCGGGGCTCGTCTATTGCCTCCCTGTGCTTCACGAGGACGGTGCCCTGCGCTTCGCGCCATGGCGCGCGGGCGACGCACTGGTGCAGAACCGGTTCGGCATTCCAGAGCCGGATGTCGCGCCGGGATCGTGCCTCGCTGCAGCCGACCTCGCCGTCGCGATCGTTCCCCTCGTCGCCTTCGATGCGAGCTGCCATCGCCTCGGCATGGGCGGCGGCTGGTACGACCGCACATTCGCCGCGCGTCGCGAGGCACAATGCCGCAGCCCGGTTCTCGTCGGCGCCGGCTACGAGCTCCAGCGCGTAGACCGGCTCGAGCCCGCTCCCTGGGACGTGCGCCTCGACGCCGTCTGCACCGAAGCCGCCGTCCACACCCGCACCGATCACCCCACGCCATGACATCGCGCCGCCGCCACTGGCTCATGAAGTCCGAGCCCGACTGCTTCTCGATCGACGATCTCGCCCGCGTGGGCACCGAGCCATGGACCGGTGTGCGCAACTACCAGGCGCGCAACTTCATGCGCAACGGCATGCGGCCGGGCGACGGCGTGCTGTTCTACCACTCCAACTGCTCTCCGCCCGGCATTGTCGGCACGGCGACCGTGGCCACCCTGCCGTATCCGGACCCCACGCAGTTCGACCGCAGCTCCCACTACTTCGACCCCAAGGCCACGCAGGAAGAGCCGCGCTGGTTCATGGTCGACGTCAGCTTCGAACGCAGGTTCTCGCGCCTCATTCCGCTCGACGAGATCCGCCAGCATGCGGACGATCTTGGCGACGAGTTCGCGCTGGTCAAACGGGGCAGCCGGCTGTCGGTGATGCCGGTCAGCAAGGCGCAGTGGGATCTTCTTCTTTCACTCGAGTGACGTCATGACCGAAGCCAAGCGCCTCGCGGCCGAGAAAGCCATCGAATACGTCGAGGACGGCATGATCGTCGGCGTCGGCACCGGCTCGACCGTCGCCTACTTCATCGACGCGCTCGGTCGCATGCGTGACCGCATCAAGGGCGCGGTTTCGAGCTCGGAGCAGAGCACGCAGCGGCTTCGCCAGCACGGCATCGACGTACTCGACCTCAATTCGACGGGTCCGCTGTCGCTCTACGTCGACGGCGCCGACGAGTGCGATCCGCATAAGCGCCTGATCAAGGGCGGTGGCGCTGCGCTCACGCGCGAGAAGATCATCGCCGAGGCGAGCGAGCGGTTCATATGCATCGTCGATCCGAGCAAGCAGGTCGACGTTCTAGGCCGCTTTCCGCTACCTGTCGAAGTCGTGCCGATGGCGCGCAGCCTGGTCGCCCGGCGCATTCTCGAAACGACTGGCGGCCAGCCGGTCTGGCGCATGGACGCGAGCGAGCGTGGAATCGTCACCGACAACGGCAACGTCATCCTCGACGTGCACGGCCTGCACATCGACGATCCCGTGGCCCTGGAAACCACACTGAACCAGATCACCGGCGTGGTCGCCGTCGGCCTTTTCGCCCGCCGCCCGGCGGACGTGGTGATCGTCGGAGCGGAGCCGCCGCGCATCGTCTGATCGAGGACGCTGGCAGGGGTGCATCGTCAGTGACCGCCGCGAAGATTCCGTGGCCGGCGTGTAGGTCATGGCTGCGCCGCACCACTCGCGACCCGGACGGCCTCCACATCCCCGGCCTCCACATCACCGATCCCAGGAGCTCAAGCACGCCGTACCCTGATTCAGGCGTGTGATCGTCCGCCTTGTAGCGCCTCGGCCCGTCGACGTAGTTGTCATTGGCGCGGACCGGCGGGACGTGATCTGAGTACCCGCACGCGGATTGTTTCCGCGCGACGGAAGGCGGCTGAACATGGTTCGTATGGGTCGCAGCAGTTGATGGCACATGGCCGTCGCTGGCAGGGTCTACGGCGAGCCTCGGTCAGCGAATCGGCGTTGCGGACACAGCACCAGCGTCCAATGCCGTTGAACGACGCGCCGCCTCAGCCCGAATCTCGCGGCGACTTCGTTATTCCAAATGTGGCCAGCGTGGGCCTTTCGCGCCCTAGGTCGCCGACGTCGTGATCATCGGCGCAAGTCCGCCTGAAGCGGCCGAAACCCCCATCCTTGGGTTACTTCCGCGCACGAGAAGATACCTGCGCGGCGCGGACATAATGACCCCGAACGGCGCTGCCGCGGGTGCTGCGATTCCGCCGCGCTTGGCTAGGCGCCAAGTCTCTACTGATGCGCGCTGGCGCATAGCCCATGTCGCTTATCCGCGCTACCGGTGCCGTGGTTTCCCGTGCCCAAAAGAACAACCCCCCGCCATATCTGGCGGGGGGTTGCGGGATAGAACCCTG
>CAZNRZ010000128.1:0-5810 GCA_964575535.1 uncultured Lysobacter sp. | reverse complement strand
CTGCTCTTCACCCATCCCGCCTGCGCCGCGCACGTCCCGCCGCCGGGCCACGCCGAAAAGCCCGAGCGCCTGGCCGCGGTGGTCGACGCCATCCGCGCGACCTACCCCGAGCTGCCCTGGCGCGAGGCGCCACTGGCCAGGCGCGAACAGCTCGCCCGCGTGCATGACGGGACGCTGATCCGGCAGGTGCTCGACACGCCGGTCGCCCACGGCACGCTGCAGCTCGATCCCGACACCTTCCTCTCGCCCGGCGCCGCCGAGGCCGCGTTGCGCGCCGCCGGCGCGGGCGTCGCGGCCGTGGACGCGGTACTCACCCGCGAAGCGCGCCGCGCCTTCTGCGCCGTGCGCCCGCCCGGCCACCACGCCACGCGCGATACCGCGATGGGCTTCTGCTTCTTCGATTCGATCGCGGTGGCCGCGGCGCATGCGCTCGACGCGCACGGGCTGTCGCGCGTGGCGATCGTCGACTTCGACGTGCACCACGGCAACGGCACGCAGGCCATCTTCGAGCGCGATCCGCGCGTGGTGTTCGCAAGCTCGCACCAGCTGCCGTTGTACCCGGAAACCGGTCATGCCGAGGAGCGCGGCATCGGCAACATCTTCAATGCGCCGCTGCCGGCAGGCACCAGCAGCGAAGGCTTCCGCCGCGCCTGGAGCGACACGCTGCTACCCGCCGTGGACGCGTTCGCGCCGGAGTTGCTGCTGATCTCCGCCGGCTTCGACGCGCACCAGCGCGATCCGTTGGCACAGCTTGAACTGGAAACGGTCGACTTCCTCTGGCTCACCGGCCAGCTGCGCGAACTCTCGCGCCGCCACTGCGACGGCCGCATCGTCTCGATGCTGGAAGGCGGCTACGACCTGCAGGCGCTGGCCGAAAGCGCCACGGCACATGTCGGCGCGCTGGTGGCGGATGGGGCGAGCTGGTGAGCGGCGGAGTGCTGCCACCGCCCGGACTGGGCATCGACGCGGCCACGTATCGCCGCTGGCTGCATCGCAAGGCCATCGCGCACGTGCGCCGCGACCGCGCGCGGGATCGACCGTGGACGCGGGTGCAGTACCGGCAGGCGATCCACGATGCCGTCCTCGCCTCGGGCGGGCGCGATGCCTACACCGGCGAAGTGCTCGACTGGTCGCTCATCAGCACGTACTGCAACGATGCATCGGCGACGGGCCGGCACGCCTACAAGCGGACGTTCGCACTGCTGCCTACCGTCGATCATGTCGAGGCCGATTCGCCAACGAGTGGCTTTCGCATCTGTTCGTGGCGGACCAACGACGCCAAGAACGATCTTTCGCCCGACGCGTTCATCGCGCTGTGCCGTCGCGTCATTGCGCATGCCGACGGCACCGCGACACGGTAGCCGCGCCGCCACCCAGTCAATCGTCGATACGACTCATCCCCTACGCGGTGGCCGCCCGCGCGAAGGACCGGCTCGGCTTCAACGCGCGGCCATGAACGCCTCGACATCCTGCGCCCGCCGCACCAGCGCATCGGTGAGCACGCGATGGCCGTCCTTCGTCACCAGCACGTCGTCCTCGATGCGGATGCCGATGCCGCGCCATTTCGCGTCCACCGTCGTGTCGTCCGCGGAGACGTAGAGGCCGGGCTCGATGGTCATCACCATGCCCGGTTCGAGCAGGCGCGACTGGCCGTCGAAGCGGTAGTCGCCCACGTCGTGCACGTCGAGGCCGAGCCAGTGGCCGGTCTTGTGCCGGTAGAAGCGCTTGTACGCGCCGTCGGCGATCACCTTCTCCAGGCGCCCCTTGAGCAGGCCCAGGCGAAGCAGACCTTCCGACAGCGTGGATACCGCGGCCTCGTGCATGGCCTCCCACGCGACGCCGGGCCGGGCCTGCGCGAGCGCGGCGGCCTGGGCATCGCAGACGAGGTCGTGCAGCGCGCGCTGCGGCGCAGTGAAGCGCCCATTGACCGGAAACGTGCGGGTGATGTCGGCGGCATAGCCCTGCACCTCCGCGCCGGCGTCGATCAGCACGAGATCGCCGTCGCGCGCGGTGGCGGCGTTGGCGTGGTAATGCAGCACGCAGGCGTTCGCGCCGGCACCGACGATGGAGCCGTAGGCGGGCACCGCGTTGCCGCGCCGGAACACGTATTCGAGCTCGGCCTGCAGCTGGTATTCGGTGACGCCCGGCTTCGCTGCGCGCATCGCCGCCTCGTGTGCGGCGACGCTCAGGTCGGCGGCCTTCTGCATCAGCTTGAGCTCGCCGGCGTCCTTGAACAGGCGCATCTCGTCAAGCAGGTGGCCGAGCTCGAGGAACTCGTGCGGCGGCTGCGCGCCGCTGCGCACCTGCGCGCGCACGCGGTTGAGCCAGCCGATCAGCTTGAGGTCGAAGTCGGCGTCGCGGCCGAAGTGGTAGTAGACGCGCGAACGGCCCTCGAGCAGGCCCGGCAGGATGTCGTCGAGGTCGGTGATCGGATACGCGTCGTCCACGCCGAAGGCCTCGACCGCGCCCTCGGGCCCGAAGCGCGGGCCGTCCCAGCCTTCGCGCTCGGGATCGCGCTCGCGGCAGAACAGGATGGCCTCGCCGTGGCGGCGCCCGGGAATCAGCGCGAGCACCGCATCGGGCTCGGGGAAGCCGGTGAGGTACAGCAGGTCCGAATCCTGCCGATAGGGGAAGTGCGTGTCGCGGCTGCGGATGCGTTCGGCGGCCGCGGGGACGATCACGATGGCGTCGTCGCCGGCCATGCGCATGAGCTGGCGACGGCGGCGTGCATGGGGATCCTTCGGACGGCTCGGCATGGCGGAAGCGGACAGGGCGGAGACATCGATCTTAGGAGCAGCGCTCCGGCGCGGGGCGGTCCGGGTCGCGCGCGCCCGTGGCCGGCTCGGCTCCCCTTCAGTTGAAGCGCTGGCGATGCCGCGCTGCGAGCACGCAGTCGCCATGCAGCAGCAGGGTGGCCACGCGCACGAATTCCTCGATCTCCACCAGCGCCTGCTCGTCCTCCTCGTCGCCGTCGTCCTCCGGTTCGGCGGCGGCCAGCTTGGTGAGGTCCGCCAGCGCCTCGCGGCTCTCCTCCGACAGCGAGGTGAGCGCCCGCTCGCCCGCCGCCAGCCCGAACGCGCCGACGAAGCCGCGGCACCAGTCGAACAGGGCGCCGCTGCGCTCGGCCAGCGAGGCGTCCCCTTCCGGCAGCAGCAGCTCGAACTCGAAGCTGCGGTCGTCGAGCTGCGCGGCGGTGGACGTGCGCAGCAGGTCGAGCGGGCTGCCGGCCTCGGGCGCCTGCACGGCGGGGTCGGCGAAGACGGCGGCCAGCCAGCCGCGGTCGTCGGTGCCGCCGCCCGCCAGCCAGCCGCAGAGCGAGCCATGCAGTTCCCAGGCGGAGGTCGCCAGGCCGAGGCGGCGCGATTCGGCTTCGATGTGCGCGGGCGCGGGCAGGTCGTGATCGGACACGGCGGGAGGCGGGTGGCGTGGGGCCGAGCAGTCTAGCAATGCCGCCGTGTGGCGCCCGCCGCGCGATTGTGGCGCGCGTGGCCGCGTGCCTACACTGGCCCGTGTCCCTGCCGGCCGGTCACGTGCACGCTCCGTCCGCCGCCCGCGCCTCGCGGGCTCCCGTCCTGTTGATGCTCCTCGCCATGCTGTGGCCGGGCGCGGCGTGGGCGTCGACGCGCGAGTTCTACTTCGAGCGCCTCGGCAGCGAGCGCGGCCTCACCCAGGGCAGCGTGAGTGCGATGGTGCAGGACCGCCAGGGCTTCGTCTGGGTCGGCACGCAGGGCGGCCTGCACCGCTTCGACGGCGAGCGCTACCGCGTGTTCCGCCACGACCCGGGCGACCCCGGCAGCCTGCCCGACAGCTTCGTCACCGCACTCGCCGCCGGCGCGGACGGCCATTCGATCTGGGTGGGCACGTATTCGCAGTACGTCGCGCGGCTGGACCTGCGCAGCGGCCGCATCCACCGGCACGGGCAGGCGACGGCCGACCGTCGCGCCGAACGCCAGGTGATGGCGCTGCTGTCGGAAGACGACGCGACCTGGGTCGGCACCGTGGCGGGCCTCGACCGCATCGACGTGGGCAGCGGCGCCCGGCAACGCGTGCTCGATCTTCCGACGGGCCGGCGCGTCCAGCCGCAGCAGCAGCTGCTGCGCAGCCGCGACGGCCGCCTCTGGTACGCGACCGGCCACGGCCTCTACCGGCTCGATCCACGCGCCACGTCGTGGCGTCGCGTATCGGAGCAACCCGCACTCACGCTGCTGGAACCCCGCGAGGGCGGCCTGCTCGTCGGCGGCGCGGACGGGCTCGCACGCTGGGCGCCCACGGGCCCCGCGCCGGTCTGGCCGCGCGCGGGCGCGCAGGAACCGGCACGGGAGGTGCGGGCCATCGTCGAGGACGCATCGGGCCGCATCTGGTTCTCCGCCTACACGGCCGGCCTGCGGCGGTTCGATCCGCGCAGCGGTCGCGTCGTCGCCCTGCGCCAGGACGAGCGCCTGCCCGGCGCGCTGCCGGAGGACAGCATCAACGCGCTGCTGGTGGACGCCGGCGGCATGCTCTGGGCTGGCGGGCAGTACCGCGGCGCGGCGGTGGCCGACCCGCGCGGCAGCGCGTTCCCGCTGGTGACCCAGCTGGACCGGGCACCCGGCGTGCATCCGGCCGCCGACGACAGCATCCGGGCCCTGCACGGCACCCCGGGCCTGCTGTGGATCGGCACGGACGCGGGGCGCTTCCTGCGCTACGACCTGCGCGCGCGGCGTTTCGACGACCTCACCCCGCGCCTGCCGCCGCCGACCCGCCGCGTCGCGGGCTTCGCGCCGTCGGCGCCGGGGCGCCTGTGGCTGGCGACGGGCAGCGGGCTGGTCGATCTCGACATCGCGACCGGCGCGATGCGTCGCGTCCCGCTCGGCGCGTATACGCAGGCCGTACTGCGCGCGATCGCCGCCGACGCGCAGGGGCTGCTCTGGCTCGGCACCTCCGGCGAGGGCGCGCTGCGCTACGACCCCGCCAGCGGCCGCGTGGATCACTACGGCGCCGGGGACGGCCATCCCGGCCGGCTCTCCCATCCGACCGTGCACGCGCTGCAGGTCGACCGCCGCGGCCGCGTCTGGATCGGCACCGGCGACGGCCTGGACCTCCTCGATCCCGGCAGTGGCCGCCTGCAGCATTTCCGCCTGCGCACGGACCGGCGCGACTCGCTGCCAAGCAATGTGATCCGCGCGCTGCACGAGGACACCGACGGCCGCATGTGGGTAGGCACGCACGCCGGCCTCAGCCGGGCCGTGGAATCACCGGCCGGCATCCGTTTCGAGCAACCGCTGGTACGCGCTCTGCCCGAGCGCCGCAGCCTGATGCTGTTCTCGCTGCAGGAGGCGCCCGCCGGCACGCTCTGGGCCGGTACCGACGCCGGCCTGCTGCGGTATCGCTCCGCGAGCGGCGAAGCGCGCCTGTTCGGCCTCGGCGACGGCCTGCAGGACCTCGAGTTCAACGGCGGCGCCAGCGGCCGCCTCGCCGATGGCCGCCTCGCCTTCGGCGGTGTGCGCGGCATCAACCTCGTCGACCCCCGGCGCGGCGCCGACGACGACTACGCCGGCCCGCTGCGCCTGCTCTCGGCCCGCAGCGACGGCCGCGACCTCGACGCCGCCCCGTGGCAGCCCCGGTCGATC
The DNA here is from genome assembly GCA_964575535.1 of uncultured Lysobacter sp. Classification (GTDB taxonomy): domain Bacteria; phylum Pseudomonadota; class Gammaproteobacteria; order Xanthomonadales; family Xanthomonadaceae; genus Cognatilysobacter. Next base: position 201 of record CAZNRZ010000128.1, on the reverse strand, counting down.
GCCATTCCCGCCGGTGCCGACCTGCTGCGCGTGCGCGTCGGCGCACTCGACTTCGCGCCGTCCGCGGGCACCCGCTACCGCTATCGCCTGGACGGCTTCGACAGCGGCTGGATCGACAATGGCCCGCAGCGCGACATCACCTACACGCAGGTGCCGCCAGGGGGCTACACCCTGCGCGCGCAGTCCACCGGCCGCGACGGC
>CAZNRZ010000127.1:0-5893 GCA_964575535.1 uncultured Lysobacter sp. | reverse complement strand
TGATCGGCACGGCGAACAGGAACATCATCGTCGTGCCGTGCATGGTCACGAACTGGTTGTAACGCTGCGGGTCGAGCACCGTGTTGCCGGGCCAGGCCAGCTGCAGGCGGATGAACATCGCCAGCAGGCCGCCGACGAGCATGAAGGCCAGCCCGGTGACGATGAAGCGCAGGCCCACGGTCGAGTGGTTGACCGCAGTGAGCGCGCCGCGCAGGCCCGGGCCGTTCGCCCAGACGCGCGCGAGCTGCGCGAGGCGTGCGTCGGCGTCGATGGGCGGGGATGCGTCGTGGCTCATCGCGGGGCTCCGTCTACGGGCCGCGCCGCGGCGAGCCAGCGCTCGAAGTCGGCGGCCGGCAGCACCTCGACATCGAAGGCCATGCGGGCGTGCTGCAGGCCGCAGAACTCCGCGCACTGGCCTCGGATCGGGCCGCTGCGGTCGGCGCGCAGGACGATGGAATTGACGCGTCCTGGGATGGCGTCGACCTTGCCGCCCAGGCGCGGGATCCAGAAGCTGTGGATGACGTCGCGCGCGCCGACGCGGAACTCGACGTCGCGGCCGAGGGGCATCCGCAGGCGATCCTGCGTGACCGCGGCGACGTGGCCGCGTGCATCGAGGTAGCGGAAGGTCCAGGTCCACTGGCGCGCTTCCACCTCGATCACCTGCGGGCTGCCGACGATCGTGCGCATGGTGCGCGCGACGTCGGTGCCGTAGACCAGCAGCACCATCAGCAGCACCGTCGGCAGCGCGATTCCGCCACCGACGATCAGCCACAGGCCACGCCGCGGCGCGAGCCGGCGACGGCGCCGGCGCATCGCGCCGGCCAGCAGCACCATCACCATGCCGAGCACCAGCAGCGAGACGCCGGCCATCCACCACCAGACCTGAGCGATCTCGTGCGCCGCGGGCCCGGCGGGATCGAGCATCGACTGCATGCCGCGGCAGCCCGCGAGCAGGCTGCAGGCAGTCGCCGCGACCGCGCTGCGTGCACACGGCGCGGCCGAACGGACATGCGCCCCGCTCGCGGGGGCGGTCACCGGGCGCGTCACCGCGTCGGCGTCACCCGCCACAGCGTGTTCGACAGGTCGTCGGCGACGATCAGCGCGCCGCGCGGATCGACCGTCACGCCCACCGGCCGGCCGCGCGTCTTGCCGTCCTCGCCCCGGAAACCGGTGACGAAGTCGACGGGATCGCCCGCGGGACGCCCGTTGCGGAACGGCACGAAGACCACCTTGTAGCCGGACGGCGTCTTGCGGTTCCAGCTGCCGTGCTCGCCGACGAACGCACCGTCGGCGAAGCGCGCGCCCATGGCGGGAACGGAGAAGTCCAGGCCCAGCGCAGCGACGTGCGCGCCCAGCGAGTAGTCGGGCCGGATCGCGCGGGCGACCAGGTCGGGACGCTGGGGCTGGATGCGCGGATCCACAGTCGAGCCCCAGTAGCTGTAGGGCCAGCCGTAGAAGCCGCCGTCGCGCACCGAGGTCAGGTAGTCGGGCACGAGGTTCTCGCCCAGCTCGTCGCGCTCGTTCACCGCCGCCCACAGCGTGCCGCTGCCCGGCTGGATGGCGAGTGCGGTGGGGTTGCGCAGGCCGCTGGCGAACTCGCGGTGCATGCCGGTCTGCGTGTCGATCTGCCAGACCACCGCACGGTTCTCCTCCACGTCCATGCCGCGCTCGGCGATGTTGCTGTTCGAGCCGATGCCGACGTAGAGGAAGCGCCCGTCGGCGCTCGCGGTCATCGACTTGGTCCAGTGGTGGTTGATGATCGCGGGCAGCCCGGCGAGGCGAACGGGCGGCGCGCTGCGGCGCGTCTGCCCGGGCTGGTAGTCGAAGCGCACCACCGCGTCCTGGTTGGCGACGTAGATGCGGCCGTCCACGTAGGCGAGGCCATAGGGCGCATCGAGGTTCTCGGCGAACACCCAGCGGCCCTCGTAGCGGCCGTCGCCATCGGCATCGCGCAGCAGGGTGAGCCGGTCGCCGCCCTTCACCGAGCTGGTGCCCTTGGCCTTGATGTAGCCGGCGATGACGTCCTTGGGCAGCAGCTTGGGCGCGTGGCCGCCCTTGCCCTCGGCGACGAGGATGTCGCCGTTGGGCAGCACCAGGCTCTGGCGCGGGATCCTCAGGTCGGTGGCGATGGCGCTGATCGCGTAGCCCGCCGGCACCACCGGCCGGCGGTCGCCCCAGTTCGCGGGCTCGGCGATCTTCATGCTCGGCAGCAGGCCGCGCTGCGGGTCGGGCAGGCTCGGATCGGGGCCGGTCGCGGGCGGCGGGGCGTCGCCAGCGCAGGCCGCGAGGGCGGCTGCGAGCGGGAGGATGGCGAAGCGGCACAGGCGGGTCATGCGAGTTCTCCCCGGCGATAGCCCGCGAAGCCCAGCCAGGCGGCAGCGACCGCGAGCAGGAACGTGATGACCGACAGCACGAGCGCGGCCGGCATGGCGGCCCAGGCGTCCTTCGCGTGGACCAGCGAGTTCAGGACGCTCACCACGAACACGGCCAGCACCAGCCCGGCATAGAGCAGCGAGGGCATGTCGCGGCGGCGCGTGCGCAGCAGGCCGGCCAGCGCGAGGACCAGCACCGCGCCGGCGAACACGTTGACGCCCAGCACCAGCCAGGCCGCGAAGTTCGTCCATTGCACGTGGTAGGTGTTGGCGTAGGCCATGTCGGTGAGCATCGCGCCCAGCGCGAGCGGCAGCACCGAGGCCAGCAGCACCGCATGGAAGGGGTTCAATACCCACCGCGTGTCGCGGATGGTGACGCTCATACCGGCCTCCTCTTGATGACGTACGCCCCGGCCGCGAAACGCGGCGCGGGAACACAGCGACCAGAACGGAAGCTGAACACGCGCGCAGTGCATGCGAAGCGAAGGCAGCGTGATCCGTAGGGCCGGCGACCGCAACGCTGATCACGCGCGCCTGGGACGCCGGCAGGGTTGCGCCGGAGCATGGACGGCCTTCGGCGCCGCGCCGATGCGGCCACCCGCGCGACGCGAAAACTCAGCCGAGTCCGATCCAGCGCCGAGGCAGCAACAGCTTGAACGCGCGCTCCAGGCTCCTGCGGCGCATGCCCGGGTGGCGCAGGCCGCGCAGCACGGGATCGAGCCAGTCGCGCCGGGGGCGGTCGAGCATGGCCTCGCGGGCATCGGCCTCGATGCGGTAGGCCTCGACGATGTCCTCGGCGAGGCGGCGGCGCGCCGGTTCGAGCGCGGGCAGCTGCGCGATGCAGTGCTCCAGGTCGTCGGCGGTGCCGCGGTAGAAGGCGATGGTGCGGCGGTAGCGGCGGCGCTTGGCGTCGCGTGGCGATTCGCTGCGGGCGAACACGCCGCTGCTCACGCTGCCGCCGTGCTGGCGGTACTGCACCAGCGGCTCGCGCAGGCGGGCGCAGTCGCCCAGCAGCGCGGCGCGCAGCGCCAGCGCGTTGTCCTCGATGGGGCCACGCAACGGGCCGAAGCGCTCGAACACCTCGCGCCGGAACGCCAGCGACGCCCCCAGCAGGCCGATGAGCCGGCCGGCGCGCGCGATGTACGCGAGGTCGAAACGCTCGCGCTCGGGATGCATGCGGTGCGCGACGGCGCGGCCGTCGGCGTCGATGGCCTGGTAGGCGCTGTCGAGCGCCATCACCGCGGGCGCGGCGTCGAAGGCGGCGAGGATGCGTTCGACACGATCGGTGCGCGCGATGTCGTCGCCGGCCATCATCACCACGACGGGCGCGGTCGACAGCGGCACCACCGCGCTCACGTGCGCGGCCACGCCGAGGTTGCGCTCGTTACGGCGCACGCTGACGCGATGCGGGCCGTCGTAGCCGGCGAGGCGTTCGACGCAGCGCTCGTGCGTGCCGTCATCGGAGGCATCGTTGCTGACGATGATCTCGCAGGGAACGCTCTGCGCGAGCGCCGCGTCGAGCGCCGCGTCGATGAAGGCGCGGTCGCGCCAGGTCAGCAGCAGGATGCTCGCCCGTGGCCGCGGCGCGTCGGTCACGGGCGGGCGGCCTCAGCGCCCGCGCGCGGCGCGGATCTGCGCGTCCACCGCGGCGATCGCGGTCATGTTCACCACGCGGCGCGGCGTCGATGCCGGCGTGAGGATGTGCGCCGGCTTGTCCAGGCCCATCAGGATCGGGCCGATGGCCACGCCGTCGGTCATCACGCGCACCATGTTGTAGACGATGTTCGCGGCATCCAGGTTCGGCATCACGAACAGGTTCGCGCGGCCCTTGAGCCTGGAGTTGGGGAACATGCGATGGCGCAGCTCGTCGTCCCAGGCGGTGTCGGCCTGCATCTCGCCCTCGATCTCCAGCTTGGGCGCGCGCTCGCGCAGGATCTCCAGCGCGCGGCGCATCTTGTTGGCCGAGGCGTTGTCGTGGCTGCCGAAGTTGCTGTGCGAGAGCAGCGCGACCTTGGGCTCGATGCCGAACAGCTTCAGGCGGTAGGTGGCCTGCAGCGTGGCCTCGGCGATCTGCTCGGGGCAGGGGTCGGGCTGCACGTGCGTGTCGAGGAAGAACCACGCGCCGAGGTTGTTGATCACGCCGGTCATCGCCGCCGTGCCGGCCACGCCCCTGTCGAAGTCGAACACGCTGCGCAGGTAGCCGAGCTTCTTGTGGAAGCGCCCGACGATGCCGCAGATCAGCGCATCCGCCTCGCCGCGCTCGACCATCAGCGCGGCGATCAGCGTGGTGCGCGAGCGCAGCAGGTTCTTGGCCGCCGCGGGCGTGACGCCGCGACGCTCGGTGAGCGCGTGGTACTGCTGCCAGTACTCGTCGAAGCGCGGGTCGGAATGGACGTTGGTGACGTCGAAATCCGCGCCCGGGCGCATGCGCAGCGCCAGGCGCTCGATACGGCGGTTGATGACTTCCGGGCGGCCGATGAGGATCGGGCGCGCGAGGCCCTCGTCGATCACCGTCTGCACGGCGCGCAGCACGGTCTCCTCTTCGCCTTCCGCGTACACGACGCGCTTGAGGTCGGCGCGCGCGCGGTCGTAGACCGGCTTCATCAGCAGGCCGGTGCGGTAGATGAACTGGCCGAGCTTCTCCTCGTAGGTGCGCATGTCGAGGATGGGGCGGCGGGCGACGCCCGAATCCATCGCCGCGCGCGCCACCGCGGGCGCGAGCATCACCAGCAGGCGCGGATCGAACGGGCGCGGAATCAGGTATTCGGGGCCGAAGCGCGGGATGTCGCCGCCGTAGGCGCTGGCCAGGTCGCCGGCCTCCATGCGCGCGAGCTGCGCGATCGCACGCACGCAGGCCAGCTTCATGGCCTCGTTGATCTCGGTGGCGCCGACATCGAGCGCGCCGCGAAAGATGTAGGGGAAGCAGAGCGCGTTGTTGACCTGGTTCGGATAGTCCGAGCGGCCGGTGGCGATGATGCAGTCGGGCCGCACCGCCTTCGCGTCCTCCGGAAGGATTTCCGGATACGGATTGGCCAGCGCGAGGATGATCGGGCGCTCGGCCATGCTCGCCACCATCTCGGGCTTGAGCACGCCGCCGGCGGAGAGGCCGAGGAAGATGTCGGCGCCCACGCAGATGTCGGCCAGGGAGCGCTTGTCGGTGTCGCGCGCGTAGCGTGCCTTGTCGGGATCCAGTCCCGGGCGGCCGGTGTAGAGCACGCCGTCGCGGTCGACGGCGAGGATGTTCTCGGGACGCATGCCGAGCGCGACCAGCATGTCGAGGCAGGCGATGCCCGCGGCGCCCGCGCCCGCGGTGGCGAGCTTCACGTCCGCGATGTTCTTGCCGACCACTTCCAGCGCGTTGTAGATCGCCGCGCCAACGATGATCGCGGTGCCATGCTGGTCGTCGTGGAAGACCGGGATCTTCATCCGCTCGCGCAGCTTGCGCTCGACGATGAAGCACTCCGGCGCCTTGATGTCCTCGAGGTTGATGCCGCCGAAGGTGGGCTCGAGGCTGGCGATGA
>CAZNRZ010000126.1:0-5929 GCA_964575535.1 uncultured Lysobacter sp. | reverse complement strand
CACACCCCGAACTGCGACCCACCTCCCACTCCCCGCTCCATCCCCCCGCCTCAAGTCCCCCACCCCAGTGCCGTTAACCATCGCGTACCCCATCCCACGGACGGTGCGGCATGACCGAACTCTCCCTCCCGCCTGACCTCGGCATCGAGCACGTCGGCGACCTGCAGCAGGCCCTGCTTCCGCACCTGGAAGCCGACGGGCCGCTGGCGCTGATCGCCGATCGCGTCGAGCGCGTGCATGCCGCCGGGCTGCAGCTGCTGCATGCCTTCGTGCGCGACCGCGCGGGCGCCGGTCGCAGCACCGTCCTGACCACCCCATCCCCTGTCCTGGCGCAGGCCGCGCGCGAGCTCGCGCTGGCCGTGAGCCTGGGCATCGAGAACCAGACCGTTTCCGGAGACCCCGCGTGAGCGCGCAACTGCTGATCGTCGACGATTCCACTTCCATGCGGCAGATGGTCGCCTTCGCCCTGTCCACCGGTGGCTACAACGTGAGCGAAGCCGAGGACGGCCAGGCCGCGCTCGACATCGCCAAGACGCGCCGCTTCGATGCGGTCGTCACCGACGTCAACATGCCGCGCATGGACGGCATCGAGCTGATCCGCAACCTGCGACAGCTGCCCGACTACCGCTTCACCCCGCTGCTGATGCTCACCACCGAGTCCGGCCCGGAGAAGAAGCAGGAAGGCCGCGCGGCGGGTGCGACGGGCTGGCTGGTCAAGCCCTTCGATCCCGAACAGCTGCTCGCGACCGTCCGCAAAGTGCTCGGCTAAGCGACAGGAATCCCGCGCATGGACATGAGCCGGTTCCACGCCGCCTTCTTCGAGGAGAGCCGCGAAGGCCTCGACGTGATGGAGTCCGGCCTGCTCGGCATGGAGGCGGGGCGTTCCGACGCGGACACGATCAACGCGATCTTCCGCGGCGCGCATTCGATCAAGGGCGGCGCTGGCACGTTCGGCTTCCGCTACATCAGCGACTTCACCCACGTGATCGAGACGCTGCTGGACGAGGCGCGTTCCGGCAAGCGCCATCTCGACTCCGCCGCGACCAGCGTGCTGCTCACGTCCGTGGACGTGCTGCGCGGAATGATCGATGTCGCCGAGAACGGCGGCGCGCTGGACCAGCCGGCCATCGACGCCAGCAAGCGCGAACTCGACGCGCTGCTCACCGGCGCTGCGCCCGCTGCGGCTCCGGCGGCGGCGGCGGCCGCGAAGCCCGCCGGCCCCGATCACTGGCGCGTGGTGTTCCGCCCGATGCCCTCGCTGTTCATGAGCGGCAACGACGCGGTGCGCATCATGCGCGAGCTGCTCGGCCTGGGCGCGCGCGAAGTCACCTGTCTGGACGACACGCTGCCCGCGTTCGGCGCCTTCGATCCCGTCAACGCCTACCTCGGCTGGAGCTTCGAGCTGCCGGGCGCGGTCAAGCGCGCGCAGATCGACGACGTCTTCGCCTGGATCGACGACCAGTGCGATCTGCTGATCGAAGCGGTCGAGCCCGACGCCGCGATCGTCCCCGATGCGGTCGACTCCGTCGCGGATCCCGAGCCGGTCGCGGCCGTCGTCGACGGCACGCCGGCCACGGCCGCGAGGTCCGAAGCCGCCGAGAGCTCGATCCGCGTCGGCGTGTCGAAGGTCGACGCACTGATCAATCTGGTCGGCGAACTCGTCATCACCCAGGCGATGATCCGCCAGCGCGCCGAGAGCCTGGATCCGGTGCTCTACGAACAGCTGCTGGCCGGCATCAACCAGCTCGAACGCAATTCGCGCGACCTGCAGGAAGCGGTGATGTCGGTGCGCATGCTGCCGGTCGACTTCGCCTTCTCGCGATTCCCGCGCATGGTGCGCGACCTCGCCACGCGCCTGGGCAAGAAGGTGCGGCTGAAGACCGCGGGCGAGCAGACCGAGCTGGACAAGGGCGTGATCGAGAAGATGATCGATCCGCTCGTTCACCTGATCCGCAACTCGATCGACCACGGCCTGGAGCCGCCGGAAGAGCGCCGCGCCGCGGGCAAGGACGAGACCGGCACGATCGCGCTGTCGGCCATGCACCAGGGTGGGCACATCGTCATCGAAGTGAGCGACGACGGCCGCGGCCTCAACCGCGAACGCATCCTGAAAAAGGCCCACGAGAACGGCCTGCCGCTGGGCGAGAACCCCACCGATGCGCAGGTCTGGGAACTGATCTTCCACCCCGGCTTCTCCACCGCCGACAAGCTCACCGACGTCTCCGGGCGCGGCGTGGGCATGGACGTGGTGCGCAAGAACATCCAGGCGCTCGGCGGCAGCATCGAGATCGCCAGCCGCGCCGGCAACGGCAGCACCATGACCATCCGCCTGCCGCTCACGCTCGCCATCCTCGACGGCATGACGGTCGCGGTGGGCAGCGAGGTCTTCGTGGTGCCGCTCAACGTGGTCGTGGAATCGCTGCAGCCGCAGCCGGGCGAAGTGCGCACGATCGGCGGCGGCGATCGCGTGCTGCGCCTGCGCGAGGACTACATCCCGATGCTCAACCTGTCCGAGCAGTACCGGCTCGGCGCGGGCGATACGGCGGCGGCTCCGATCGCCGTCGTGGTCGAGAGCGGCGGGCAGCGCATCGCGCTGGAGGTCGACGAACTGCTGGGGCAGCAGCAGGTCGTGATCAAGAACCTCGAGAACAACTACCGCAGGATCCCCGGCGTCTCCGGCGCCACCATCCTCGGCGACGGGCGCGTGGCGCTGATCGTCGACGCCGAAGGCCTCGCGCAGCAGGCCCGCCTGAAGGATGCGGCATGAGCCGCGCAGGGAACGACATGAGCACCGACACCGACCTCGACCGCACCGCGGGCGTCGCCGACCACGAATACCTCACCTTCGCGCTCGGTGACGAGGAGTACGGCGTCGACATCCTGAAGGTGCAGGAGATCCGCGGCGTCGAGCAGATCACGCGCCTGCCGGACGCGCCCGAGTTCATCAAGGGCGTGATCAACCTGCGCGGCCTGATCGTGCCGGTGGTCGACATGCGCCTGAAGTTCCGCCTTTCGCAGGCGCGCTACGACGAGACGACGGTGATGGTCGTGCTCGTCGTGGCGGGACGCACCATCGGCATCGTCGTCGACGGCGTCTCCGACGTGCTGCGCCTGCAGCCCGAGCAGGTGCGCCCGGTGCCGGACCTCGGCTCGGCCATCGACCGCCAGTTCCTCACCGGCCTGGGCATGATCGACGAGCGCATGCTGATCCTGCTCGACATCGAGCGGCTGATGACGAGCGAGGAAATGGGCATCGTCGAGCAGGCGCTCGCGGCCTGACCCCACCCGGTCGCGACGCCGCCGCGTTGCCGGCGGCGGGCGCCCGCCACCCGTCCACCGCGCGCCGAACGGCGCTCCCGACACGCGCTGCGAGCGCGACCGACCGGAACACCCATGTCCTCCCATCCCGCGCGCCACCGGCTGCGCGCCGCCCTCGCGATCCTGCCCGTCCTCGCCGCGATGCCGGCGACGGCCGCCGACATCGACTTCGCTCCGACCGCCAACTTCCAGTACGACCTCGTGCGCTTCGACGCCGACGATGCGCGGCTGCGCGACGACGACGCGTTCCGCCGCACGCGCCTGGGCTTCAAGGTCAAGAGCGCGCGCTGGCAGTTCGTTGCCGAGCACGACTTCGCCGAGCGCTCTCCGGCCGACGCGTATCTCGAATTCACGCCGGCCAAGGGCCACGCCCTGCGCCTGGGCCAGTTCAAGCAGCCGTTCCTGCTCGAGGACGCGATCAGCGACAAGCACCTGCCCTTCCTCGAGCAGGCGCCGCTGGGCACGTTCGGCATCAGCCGCCGCATCGGCGTCGAGTACGCGCGCCAGGCGGGCTGGGGCACGGTGAATGCCGCGGCCTTCGGCCAGCGCCTCGACGGCACGCTCGACTCGCCCGGCATCGCCACGCGCGCCACGTGGCTGCTGCGCCAGCGCGAAGGCGAGGTGCTGCACGTCGGTGGCGGCTTCGCATCGGAATCGCCCGATACCGAACAGGCATCGTTCAGTGCGAACCCCGGCAGCGCGCTCACCGCCGTGCGCGTCGGCAGCACCGGCACGCTGCGCCGCGTCGAGCGCATCGACCGCGGCGCGCTGGAAGCACTGTGGATCCGCGGCGCGGGCTCGCTGCAGGCGGAAGCCGCGCGCGTATCCGTGCAGCGCGATGGCCTGCGCTCCTTCGACGGCGACGCGCACTCGGTGCTCGCCACCTGGTCCCCGACCGGCCATGCGCGTAGCTACAGGCGCGGCGTGCCCGGCGCGCCTGCTGCCAACGGCGCATGGGAGCTGGCCGCGCGCTGGAGCGCGATCGATCTCGATGACAGCGGCGTGGCCGGTGGCCGCGTCCGCCAGCTCGCCGCATCCGCCATCTACATCCCGAACGCGCACCTGCGCCTCGGCGCCTACCTCGTGCGCAGCCGGCGCGACGGCGGCATCGACGAACCCGTGCTCGCCGCCCTCCGCATCCAGCTGACCTACTGACTCCCATGCGCACGCCCCTCGCCCTCCTCGCCGACATGAAGATCGGCCGCCGCCTCGGCCTCGGCTTCGCCACCCTCTCGCTGCTGCTGCTCGCGCTCGGTGCGTTCGCGATGGTGCAGCTCAACGGCACCCAGGCAACGGTTTCATCGCTGACCCGCGAGGACGTGCCCGCCGTGCGCGACCTCGGCCGCCTCGGCACGCAGCTGGCCGAGTACCGCGTCAGCGAGCGCGGCCTCGTGTCCAGCGCCGACGACGCCGCGAAATCCGCCGAATACGCGGGCGAGCTGGTCGTCGGCCAGCGCGACTTCTACGCACTCGCAAAGCCGCTCGCCGCGGCGTTCGCCGATCCCGAGCAGCGCGCGCTCTACACCGCGCTGATGGCCAAGGCCGACCGCTACTTCGCCAACAGCCGCGCGCTGGTGGAAGCGCTGAAGGTCGGCGACCTGGAGCCTTCGAAGAAGGCCGGCGACCTGCGCCAGGCCACGGCCGACGCCCTGCAGGGCCTGCTCACGCACCGGATCGCACAGCTCAACGCGCGGGTGGATGCACAGGAAGCCGCGCATCGCCGCAACCAGACTGCACTGGTGACGCTGCTGGTGATCGCACTGGCGCTGGCCGCCGCCTTCGCCGTCGTCATCACGCGCTCCATCGTGCGCCCGCTGCACGACGTGGTGCAGGCTGCCGATGCCGTCGGCCGTGGCGACCTCGACTTCGCACTAGCCTCGCGCGATCGCAGCGAGCTCGGCCAGCTGGCCGAGACCATGCGCGGCATGGTCGCCACGCTGCAGCGGTATGTCGACGCGCAGCGCGGCATGCAGCGCGCGCATGACGCCGGCGACATCGACCACGTCGTCGACGCCGCCGCGTTCCCGGGCACCTACGGCGTGATGGCGCGCGAGATCAACGGGCTGGTCGGCTCGCACATCGCGGTGCAGCAGCAGCTGATCGCGATCGTCGGCCGCTACGCGCAGGGCGACCTGTCGGCCGACATCGAGCGCTACCCCGGCCGCAAGGCGCAGATCACCGAGGCCGTCGACGCGGTGAAGGCCGGCATGCAGGCGATCAATGCCGAGATCAAGACGCTGGTGGACGCGGCGGTCGAGGGCGACTTCGCGAAGCGTGGCGACGCCGAGGCCTTCGACTTCGTCTACCGCGACATCATCGCCTCGCTCAACCGCCTGATGCACACCGCCGACGAAGGCCTCGGCGAGATCGGCGGCCTGCTGGGCGCGGTGGCCGATGGCGACCTCACGCGGCGCGTGCGCAGCGGCATGCCGGGCCAGTTCGGCCGCCTCGCGGACGACGCCAACCGCACCGCGGTGAAGCTGACCGAGATCGTCGGCCAGATCCGCCAGGGCAGCCAGCTGATCAACACCGCCGCGGGCGAGATCGCCGCGGGCAATACCGACCTGTCGGCGCGCACCGAACAGCAGGCGGCGTCGCTGGAGGAAACCGC
>CAZNRZ010000125.1:2012-6020 GCA_964575535.1 uncultured Lysobacter sp. | reverse complement strand
GCCTGCGACACCGGCTTGCGCACCGAGGAACCGGCGAAGATCACGTCGGTGAGCGAGTCGCCGCGCAGGCGGCTGGCCGAACTCTCGCCCATGACCCAGCGCACGGCGTCGATGATGTTCGACTTGCCGCAGCCGTTCGGGCCGACGACGCCGGTCATGTTGCCCGACAGGTGGAGCGTGGTCGGGTCGACGAAGGACTTGAAGCCCGACAGCTTGATCGTGGAAAGACGCATGCGGCGGAGCGGCCTCTGGCAACGGCTCGCGGAGGGAGGCCGGCAGGTGCCGGCGCGCGCGGCCCGCGAGTATAGCGGCGGCCTTCACGGGCGCGCCGCCGCCACGGGTGTGCCGCAGGCGTGGTAGTGCATCATCGGCCCCATGGCGTTCGGAATGCTTGGCCGCGTCCCCCTGACAGAACACGTGCCCGATCCCTCCGGCGCGCTTCGCCTGCACGTCCATCGGGACCCGCATGTCTGGACATGGGCGGCCGCCGTCGCCATCGCCGCCGACCTGCGCCGTGGCCTCGAACTCCAGCCGCGCACGCGCCTGCTGGTGTCCGGCGATGCGCTGGCCGCGCCCGTCTACCAGGCGCTGGCGCGGGCGCCGCTGGACTGGGCTCGGGTCGATATCGGCCTCACGGACGAGCGCTGGCTGCGCCCGGACGATCCGGACAGCTGCGCGGCGACGGTCCGCCGGCATCTGCTGCGCGAGCACGCGGCGCGGGCGCGCTTCGAGACGCTGACCGCGGCCGGCCGGCGCATCGAGGACGCCCTCGCGAGCGCGAACGCGCATGCGCAGCAGCCGGCAGAGGTCGCCGTGCTGGCGCTGGGCGCGGACGGGCACGTGGCCGGGCTGTTTCCGCAATCGCTCGACTACCCGCGCGCAGTCGCCTCGCGCCAGGCCTATGCCGTGCTGGACGCCTCGATGGCGCCCGACGAGGCGCCATGGGCGCGCCGGATCACGCTCACCCCGGATGGGCTGGCACGCGTGCGCTCGCGCGTGCTGCTGATGCGCGGTGATGCGCAGCGTCGATTGCTGGAGGACGCGACGGCGTCCCGCCCGGGGGCCGCGCCGACGCCGCTGCAATCGCTGCGGGCCACCGGCAACGCGCTGCAGGCCCACTGGTGCCCATGACTCAGGCCGCTTCGGCGGGCGTGCGGGCGTTGATCGAAAGCGCGTGGATGTCGGTGCTCATCAGGTCGCCCAACGCGGCATAGACCGCGCGATGCCGCGCCAGCGGCGCCATGCCGGCGAAGGCCGCGCTCACGATCGACACATCGAAGTGCCCGCGACCATCACGTGCACCGGCATGTCCGGCGTGGCGGTGGCTGTCGTCAACGACTTCCAGCGCCACCGGTGCGAAGGCGGCTTCGAGCGCCGCGCGGATGGCGGGTGGACGTTCGGCCGGCGTCACGGCAGCACCGGGCGGAACGGGCGCACGTCGACGCGCGCATAGACGCCGGCTTCGATGTAGGGATCGGCTGCAGCCCAGGCCTGCGCGGCCTCCAGCGACTCGAACTCGGCGACGATGAGGCTGCCGGTGAAGCCGGCCGGGCCCGGATCCTCCGCATCGATCGCCGGGCAGGGACCAGCCAGCAGCAGGCGGCCGGCGTCGCGCAGTTCATGCAGGCGCGCGAGGTGGCGCGGCCGGGCTTCGAGGCGCCGGGCCAGTACGTCGGCGTCGTCGCGGGCGTCGATCACGTACCACATGGTCACCTCGGGCGCGGAAGAGGCGCGGATTCTAGCGAGCCGGCACGGTTCAGGCCGCGCTGGACAGCGCCGGAGGCCGCCCGTACGCTAGGCACCCGGCGCCCCGCCACGAGCGGAGGCCGCGCCCCGCGGGAGTCAGGCTCCCGACACCCGGCACCAGTGGAACGGATCGCCCATCGCCGGCCGGCCCTGCCGGCGGCGGCCCGCCACCGGCCCGCGCCTGATGCCCCGCAGTCCGCAAGACCGAAGGACGGCTCCGCCGCTCCGCTTCCGCAGTGTGCTGTGCCCAGGCCCGGAGGGGGCCGGCCCCGAATGACCGACGCCGTCGCGCCCCAGGCGACCGAACACGCCCTGCCGTCCGAAGGCCCCGCGCCGTCGGCCAGCCGCCCGCAGCAGCAGGAGATGCCGCTGGCGGTAGTGCATGGCCAGCCGGTGCTGCAGATTCCGCAGGATCTCTACATCCCGCCGGACGCGCTCGAAGTCATCCTCGAGGCCTTCGAGGGCCCGCTGGACCTGCTGCTCTACCTGATCCGCCGGCAGAACCTGGACATCCTCGACATCCCGGTCGCCGACATCACCAGGCAGTACGTCGAGTACATCGGCGCGATGCACGAGATGCGCTTCGAGCTCGCGGCGGACTACCTGGTGATGGCCGCGATGCTGGCCGAGATCAAGTCGCGCATGCTGCTGCCGCGCGTGACCAACGAGGAAGGCGAGGAAGAGGATCCGCGCGCGGAGCTGGTGCGGCGCCTGCAGGAATACGAGCGCTTCAAGAAGGCGGCGGAGGACATCGACGCCCTGCCCCGCCAGGACCGCGACACCGCGCCCGTGCAGGAGGTGCACGTGCCGGACCGCGCGTCGGTGCGCCTGCCGCCGCCGGTCGACCTGCGCGAGATGCTGATGGCGCTGCACGACGTGCTCAAGCGCGCCGAGCTGTTCACGCAGCATGCGATCAAGCGCGACGCGCTCAGCGTGCGCCAGCGCATGGGCGAGGTGCTGGAACGGCTCGCCGACGGCGCTTTCCACCGCTTCGAGTCGCTGTTCGATCCGGCCGAGGGCCGGCTGGGCGTGGTGGTGACGTTCCTCGGCATGCTCACGCTGGCCAAGGAGCAGCTGGTGGAGATCGTGCAGGAAGCGCCGCTGGCGCCGATCTACGTGAAGTCGCTGGCGCTGATGAAGGACGCGGCGGAGATCGAGCTTTCGAGCGAGTTCGACGTGGATGCGGCGCATGACGGCTGACGCGGCTTCGTACGCGAAGCCGGCCGGTCGTCCGTTCTTCCCGCGAGCGCCCGGATCGGGGCACATCGTTTGCGGAGCATCGGCGCCACGTAGCGGGCTGCCGTTGATGCCGACGGAGCGGCAGGCGATATGACCTGCGGCCTGCGTCAAGACGACGAGGCGGCCCGCATGGCGCGAGTTGCGACACGGAAACACTGCACGCCGCCAGGGGCGGCATGACGCCGGACACACTGCGAAGAAGCGAATGGACCAGGCACTGATCAACCGCATCATCGAAGCCGCGCTGCTGGCGTCCAACCAGCCGCTGTCGCTGGCGCAGCTGCGCGAGCTGTTTCCGGAGGACCAGCCGGCGCCGGCGGGCGCCATCGAGGCGGCGATCGCGCAGTTGCAGACCGACTGCGAGGCGCGCGGCGTGGAGCTGGTCGAAGTCGCGTCCGGCTTCCGCTACCAGGTCAGGGCCGAGGTGCATGGCTGGGTCGCCCGCCTGTGGACCGAGCGCCAGACCCGCTACACCCGCGCCACGCTCGAAACCCTTGCGCTCATTGCCTACCGCCAGCCGATCACCCGCGGCGAGATCGAGCAGGTTCGCGGCGTGTCGGTGAGCAGCAACATCATCAAGGCGCTGGAAGAGCGCGAGTGGATCCGCGTAGTCGGCCACCGCGACGTGCCGGGCCGCCCCGCCCTGTTCGGCACCACGCGAGGCTTCCTTGATTACTTCGGCCTCAAGCGCCTCGACGAGCTGCCGCCTCTCTCCGAGCTTCGCGACATCGGCGAGCTGGAGCCGCAGTTGCAGTTCGATGGCGATTCCGGCGTCGATCCGAAGATCACCGCGGGCGTGGCGATGGATGGCGGCGCGGATGTGGATGGCGCGTCGGCGGGTGACGTTTCGCTGGGCGACGACGGGCATCACGATGACGTGGGCCTCGACGACGATCGAACGGCGCACGACCACACGCGCGAAACCGCATTGGAGGGCGTCGATGACGCCGGCCCCGACGCCGACGTCGAAGGCGCAAGGGAAGGCGATGCAGCCGGCGAAGTCGTCGGCGAAGACGCCGGCGA
>CAZNRZ010000125.1:0-1912 GCA_964575535.1 uncultured Lysobacter sp. | reverse complement strand
CGGCGAAGACGCCGGCGAGCAGCGGGACACGCCCGGCGACGCCGCGGGGCACGATGTAACCGACGGCCCCGACGACGACACCGACGGCCTCGACTTCCGCAGCGAGCGACCGATCGTCTTCGAGGACGACGGCAGCGAAGACGACACCGAAGAACCCGATTCCGACACCGGCGACGCCGGCGTCGACCCCGAAGCCGCGCCGGGTACGCGCGCGGCGACCGAGAACGATCACGAGCAAGACAACGCCGTCGAGACGACGACCGTTCCCGCACTGACGACCGCATCGAACGATGCGGCGGAGTCCGAAAGAAATGACTGAAGAAAAGAGCCGCAAGCTCACCCTCCGGCGCGAACAGGCGCCGGCCCCCGCTGCCCCGCGCATGGAAGAGCGCCTGCACAAGGTGCTCGCACAGGCCGGCCTCGGCTCGCGGCGCGCGCTGGAGCAGCGCATCGCCGACGGCCTGGTGAAGGTCAATGGCGAGGTCGCGCAGGTCGGCATGTCGATCGGCGGTGGCGACAAGGTCGACATCGACGGCCGGCAGTTCGTCGCCAGCGCGCTGACCGAGCCCGCCCGCGTGCTGGTCTACAACAAGCCCGAGGGCGAAGTGACCACCCGCGAGGATCCCGAAGGCCGGCCGACGATCTTCGAGGCCGTGCCGCCCCTCAAGGGCGCGCGCTGGATCGCCATCGGCCGGCTGGACATCAACACCACCGGCCTGCTCCTGCTCACCACCGACGGCGAGCTGGCGAATGCGCTGATGCACCCGTCGAAGGAAGTCGAGCGCGAGTACGTCTGCCGCGTACGTGCGCCGGAAGGCCAGGACGTGGTGTCGGACGAGATCATCGAGCGCCTGGCCAAGGGCGTGCAGCTCGAAGACGGCCCGGCGAAGTTCGACGAGGTCGAGAAGATCGGCGGCAGCGAGTCGCACGACTGGTTCCGCGTGGTCGTCAAGGAAGGCCGCAACCGCGAGGTGCGCCGCCTCTGGGAGTCGCAGGGCTGCCAGGTCAGCCGGCTCAAGCGCGTGCGCTACGGCGGCGTCGAGCTGCCGCGCGAATTGCTGCGCGGGCAGTCGCAGGAATTGCCGACGGCGCGCGTGGAGCAGCTGCGCACGGGCCTGGGGCTGGATGACGGCGCGCCGTCCGCACTGACGCTGCAACCGGTGATCGGCCAGCGCCGTGCGGCGAAGTCGACCATCCATTTCTCTGGCGATCGCAGCCAGGGCGGTTACGTGGGCGGCCAGAACACGTCGGCCGACGAAGGCCGCGAGCTGCGCCGCTTCGACCATGTCCGCGAGGAGCGTGGTCGCGGCCGCGGCGGCCCGCGCAAGCCCGGCGGGCTCACGGTGAGCGGCGAGATGGCGGCGAAGCAGGCCAACCGCCCGTTCAAGCAGCGCAAGGACAAGGGCCCGGGCGCCCTGCCCGACGGCAATCCGGCGGCGTTCCGCACCTGGTACGTACCGGACGGCGTCGAGACGGGCCCCAGCGGGCACCGCAATCCCGATGGCCGCGCACGCAAGCCCTATGGCGGCAAGCCGGGCGGCGGTGGTGCGCGTCCGGGCGGAGCGGGTCGTCCCGGCGGTGGAGGCCGGCCGGGTGGCGGCTTCCGTGACGACCGCGCGGGTGGCGGCACGGGCGGTGCCGGCCCCTACGGCGCGGGCGGCGCGCGCAAGCCGGGCGGTGCACGCCCCGCCGCGCGCCCGCAGCCCTACGGCCATCCGGGCGGCGCGCCCTCGTTCCCGTCCGACCACGCGAATCCCGGCGCAGGCGGCTACGACCGTCCGCGCGGCCCGCGACCGGGCGGCGCTGCAGGGCGTCCCGGTGGACGCCCGGGCGGTCCCGGCCCGGCGGGTGGCCGTGGACCGGGCCCGGCAGGCGCGGGGCGCGGCCCGGGCGGTCCCGGTCGTGGCGGCCC
>CAZNRZ010000124.1:0-6081 GCA_964575535.1 uncultured Lysobacter sp. | reverse complement strand
CAGCCCTTTTGATCACTGTCAACACTCTGTGATCGAAAGTTTTGCGGGCTTCCCGCCGCTTCGTGGAGCTGCTTTCGCGGCGCACCAGTCAGCGGGGCGCGCATTGTGCACATGCCGAATCGGTTTGGGAAGGGGCCACTTCAGAGCCCCGCGCAACCATTCAGCGTCTTGACCCGTGGTGCCCATCTGCCCGAACGTCGGCGCACTTCATAGGAGCGATGCCATGAACAGGGCATGGGTACTGGCGTTGGGACTGCTGGCTTCGGGCTGCGCGTCGGGCGACGGCTTGTGGGTGGAGCTGGCTGGAACGCGGTATGCCGTCGAACTGGCCGATGACGATGCCGAACGCGCGCGTGGACTGATGTTCCGTGACGTACTGGCCGACGGCACCGGAATGCTGTTCGTGCACGAACGCGAAGAGCCGCTGGCGTACTGGATGAAGAACACGCGCATCCCGCTCGACATCCTGTATTTCGACGGGAAGCGCCGGCTGGTCGCGCAGCAGCGCGATGTGCCGCCCTGCACGCTCGGCGATCGTTGCCCGCCCTATCCCAGCGGTGCGCCGGCGCGCTACGTGCTCGAACTCAACGCCGGCGAAGCTGCGCGACTCGGGCTCAAGGACGGAATGGAACTGCGGATGGGTCCGTCGCTACCGGCGCGATGAGCGACATCAGACTTCGGCCATCTCGAAATCGTCCTTGGTGACGCCGCAGTCCGGGCACGTCCACGTGTCCGGGACGTCCTCCCAGCGCGTACCGGGCGCGATGCCTTCTTCGGGCAGCCCGTTGGCCTCGTCGTAGATGAAGCCGCAGACGACGCACATCCAGGTGCGGAAAGAGGCGTTCGCTGGTGTGGACATGGGCGGATAATGCGTGGAAACGGGACTGCGATTGTCCCACCCCACCGATTCCCCGCCTAGCCATGCACGCACCGTCACCGCACGCGCTTCGCCGCGGCCTCTACGCGATCACGCCCGACGAGCCGTCGACCGAACGGCTGCTCGCGCGCGTCGAACCGGTGCTGGCGGCCGGTGTTTCCTGCCTGCAGTACCGCAACAAGACGGCGACCGCTGCGCTCCGCCACGAGCAGGCGGTGCCACTCCTGACGCTATGCCGCCACTACGGCGTTCCGATGATCGTGAACGACGATGTGGGGCTTGCTGCGGCGATTTCCGCGGACGGCGTGCACATCGGCGGCGATGACGGCGACGCGGCGGACGCACGCAGGCGACTCGGCGTGCAGGCAGTCATCGGCGTGTCCTGCTACGACAGCCTCGATCGCGCGCGCGATGCGGTGGCGCGTGGCGCCAGCTACGTCGCATTCGGTGCATTCCATCCTTCGCCGACCAAGCCGCAGGCGCGGCGGGCGGATCCCGCGTTGCTCGCCGCCGCTTCGCTGCGCGGCGTGCCGCGCGTCGCCATCGGCGGCATCACGCCGGCGAACGCGCGGGCGCTGGTCGATGCGGGCGCCGATCTGCTCGCCGTCATCAGCGGCGTGTTCGACGCGCCCGATCCCGTCGCCGCCGTACACGCCTACCTCTCCGCGTTCCAGGAGCTTCCCGCATGAACCACACCCGCTCGCAGCAGCTGTTCGACCGCGCCTGCGACCTGCTGCCCGGCGGCGTCAACTCGCCGGTGCGCGCGTTCCGCTCGGTCGGTGGCACGCCGTTCTTCGCGCAGCGTGCCGACGGCGCGCATCTGTTCGACGTCGACGGCAACCGCTATGTCGACTACGTCGGCTCGTGGGGGCCGATGATCGCCGGCCATGCGCACCCGGCCGTGCTCGACGCCGTAGCGCGCACCATGCGCGACGGACTCAGTTTCGGCGTGCCCAACGCGCTGGAAGTGACGATGGCGGAGGCGATCACGCGCATCGTGCCGAGCTGCGAAATGGTGCGCATGGTCAACTCGGGCACCGAGGCGACGCTCTCGGCGATCCGGCTCGCGCGTGGCGCGACCGGCCGCAGCCGCATCGTCAAGTTCGAGGGCTGCTACCACGGCCACGGCGACAGCTTCCTGGTGAAGGCCGGCAGCGGCGTCATGACGCTCGGCCTGCCGAATTCGCCCGGCGTGCCGGCCGCGCTCGCCGACCTCACGCTCACCCTGCCCTACAACGATTTCGACGCCGCCACCGCGCTGTTCGACGAGGCCGGTGGCGACATCGCCGCGATGATCATCGAGCCGATCGTCGGCAATGCGAACTGCATCCTGCCGCGCGAGGGCTACCTGCAGCACCTGCGCGAGCTCTGCACGAAGCACGGCGCGCTGCTGATCTTCGACGAGGTGATGACGGGCTTTCGCGTCGCGCTGGGCGGCGCGCAGGCGCTGTATGGCATCACGCCCGACCTCTCCACCTTCGGCAAGATCATCGGCGGCGGCATGCCGGTGGGTGCCTACGGCGGGCGTCGCGACCTCATGCAGCAGATCGCGCCGGCCGGGCCGATCTACCAGGCGGGCACGCTGAGCGGCAATCCCGTCGCGATGGCGGCGGGGCTGGCGACGCTGGAGCTGATCCAGGCACCGGGCTTCCACGCCGCGCTCGAGCGCGCGACGCATGCCCTCTGTGACGGACTGGAAGCCGCGGCGCGCGATGCGGGCGTTGCCTTCCACACCGCGCGCGCGCCGGGCATGTTCGGCCTGTATTTCCGCGAAGGGCCGGTGGAAACGTTCGAGGACGCGAAGGCGTCGGACACGGCGCGCTTCAACCGCTTCTTCCACGCGATGCTCGAGCGCGGTGTCTATCTCGCGCCGTCGGCCTTCGAGGCCGGTTTCATGTCGAGCGCGCATGGGGAGGCGGAGATCGCGCACACGGTGCAGGCGGCGCGGGAAGCATTCGTGGTGGCGAAGGCCGGCTGAGTCGGCGGCCGGCCCCGAAGGCGGTTCGCGGGGCCCCTCCACGCAGCCGTCGCCTCAGGGCAGCGGTGCCGGCGAGACGAACTCCTGCTTGTCGCCGGCGAAGCATTCGAAGAGCGCGCGATGCTGGCGCAGCGAGCATGCGTCGTCACGTGTCGGGTAGCCACGGACCCAGTCGAGCAGCATCGGCAGGTTGCGATCCTGCGCCGATCGGCTGGCGTACTTGTGCGATTCCCAGGGCCGTGCGCGGCAGTGCGCCACGCAGGCCTCGACGCCCGGGTTGAGGAACACCAGCCGCGTGGCACTGGCGAGCGCGATGGCCGCCAGGTCGGCATAGCAGCCTTCCATGATCCAGCCGGCATGCGTCGAGCGGAACGCGTCGATGGCACCGCCGCTTTCGGCGATGGGCCGGCGCGTCGGCGGCGATGCCGGCTGCCAGGCGATGGTGTCCAGGTCCAGGTGCGCCAAGCCGGCGCGTGCCGCGACGGCCTTAGCGTACGTAGACTTCCCCGCGCCCGAGTTGCCGATCACGACGATGCGCTGCATAGCGGCCCGAGGCGAGGGCTATGCGCGGCCCAGCAGCTGTACGAGCGCGGCGCGCAGGCGCGCCAGGCCGTCGGCGACGTCCTCATCGGAGATGTTCAGCGCGGGCACGAAACGCAGCACGTCGGGGCCGGCCTGCAGCAGGAGCAGGCCCTGCGCGATGCAGGCGTCGAGGATCTCCGCAGCGCGGCCGGCGTACTCGGGGCGCAGCTCGGCGCCGAGCATGAGACCGCGGCCGCGCACCTCGCGGAACAGGTGGAACTCCGCGTCGAGCGCGGCGAGCCCATCGCGCAGCGCGGCCTCCTGGCGGGCGACGTTCGCGAGCAGCGCCGGCGACGAGAGCTCGCGCAGTGCCGCCAGCGCCACCGCCGCGGCGAGCGGGTTGCCGCCGAAGGTCGTGCCGTGCGTGCCGAACTGCAGGACGTCCGCGGCCTTCGCGCCGACCAGCATCGCGCCGATCGGGAAGCCGCTCCCCAGCGCCTTGGCCAGCGTCACCACGTCGGGGCGCACGCCGTCGCCCTGCCAGGCGAACAGCTGGCCGGTGCGGCCCATGCCGCACTGGATCTCGTCGAACATGAGCAGCGCGCCATGGCGGTCGCAGAGTTCGCGCAGCCGCTGGAGGAAGCCAGCCGTGGCCGGCGTGACGCCGCCCTCGCCCTGCACCGGCTCGACCAGCACGGCACAGACGTCGCCTGCCGCCATCGAGGCTTCGGCGGCGTCGGCGTCGTTGAAGGGCGCGTAGCGGAAGCCCGGGGGCAGCGGCTCGAAGCCTTCGTGGTACTTCGGCTGCGCGGTGGCCGTGACCGAGGCGAGCGTGCGGCCGTGGAAACTGCCGTGGAAGCTGAGGACGACGCGTCGCGCGGGTGCACGCCCCTGCGCCGCCGCCCACTTGCGCGCGAGCTTGATCGCCGCCTCGTTCGCCTCGGTGCCGGAATTCGAGAAGAACACGCGATCGGCGAAGCCCGAGGACTCGACCAGTGCCTGCGCGAGCCGCAGCGGCGGCTCGCTGACGAAGACGTTGCTGGTATGCCAGAGCCTGGCTGCCTGCGTGGCGAGCGCGTCGACCAGCGCGGGATGCGCATGGCCGAGGGCGTTGACGGCGATGCCGGCGCCGAAGTCGACGTATTCGCCGCCGTCGCGGTCCCAGACGCGCGAGCCGCGGCCGTGGTCGAGCACGATGCGGCGCGGGCGGTAGACCGGGACGTAGTAGCGGTCGGCGAGGGAAAGGAGGTCGGGAGTGGTCATGAAGGCGTTGATGTGGGTAGTGCTTCGAGTCGATCAGAGGCGCGGGTGCGCGGGTGTTTCATTCGCTGCGCGGAACCGGACCCTCACCCCAACCCCTCTCCCGGGGGGAGAGGGGCTGGTCGGTGAGGTCCATCCAGTAGGGCGCGGAGATGCGCTCAGTGCAGACGGCGAGAGCCACATGCTCGTGGCGCAGGGTCACCACACGCCCGTGTTCGCCATCGACGCCCAGGGCTCGGCGGGCGCGAGCGGCTCGCCCTTCTGCAGCAGCTCCACGGAAATGAGGTCGGGCGAGCGCACGAAGGCCATGTGGCCGTCGCGCGGCGGGCGGTTGATGGTGTAGCCCATGGCCATCAGCCGCTCGCAGCTGGCGTGGATGTCGTCGACGGCGAAGGCGACGTGTCCGAAGTTGCGCGCGCTGCCGTAGTCCTCGTCGTCGTAGTTCCAGGTGAGTTCGATTTCGGACTCGGGGTTTTCCGGCGCGCCGAGGTAGACCAGCGTGAAGCGGCCCTGCGGGTAATCGCGGCGGCGGTTCTCGCGAAGGCCCAGGCCTTCGCACCAGAAGCGCAGCGAGGCGTCGAGATCGCGGACGCGGACCATGGCGTGCAGGTACTTCATGCGGATGGCTCCAGGAACAGGTCGGGCAGCAGCGGCTGCGACGGATCGACGGCGTAGCCGGCGAAATCGGCGACGCCGGCCTCGCGCAGCACGTCCTCGTCGATGAAGAAGCGGCCGGTGGCCTCGCCCGCGGGGCGGGTCAGGATGGCGTGGGCGGCGTCGGCGACGATCTCCGGCCGGCGGCAGCGCGCGGGATCGACGCCGGGAATCATGTTGATCGCATCGGTGGCGATGATCGTCTTGGGCCACAAGGCGTTGATGGCGACGCCGCGCCCGCGGAACTCCTCTGCGAGCCCCAGCGTGACGTGGCTCATGCCCATCTTCGCCAGCGTGTAGGCGGTATGCGGGCCCCACCATTTCGGATCGAGGCTGGGCGGCGGCGCCAGCGTGAGCACGTGCGGGTCGGGCGCCTCGAGCAGGTGCGGCAGGCAGGCCTGCGTGACCAGGAACGTGCCGCGCGCATTGACCTGCTGCATCAGGTCGAAGCGCTTCATCGGCGTCTCCAGCGCGCCGCGCAGCCAGATCGCGCTGGCGTTGTTGACGAGGATGTCGAGCCCGCCGAACGCATCGACGGTGGCGGCGACGGCGGCGCGCACTTCGTCTTCCTCGCGGATGTCGCATTGCAGGGACAGCGCGTTGCCGCCGGCATCACGGACTTCCGCCGCGACGCTGTGGATCGTGCCCGGCAGCTTGGGATTGGGCACGCCGGACTTGGCGACGATGGCCACGTTCGCACCGTCGCGCGCGGCGCGCAGGGCGATGGCGCGGCCGATGCCGCGGGAGGCGCCGGTGATCAGGAGGGTCTTGCCTGAGAGCATGGGATTCG
>CAZNRZ010000123.1:0-6104 GCA_964575535.1 uncultured Lysobacter sp. | reverse complement strand
TACGTTCGGGACGTAGAAGTCGCAGGTTCGAATCCTGTCTCCCCGACCATCGATTCGAAAAAAGCCGGACTCGCGTCCGGCTTTTTTCGTTTCCGGGCCGGGCGGCCGGGTGGGCGAACGCGGACCGCGGATATTCGCCGGTGAGCTCCTGATGCCTGCCGAGTTGCGCGATTCGCATCGCGTGTGACGGATGCCGCCGATCCGCGTTTCATGAGCTGGCGATGGCCAACCGGCGCAGTTCGCGTATCCGCTCCGCCATCTGTCCCGGCACGCTACACGTCCCGTGAGCCGCGCCCCGGTCCGATAGGGGCCGTGCGCCCGGATCTCCCGCATCCGCTCGCCGAACGCGCGCTTCGTGTCGATACCCGTCGCGCTTCGTCGCGCCCGGCCGGGTTTCGTCCCATCCACGCCCCGGCCCGTCGCAATCCGCTTGAAGGCGACGCGGCCCCGGGCGAACCCTGTCGTGTCGGTCCGGTCCGGGAACAGGGCGGGCTACCGCCCGTCCGCCGACGCCGCTGCCGACGACACGCGCTGCAACCGTTCGCGTCCCGGATGCATCGACATTGGAACCCACATCGGAGAAAGAACATGAAGGCATTCGGTTTCGCGGCTCTGGTCGTCCTGCTGCTCGCGGGCAATGCGCACGGCAGCCCCGTCGGAGGTGCGGACAAGCTGGCGGCGACCTCGGCCGTCGCCGCGTCGGGCAAGGCGAAGGTGAAATGCACGCGCGAGCGTGAGACCGGCAGCAACCGCATCAAGCGCGTCTGCCTGACCGAGGAGCAGTCCAAGCGGCTGAGCGCCGAAGACCGCGCCGACCTGATCCGCTCCGACAAGAGCGCGGCGGAAATCCTCGGCGACTGACGCCCCACATCGTATTCCTGCCACACACCGGCAGTATTCCCCGACCCGGGCCCCGCCCGGGTTCTTTTTGTGCGCGGCCGACGCGAACGACCGGATGCGCGCAGCGATGTGGCATGGCCAACGCCACGCGCGCGCCGAGAAAGCCGGTTGACGATCCCCGCCACTGTCGTTAATGTATTAACGCGTTATTACATTGGATCGCCATGAAGCGCCGACCGCCCCTCACCGAACCGGAAAAGCTGCACGCCCTGGACGCGCTGGCGTCCGCGCTGCATGCGCTGAAGTCGTCCGCGGAAGTGCGTGCCTTCCTCGACGATCTGTGCACGCCCGCCGAGCTTGAAGCCATGGCCGACCGCTGGCGCGTCGTGCCGCATCTGCTCGATGGCGTGCCGTATCGCGAGATCCACGACCGCACGCTGGTGAGCGTCACCACCATCGGGCGCGTCGCCCGCACCCTCGAGCATGGCGCCGGCGGTTACGGCGCCGCAGTCAAGCGCACCGCGCGCAATCGATAAAACCATGAGCACGATCATCGAACCCCGCGACCGCCTGCGAGTCGCGATCCAGAAGTCCGGCCGTCTCGCGGATCCCGCGCGCGCGCTGCTGGCATCCTGCGGCCTGAGCTGGCGCGAGAGCCGTGACCGCCTGTTCTGCTACGGCGAAGCGCTGCCCGTCGACCTGCTGCTGGTGCGCGACGACGACATTCCCGGCCTGATCGCCGATGGCGTCTGCGATCTGGGGATCGTGGGCCGCAACGTGCTGCTCGAACAGGCCGCCGACCGCGCACGGGGCGGGCAGCCGCCCGCGTTCCGCGAGCTGCGTCCGCTCGGTTTCGGCGGCTGCCGCCTCGCGCTCGCGGTGCCGGATTCCTGGGATTGGCGCGACGCCGCGCAACTGCGCGGCACGCGTATCGCGACGAGCTATCCGGCGCTGCTGCAGCAATGGCTTGCCGACGAAGGCATCCGCGCGGATGTGGTCACGCTGTCGGGTTCGGTGGAGATCGCGCCGCGGCTCGGTCAGGCCGATCTCGTATGCGATCTCGTATCCAGCGGCGCCACGCTGGCGGCGAACCAGCTGAGGCCGGTGGCGACGCTGCTCGAAAGCGAGGCGGTACTGGCTGGCCCGGTCGACGAGTTCGAGGGCGAACGCGCCGCACTCGCCGAAATGCTGTTGCGCCGCCTCGACGGCGCGCTGCGCACGCGCCACAGCCGGCTGCTGCTGTTCCAGGCGCAGCGGAGCGCATTGCCGCGGCTGTTGCCACTGTTGCCCGACGCCGATGAGCCGACGTTGCTGCAGGTCGATGGTGCCGATCGACTGGCGCTGCAGGCGCTCTGTCACGGGCATCTGACCTGGCAACGCCTGGAAGACCTGAAGCGTGCGGGCGCACAGGGCCTGATGGTGCTACCCGTCGAGAGCATGCTGGCATGAGGCGCGTACGTTGGCGGGATGTCGATGCCGCGACGCGCGCGGCGCTGTTGCGTCGTCCGACGCAGGCGGTGTCCGCGGAGGTCGGGACAATCGTCGCGACGCTCGTGTCGCAGGTGCAGCGCGGCGGCGACCCGGCCGTGCGTGCGCTGACGGAGCGCTTCGACGGGGCACGGGTCGACGCGCTCGAAGTGTCCGCCGCGGAGATCGATGCGGCCGTGGCTTCGCTGCCGCCCGCGCTTCGCAGCGCTATCGACGAGGCGGCGGACCGCATCGAAGCATTCCACCGCGCCGGCATGTCGCGCGACTACGCGGTCGAAACGGCGCCCGGCGTCGTATGCGAGCGCATGCTGCGGCCCATCCGGTGCGTCGGGCTTTACGTACCCGCTGGGTCGGCGCCGCTTCCGTCCACCGCATTGATGCTCGGCATTCCCGCGATGCTTGCCGGTTGCCCCGAGGTGGTGCTGTGCACGCCGCCACGTCGCGATGGCAGCGTGGATCCCGCCGTGCTCGCCGCGGCCGCGCGCTGCGGCATCCGGCGCGTGTTCCGCATCGGCGGCGTGCAGGCGATCGCCGCCATGGCGTTCGGTACCGCGAGCGTCCCGTCCTGCGACAAGATCTTCGGGCCCGGCAATGGCTGGGTCACCGAGGCCAAGCGTCAGGTGGCGATGGCCGAAGGTGGTGCCGCGATCGACCTGCCCGCCGGGCCGTCGGAAGTGCTGGTGATCGCCGACGCGGCCGCGAATGCGGCGTTCGTCGCCGCCGACCTGCTTTCGCAGGCCGAGCACGGCCCGGACTCGCAGGTGCTGATGCTCACCGATTCGCCGGAGCTCGCCGACACCGTTCAGCGCGAAATCGCGTCGCAACTCGCCGGCCTGCCGCGCGCGGACGTGGCGCGCCTCGCGTTGGAGAGCTCGCGCGTGATCGAAGTGCAGTCGCTGGACGAGGCGTTCGACATCAGCAATGCCTATGCGCCCGAGCACCTCATTCTCGCCCTGCGCGACGCGCGAAGCTGGCTGTCGCGCGTCGAGGCGGCGGGCTCGGTGTTCCTGGGCGACTGGGCGCCCGAAGCGCTCGGCGACTACTGCAGCGGTACCAACCACGTGTTGCCTACCGGGGGCGCGGCGCGTTTCACAGGTGGCGTGAGCGTGGCGAGTTTCCAGATCGCCATGACCGTGCAGGACGTGCAGCCGCGGGGCATCGCGGCGATCGGCCCCTGCGCGGTGGAGCTGGCGCGCGCGGAAGGGCTGGACGGACACCGTCGCGCAGTCGAACTGCGCCTGGAGTCCGCATGAACTCGCCACTCGAGATGGTTCGCGCCGACCTGCGCACGTTCGGCGGCTATCGCTCCGCGCGCAGCGACGTGCTCGCAGGCGACGCCTGGCTCAATGCGAACGAAGCACCATGGCCCAACGCTGCAGATGCCGGCGATGCGCTGCGTCGCTACCCGGACCCGCAGCCCGAAGCGCTGCGCGTTCGTCTCGCGGCGCTCTATGGCTGCCGGGCCGACCAGCTGCTTGCCGGGCGCGGCAGCGACGAGGGCATCGATCTGCTCGTGCGTGCGCTGTGCGCGCCGGGGCAGGGTGCCGTGCTCGTCACCTCGCCGACGTTCGGCATGTACGCCGTGAGCGCGCGCCTGCACGGCGTGGAGGTCGTCGACGTGCCGTTGCGCGACGGCGCATCGGGCTTCGCCTGCGACTTCGACGGCGTGGCCGACGCTGCGCTCGCGACCGGCGCGCGCGTGGTGTTCCTGTGCTCGCCGGGCAATCCCGTCGGATCGCTGCTGCCCCTCGCGGGAATCGACGCACTGGCGGCCACGCTTGACGGCCACGCGATCGTGGTGGTCGACGAGGCCTACCAGGAATACGCCGGCGCGCCATCCGCGACGGGGCTGCTCGCCACGCGTCGCAACGTCGCGGTGCTGCGCACGCTCTCGAAGGCCCATGCGCTGGCGGGCGCGCGCATCGGCAGCGTGATCGCCGATGCCGACCTGATCGCGGTGCTGCAGCGCTGCCAAGCACCGTATCCGTTGCCGGCGCCCTGCGTCGAGGCCGCGCTGAAAGCCCTGTCCGATGATGCGCAGGGCGAGACGCAGGTGCGTATCACGAACGTGATCGGCGAGCGGGCGCGCCTCGCGGCGCGGCTGTCCGCGCTCGCCGGCGTGCGCCGCGTGCATCCCTCCAGCGCCAACTTCGTGCTGGTGCGCTTCGAGGACGCGCAGGCCGCGTTCGATGCACTGCTCGCGGCCGGCATCGTGGTTCGCGACATGCGGCAGCATCCGCAGCTCGCCGACGCGTTGCGGATCACCATCGGCACGCCCGTGCAGAACGACGGCGTGGTACGGGCGCTCGCCGCCATGGCAATGCCCGCATGAGCACGCCCATCCTGTTCGTCGACCGCGACGGCACGCTGATCGAGGAGCCCGCCGATTACCAGATCGACGCCTACCCGAAGCTTCGTCTCGTGACCGGCGTGATCCCGGCGATGCTGAAGCTGCGCGATGCCGGATACGAATTCGTGATGGTGACCAACCAGGACGGCCTCGGCACGCCCGTGTTCCCCCGCGAGAGCTTCGAAGGCCCGCACCAGCTGATGCTGCAGATCTTCGCGAGCCAGGGCATCGTTTTCCGCGACGTCCTGATCGATACGAGCCGGCCGGCCGACAACAGCCCGACGCGCAAGCCGCAGATCGGGCTCGTGCTGCCCTACCTCCAGGGCAGGGACATCGACTGGTCGCGTTCGGCGATGGTCGGCGACCGCGAGACGGACGTGCTCTTCGCGGACAACCTCCGCATCCGCGCTTTCCAGCTGCGCACTCCGCAGTTCGGCGGCGACTGGGACTGGCCCGCCATCGCGCACGAGCTCGCGGATGCACCCCGCGCCGCCCGCGTGGAACGCGCGACCCGGGAGACGCACATCCGCGTCGAAGTCGATCTCGACCGCACCTCGGAACCGCGGGTGCGTACCGGCCTCGGCTTCTTCGATCACATGATCGAGCAGCTGGGCAAGCACGGCGGCTTCGCGTTGGACCTGCAGTGCGAGGGCGATCTCCACATCGATGAGCACCACACCATCGAGGACAGCGCGCTCGCCCTCGGGCAGGCGCTGCGACAGGCGCTCGGCGACAAGCGCGGCATCGCGCGCTATGGATTCACGCTGCCCATGGACGAGGCGCTGGCCACGGCCGCGCTCGACCTATCCGGTCGGCCGTACTTCGTCTTCGAAGGCGATTTCCGTCGCGAACGGGTGGGCGACATGCCGACCGAACTGGTGCCGCACTTCTTCCGCTCGCTGTGCGAGACGGCGGGGCTGAACCTGCACCTTCGGGTCGACGGCGACAACGACCACCACAAGGTGGAAGCCTGCTTCAAGGCCGTGGCGCGTGCGCTGCGGCAGGCGATCGCGCGCGAGGGCCGCGCGCTGCCATCGACCAAGGGCGTGCTCTGACATGGACGTGGTACTCATCGACGCGGGCGGCGCGAATATCGGCTCGGTGCGCTACGCGTTCGAGCGGCTCGGCGTGGCGGCTCGGCTCAGCGCGGATCCGGTCGAAATCGCCCGCGCCGACCGCGTGATCCTGCCCGGCGTCGGCGCCGCGGCGGCGGGCATGGCACGCCTGCGCGACCTCGGCCTGGTGGATCTCGTGCGCTCCCTGCAGCAGCCGCTACTGGGCATCTGCCTGGGGATGCAGCTGCTGTTCGAGTCGTCCGAGGAGGGGGATGTCGACTGCCTCGGGCTGCTGCCGGGGCGGGTACGCAAGTTGACGCCCGCTCCGCGGGTGCGCGTGCCGCACATGGGCTGGAACACCCTGGATGTCG
>CAZNRZ010000122.1:3135-6298 GCA_964575535.1 uncultured Lysobacter sp. | reverse complement strand
CCACGGGCCGCGCTCGAGCTGCGCGGCGAGCGCGTCGATGACGCTGTCGTAGCTGCCGTAGTGCGAGCTGGTCGGGTCGCCGGCGTCGCGCTCGAGCGAACGGTCGACGATCGCCGGCTCGAAGCAGCTGCCGTAGAAGGCGATCCATCGCAGGTAGGGCCCGCGCAGCGGATCGTCGAGGGCCGGCGCGAGGCCGCGTTCGGGGTAGAGGTCAGCCAGGAAGATCGTGACCGCCACCTGCTCGGTCACCACCGCGTCGCCGTGGCGGATCGCGGGCACCTTGCCCATCGCGTTGACTGCGAGGTAGCCGGGCTGGCGCTGCGTGCCGGCCTTGAGGTCGAGCAGGTGGATGTCGTAGTCCGCCTGCAGCGCTTCGAGCAGTGCGAGCGTGCCGGAGGCGCGGGTCTGCGGAGCGTAGAAGAAGGTGAGGTGGCGGCGCATGTCGAGTCCTGTCGGTGCGGCGGTTGCCGGGTGCGCAGTCTCGGTGGGGGATGCTGACAGCGTGGTGGCAGTAGGGAGGGCTCGTTGTGGCCGGCGGGATTCGATCCGCAGCGGCACGCGCGGCGATGTCGATGCGGCCGGCATGTGCTGCTGCATCGGCGGGCTATGGCATGGGTGCATCGTCCGTCGACTTCCGTGGCGCCGTGGCGAAGTGGTCGACGGGCGTCCACCGCGCTTCGCGGTGAACTGCGAAGCGCGCTGTGCGCAGGCGACGGCACATGCGCATGCGCCGTGGTGCGCGGCCAGGTCGATCGGATCACTCCGGACAATCACGGCATGACCGCGGCTGCGGCCCCTGCGACGCGCCTTCGTCCCTCAGTCCGCAGCGCGGGTGACTGTTTCGAACCACGCGAACAGATCGTCCTGCATGGCCGGGTCGATCGCGTGGCCGCCCGGATACAGCCGCGTCTCGTGCGGCACGCCGAGCGCGCTGAGCCAGGCGTCGGCGCGGTGGGCCCAGTCGACCGGCAGCTTCGCGTCGTCGCGTCCATGCGCGATGAAGCCCTGCACGCGGGCAAGTGCGTCGCGGCCGGCGAGCAGCGGTTCGATCTCCGGCAGGATGCGGCCGGCGAGCACGCCGAAGCCGGCGACGCATTCCGGCCGGGTCAGGCCGAGGCTCGCGCTCATGATCCCGCCCTGGCTGAAGCCGGCGACGACCGTGCGCGCGGGCGGCACGCCCAGCTGCGCCTGCATCGCTTCGACGAAGTCCGCGAGTCGCAGCCGGCTGGCTTCGGCCGCCGCGAGGTCGGGCTGCGGGCCGTCCGGCATGAACCGCACCGGGAACCACGCGTACTGGCCCGGCGCGAGGGTGAGCGGCGCACGCACGCGCAGGACCGCGGTGTCGGCCGGGGCGGCCGTCCCGAGGCCGGCGAGGTTGTCCTCGGTGCCGCCAACGCCGTGCGCGAGCACCAGCAGTCGGCGTGGGGCCTGCATCGCGCCGTCGTGCCGGTAGGCCAGCGGCGCGTCCTCGCGCAGCGCGCGGTTCATGCCGCCTCCGCGAGGGCCGCGGCGGGCAGCCCGAAGCCGAACGAGTCCATCGACAGCACGCCGTAGGTCATGCCGCCTTCGACGCGCGCAGGCTCGTCCCGCGCATCGCTGGCGCCGAGCGCGACCAGCAGCGGCAGGTAGTGCTCCTCGGTCGGATGCGCGCGCGCGGCGTGCGGCGCGCGTTCGCGGTAGTGCACGAGTGCCTCCACGTCGCGACGCGCGACCGCGTCCGCGACCCAGTCGGCGAACTGCTGGGCGTATTCGGGATCGGCGATGTGCTGGCGGAATTCGTAGAGGTTGTGGGTCAGGCTGCCGGAGCCGACCACGAGCACGCCGGCATCGCGCAGCGGTGCGAGCGCCTCGCCCAGGCGCAGCGCGCCGGCGGCGTCGATGCCGTGCGGCAGGGAGACCTGCAGCACGGGCACGTCGGCGGCGGGCCGGAGGTAGCGCAGGGGCACCCATGCGCCGTGGTCGAGGCCGCGGCCGGCGTCGATCGTCGCCTCGAAGCCGGCATCCGCCAGCCTTCGCGCGATGTCCGCCGCCAGCGCGGGTTCGCCACGCGCCGGGTATCGCAGGCTGTAGAGCGCAGGCGGGAAGCCGCCGAAGTCGTGGATGGTGTCCGGTGACGCTGCCGCGGTCACGCGCACGCCGCGCGTGCTCCAGTGCGGGGAGACGATCACGATGGCGCTGGGATCCAGCGCCGCGCCGAGGCGCGTCAGGTTCGGGCCGAGCCGGCCCGGCTCCAGCGCGAACATCGGCGAGCCGTGGGAGACGAATAGCGATGGTGCACGGGTCATGGCGGGGCTCCGATGCCGCGGGCCGGAGCGCGCGGCGGTGGGGGTCAATGGGCGAGGGCGCTGCGACGCGCCGGCAGCCGCGACTGCAGGCTCAGCGCGCCGGGGCCGCTCGCGGCGAGCATCAGGAAACCGCCGGCGATCGCGACGTTCTTCCAGAAGCTGGTCGCCTGCATCGCGTCGCCGAAGTCGAGATGGAAGATCAGCGCCGAGAGCACGGAGAACGCGGCGAGCGCGAAGGCCAGCGGGCGGGTGAAGACGCCGGCGAGGATCGCCAGGCCACCGCCCAGTTCGAGCGCGATCACCAGCGGCAGAAGCGCGCCGGATACGCCCATCGCCTCCATGTAGCCCTGGGTGGCGGCGTAGCCGGCGATCTTGCCCCAGCCGGAAACGATGAAGATCAGTGACAGGCCGACGCGGCCCAGCAGCGGGATGACGGTATTCATGTGTATCTCCTTGGAGGGTCAGCGGCGCAGCCAGGTCGGGGCGATGCCCGTGCCGAGCCCGGCGCCATAGCCGAGGTGGATGTTCAGGCCGGCAAGCGGCTCGAGATAACGCGCGTTCTTCAGCGGGCCGGCGTCGATCACGTCGAAGCCGATGCTCCGTGCGAGCGCCGTGGCGGTGGCCTTCGCGCGCTCCGAATCGGAGGCGACGAAGGTCGGTGCGGTCGCGTCGCCGAAGGACGCACCTTCCGCCAGCACCTGCGCGAACAGCGTGTTGAACGCCTTGGCGACTTCGGCGTTGGGGAACGCCCTGGCGATCTCCTCGGCGGCGGAGGTGTCGTGGCCGAGGGTGAGGCCGCTGTAGTCGTCGGTCAGCGGATTGGTGATGTCGACGACGACCTTGCCGTCCAGCGGGCCGGCGTTGGCGAGTGCGTCGGC
>CAZNRZ010000122.1:0-3035 GCA_964575535.1 uncultured Lysobacter sp. | reverse complement strand
CCCATGCTCGACCTCCAGCGCCTCAGCAGCTTCCTGGGCGTCGTCCGCGCCGGGAGTTTCGTCGGCGCGGCCGATGCGTCCGGCCTGTCCAAGGCCGCCGTGTCGCGGCACGTGGCCGAGCTGGAAGCGCAGCTGGGCGTGCGCCTGCTGCACCGGACCACGCGCCGGCTTTCGCTCACCGACGACGGCCAGCGCTTCCACGCGCGTGCGGTGGAGATCGCCGCGGCGCTCGACGAGCTGGAGGCCGAAACCGCCTCCAGCGGCGGCGAGGCGATCGGCCGCCTGCGCGTCAACGCACCGCTGAGCTTCGGCAACCTGCACCTCGCGCCGCTGTGGCCGCGCTTCCTCGCGCAGAACCCGAAGGTCACGCTCGACATCACGCTCAACGACCGCGTCGTCGACCTGGTCGAGGAAGGCTTCGACATCGCCATCCGCATCGCCCACCGGCTCGACCCGCAGCTGGTCGGCCGCCGGCTCGCCGCCTCGCGCATGGTGCTGTGCGCGGCGCCCGCCTACCTCGAGGCACGCGGCGCGCCGACGCATCCGCGCGAGCTCGCCGGCCACGCGGTGTTCGCCTACAGCTACTGGTCGACCGGCGACGACTGGAGCTTCGACGGCCCCGACGGCGCGGCGACCGTGCGCGTCGAGCCGCGCATCCACACCAACAGCGGCGACACCTGCCGCGAGGCCGCGCTGCAGGGGCAGGGCATCGTGCTGCAGCCCGACTTCATCGTCGGCGCCGACCTGCGTGCCGGGCGCCTGGTCGAACTGATGCCCGAATGGCACGCGCTCGATCTCGGGGTCTACGCGGTCTATGCCACGCGCAAGCACCTGCCGATGAAAACGCGTCGACTGATCGACTTCCTCGTCGCCGCGTTCGCGGATGTCGAGTGGTGAGTACGCGTCGCGCGCGAAGCTGGATTCGCAGTGCTATTTCGCCAGCCGCGATGCAGTTCGCCCGACCAGCTGCAAAGCCGCCTCCACCCGCGTCGTCAGCGGATGCCCGTAATTGATCCGCACGCAGGATGCGAACCCGCGCGACGCGGAGAACATCGGCCCCGGCGCGATGCTGATCTCCGCGTCCATGGCCTTGCGATGCAGCGCCAGCGCGTCCACGCCGTGCGGCAGCTCCACCCACAGGAAGTAGCCGCCCGACGGCCGGCTCACGCGGGTGCCGGCGGGGAAGTGCCGGCTGATCGCGTCGATGTACTCGTCGCGGTTCTTCCGCAACGCCAGCCGCAGCGCGCGCAGGTGCCGTTCGTAGCTGCCGCGCTCCAGGTAGCGGGCGATGCCCAGCTGGGCGGGCAGGGACGTGGCCAGCGACGAGGTCAGCTTCTGGTAGGTGAGCTCGCGCAGGAACCGGCCCGGGCTGGTCCAGCCGACGCGGTAGCCCGGCGCGAGCGTCTTGGAGAACGAGCTGCAGTGCATCACCCAGCCCTCGGTGTCGAAGCGCTTGGCCGGCACGGGGCGGCGGTTGTCGAAATAGAGTTCCGCGTAGACGTCGTCCTCGATCAATGGCACGCGGTGTCGGGTGACCAGCTCCACCAGTGCCTTCTTCCCGGCCTCGCCCATCGCGCTGCCCAGCGGGTTCTGGAAGTTCGTCATCACCCAGCAGGCGGCGGGCCGGTGGCGGTGGATGGCCGCCTCCAGCGCGTCGAGGTCGATGCCGGTGCGCGGGTCGGTCGCCACTTCGACCGCATGCAGGCCGAGGCGCTCGAGCGCCTGCAGGCAGGCGTAGAAGCAGGGCGACTCCACCAGCACCGTGTCGCCGGCCGTGCAGACCGCGCTCAGGCACAGGCTCAGCGCCTCCATCGCGCCGTTGGTGACCACGATCCGCTCCGGCGCGATGCGCACGCCGTCGTGCAGGTAGCGCAGCGCGATCTGCTGGCGCAGCGCGGCGCTGCCGGGCGCGAGGTCGTCGACGGTGGTCCACGGGTCGAGCCCCGTGGCGGCGATGGCGGTCGCACGCCCGAGGCGGTCGAAGGGAAACAGCAGCGGGCTCGGAAAGGCCGAACCCAGCGGCACCACGTCGCGCGACATGGCCGACTCGAGCACGCCCAGCACCAGCTCGCTGATGACCACCGGGCGCGCCTCGCCATCGGGCTGCGACGGGGCCACGGGCTCCGGCGGCAGCGGCTTCGCGCTTTCCGCGACGTAGTAGCCCGACCGGTCCTTTGCACGGATCAGCCCGCGGGCCTCGAGCAGGTAGTAGGCCTGGAACACCGTGGCCGGGCTGACGCCGCGGCTGGCGCTGGCCTGCCGCACCGAGGGCAGCCGGTCGCCGGGTTTCAGGGTGCCGTTGTGGATGGAGGCCGCGACGTCGGCCGCGAGAGCTTCGTAGCGTTTCATCGGCCGCTTCGACGAAGGCAACTGATCCGGTTTTTCGCGCCGGAACTGATGCGGGGAAAACTGTTCTGCGAAGCGGAGACTAGCACCCGTCCCCGCAGGCCCCACACCCCATGGACTCGACCGTCCAGCTCAATCTCGCCGTCATCCTCTTCCTGCCCTGGTACGCGATCCTCGCGGTGCTGTACTGGGTCTACCCGCGCCAGCCGCGCACGCTGGGGCGCTGGTGCTTCGACGTCGGAAGCCTCGCCGTCGCCACGCTGGCGACGGTCGCGAGCACGCACTGGAGCGTGCTCCATGCCGACACCTCGATCGACGCGATCTGGCCGCAGGTGCTGGCGACGGCGGTGTCGTACGGCGTCTTCCTGGGCGTCATGACGGCCGCGTTCCACCTGCGCCGCCGCTTCATCATCGCGCCCTTCAACGCCCGCGCGGCCGATGCCGCCCGCACCTCCTGCACTTCCGGAGCGACTCCATGAAGACCCTGATCATCCTCGGCTTCCTCGGCCTGATCGGCTACAACCTCTTCGCAGGGCTCTACTACATGCTTACCGACAAGGGCACGAGCAAGCGCACGGTCAACGCGCTCACCAAGCGCATCGTGCTGTCGGTGCTGCTGATCCTGGGGATCTGCATCGCCATCGCGACGGGCTACATCGAGCCGCACGGCGTGCAGGTGGGCTGACGGG
>CAZNRZ010000121.1:0-6351 GCA_964575535.1 uncultured Lysobacter sp. | reverse complement strand
CCTCGCGGTCGTTGCGCGTATGCGTGGCGCGCGGAAGCATGCCGTATTCGGCGGTGACCCAGCCTTCGCCCTTGCCGCGCAGGAAGCCGGGCGCCTTGCTGTCCACGCTTGCCGTGCACAGCACGCGCGTCGCACCGAACTCGACCAGCACGGAGCCTTCGGCGTGCTTCGTGAAGCCGCGCGTGATGCGCACCGGGCGCAGTTCGTCGGGCGCACGCCCGCTGGGACGGGCGAAAGGCGTGGAGGCCGCGGTCATGGGCGGTCGGTGTCCGGCTGGCGGCGCGTGAGCGTACCATCCGCACCCCGCCGATCCGCCTGGTTCCGCCATGTCCATCCGCAGCATGACCGCGTTCGCGAGCGGCGAAGCCACCACGCCCTGGGGCATGCTCGCCTGCGAGCTGCGCTCGGTGAACCACCGCTTCCTCGAGATCGCCACGCGCCTGCCCGACGAGCTGCGCGCACTGGAGCCCGCGTTGCGCGAGCGCATCGCCGCGCGCATCAGCCGCGGCAAGCTCGACGTGAGCCTGCGCCTGCGCAACGCCGAATCCGCCGGCGCGCTGCAGGTCGATCGCGCGCGGCTGGCCGAGCTTGCGCGCCTCTCGCGTGAGCTCGAGGCCGACTTTCCCGGCCTGCGCACCGATTTCTCGCAGCTGCTGCAGATCCCCGGCGTGGTGCGCAGCGAAGGCGTCGACGCCGCGCAGCTGCAGGCCGAGGCACTCGCGCTGCTCGATCGCGTGCTCGACGACTTCGTCGCCGCGCGCGAGCGCGAGGGCGCCAAGCTCGCGCAGGCCATCGTCGAACGCATCGACGGCATCGCCGCCATCCGCGAGCAGGTGCGCGAGTGCATCCCCGCGATCCGCGAAGGCCAGCGCGTGCGCCTGGAGACCCGCCTGGCCGACCTGCCGCAGCCGGTGGACCCGGGCCGCCTCGAACAGGAACTGGTGCTCGCGCTCGCCAAGCTCGATGTCGACGAGGAACTCGACCGCCTCGACGCCCACGTCGCCGAGGCGCGCCGCGTGCTGAAGCTGCGCGAGGCCGTGGGCCGCCGGCTCGACTTCCTGCTGCAGGAGTTCAACCGCGAGGCCAATACGCTGGGCAGCAAGTCGGTCGATACCCGCACGTCCGCGGCGGCGATCGAGCTCAAGGTGCTGATCGACCAGATCCGCGAGCAGGTGCAGAACATCGAGTAGCGGGGATCGGGGAGTCGGGATTCGGGATCCGTAAAAGCGGTTACGATCCGCCCCGAAGCCCGCCGCGCTTTTGCGAATCCCGAATCCCAGATCCCGAATCCCGGCCCATGCGCGGAACCCTCTTCATCGTCGCCGCGCCCTCCGGGGCCGGTAAATCCAGCATCGTCAACGCGGTGCTCGCGCGCGATGCGAACATCTGCCTGTCGATCTCGTTCACCTCGCGCCCCGCGCGGCCGGGCGAGCGCCATGCCGAGCACTACCACTTCGTCAGCGCGGACGAATTCGAGCGCATGGTCGAGGCCGGCGACTTCTTCGAGCACGCCCGCGTGCACGGCGACTGGAAGGGCACGGCGCGGCAGTCGGTGGAGCCGCAGCTGGCGGCCGGCCGCGACGTGCTGCTGGAGATCGACTGGCAGGGCGCGCGCCAGGTGCGTGCCCGCGTGCCCGATGCCATCAGCGTCTTCATCCTCCCGCCCTCGCGCCCGGCGCTGCTCGAGCGCATGCGCAAGCGCGGGCAGGACAGCGAAGACGTCATGCGCCGCCGGCTGCACGCCGCGCGCGACGAGATGAGCCACTACGGCGAGTTCGACTTCCTCATCGTCAACGAGGAGTTCGATGCGGCCGTGGCGGAGATGTGCGCGATCTTCACCGCCAGCCGCCTGCGCCGGGACCGGCAGGTGGCGCGGCACTCGCGCCTGATCACCGCGCTGCTGGCCGACGATCCGTCCGGCCCGGGCGGCTGCGGGCCATAACTGACTGATTCCAAAGGAATCGCTTGCGCCGGCAGGGCGCGCGGCCGTACACTCCCGGCCCCTTTCCGCATCACGTGGCGCGCCGATCGGCCGCCGGGAGCCCCATGGCCCGCATCACCGTAGAAGATTGCCTGGAAGTCGTCGACAACCGCTTCGAGCTGGTCATGATGGCGTCCAAGCGCGCGCGCCAGCTGGCCGCCGGCGTCGACGCCCAGCTCGACAACGAAGCCAACGACAAGCCCACCGTGCTGGCCCTGCGCGAGATCGCCGCGCGCCGCATCGACAACGAGTACATCGACGCCGTCGAGAAGGCCGAGCGCGAGCGCAAGGAGCGCGAGGCGCTGGAATGGGCCGCCGCCGAGGTGGTCGCCGACGACGACCTGTCCAAGGGCGACGACTGATCCGCGCGGCTGACCCACGCGCCGCGTGAATCGAAGCCCCGCTCCGGCGGGGCTTCGTCGTTCATGGCCGCCGTCACGCTTCATGGACCGCGGTGAACGCGGTCGCGTCCGCGCCGCCGATGCGGCGATTGCGCGAGTGCAGGGCCGCCGTATAGTCGATCCCGATGAGTTCCTTCGATCGCGTCACCAGCCCGAAAGCGTCTGCAGCCCCGCCGGCAGCCCCCGGCGAGGCGCCCGGCTACGTGCTCGAGCTGGAACAGGCGGCGTCCTACCTCACCGACGAACAGCGCGCGCTGCTGCGCAAGGCCTGGCGTGTCGGCGCGCAGGCGCATGCCGGGCAGATGCGCAAGTCCGGCGAGCCCTACATCACGCATCCGGTGGCGGTGGCCAAGGTGCTGGCCGAGCAGGGGCTGGACGTCGAGACGCTGATCGCCGCGATCCTGCACGACACCCTGGAAGACACCGAGCTGGGCCACGACGAGCTCGTCGCGGAATTCGGCGAAACGGTCGCCG
Source organism: uncultured Lysobacter sp. (assembly GCA_964575535.1). Taxonomy (GTDB): domain Bacteria; phylum Pseudomonadota; class Gammaproteobacteria; order Xanthomonadales; family Xanthomonadaceae; genus Cognatilysobacter. The sequence goes on along the minus strand of CAZNRZ010000121.1, from coordinate 3,495 downwards.
AGCTGGTCGACGGCGTCACCAAGCTCGACAAGCTGCAGTTCCGCGATCGGCAGGAGGCCGCAGCGGAATCCTTCCGCAAGATGCTGCTGGCGATGAGCCGCGACCTGCGCGTCATCCTCATCAAGCTCGCCGACCGCCTGCACAACATGCGCACGCTGGGCTCGCAGAAGCCCGAATCGCGCATGCGCATCGCGCGCGAGACGCTGGAGATCTACGCGCCGATCGCACAGCGCCTGGGCATGAACCTGTTCAAGGCCGAACTGCAGGATCTCGGCTTCCGCGCCATGCACCCGTGGCGCCATGCGGTGATCGAGAAGCGCATCCGCACGCAGCCGGTGATGCGCCGCGAACTCATCGTGCAGATCGAGGCCAACCTCGCGCAGAAGCTCGCCAAGGACCGGCTCATCCACCGGCTCGTCAGCCGCGTGAAGTCGCCCTGGAGCATCTACACGAAGATGCGCACGGAGCACAAAAGCTTCAGGCAAGTGATGGACGTCTTCGGCTTCCGCGTGGTGGTGCGCAAGGTCGGCGACTGTTACCGCGCCCTCGGCGTCGCCCACAGCGCGTACAAGCCGCTGGATTCGCGCTTCCGCGACTTCATCGCGATCCCGAAGGCCAACGGCTACCAGTCGCTGCACACCGTGCTGTTCGGGCCCTACGGCGCGCCAGTGGAGGTGCAGATCCGCACGGAGGAGATGGACCTCGTCGCCGAGCGCGGCATCGCCGCGCACTGGTCCTACAAGTTCGGCGGAGACGGGTTCAACGGCGCGCAGAGCCGCGCGCACCACTGGGTGACCAGCCTCGTCGAATCGCAGCGTTCGGCAGGCTCCTCGCTCGAATTCCTCGAGAACGTGAAGATCGACCTCTTCCCCGACGAGGTCTACCTGTTCACGCCCAAGGGCGACATCCTCAGCCTCCCGCGCAATTCCACCGCGCTGGACTTCGCGTATGCCGTGCATACCGACATCGGCAACACCGCGGTGGCCGCGCGCGTGGACGACAAGCTGGTGCCGTTGCGCACGCGGCTGGCCAGCGGCCAGCGCATCGACATCATCACCGCGAAGTCGGCCGCTCCGAAGCCGCAGTGGCTGGAGTTCGTGGTCACCGGCAAGGCGCGCACGGCGATCCGTCAGCAGCTCAAGCAGCTCGAGCACGAGGACGCGGTGCAGATCGGCCATCGCATGCTCGATCGCGCACTCGAGGCCATGGACACGTCGCTCGAGCGCGTGCCCGCGGCCCGGCTCGAGGCCTTCCTCGCCGAACACCGCTATCCGCGCCTGGAAGCGTTGCTGGCCGACATCGCGCTCGGCAATCGCATGCCGCAGCACGCCGCCATCGCCCTCGCGCGCGAACGGGGCGAGGCGCGACAGCATCCCCTCGACGACGCGCGCGGGCCGTCGGCTGAAACGATCCAGATCACCGGCACCGAGAAGGGCGTCATCAGCTTCGCGAACTGCTGCCTGCCGGTGCCGGGCGACGAGATCATGGGCTACCACACCGCCGGCAAGGGCATCGTGGTGCACCGGCTGGATTGCCCGAACGTCGCCGACTACCGGAAGTCGCCCGACCGCTGGGTGCCGATCGGCTGGGATCGCGAAGTGCGGGGGGATTTCCACGCCGCGCTCAAGATCGAGGTCGACAACCGCCCCGGCGCGCTGGCGCAGATCGCGGCCGGCATCGCCGAGGCGCGGGCCAACATCGACCGCGTCGAATACCTGGAGCGCGACGCCAACGTGGCAGTGCTGCGCTTCGGTATCGAAGTCAGCGACCGCGCGCACCTTGCCGACGTGATCCGCAAGGTGCGCAAGCTCAGCGTGGCACTGGGCGTGCAGCGGATATAGCGCGCATTCGTCGCTAGGAGGGCCGCGGGCGCACGTCGACCCGCGACGAGTGCGCGCTGCGTGGGTTGCAGTGTTTCTCATCGCGAGTCATCCCGAGCGAAGCGAGGAATCCCACGCGTCGATGGCGAACAGCAAACCCTTGCGTCGCCTGCGAACACCGCGGCCACACAGCACGCCTCCGCCACATCCACGGCCTGCACATGCCGGAAAATTCCGACCCCGCATACCGCCTGGATCGTCGCAGCCGTAGCGACCGCCTTCGCTACACTGCCGCCTTTCCTCGAGGAAGCCCGCGCATGGCCCGCCAGATCGTCCATACCGACTCCGCACCCGCCGCCATCGGCCCTTATTCGCAGGCCGTCCGCGCCGGTGGCACCGTTTTCCTGTCCGGCCAGATTCCGCTCGACCCGGCCACGGGTGAACTCGTGCAGGGCGACGTCGCCGCGCAGGCGCGCCAGGCATTCGCCAACCTCGAGGCGGTCTGCAAGGCGGCGGGCGGCTCACTCGATGGCGTCGTGCGCCTGGGCCTCTACCTCACCGATCTCGGCGACTTCGCCGCGGTCAACGCGGTGATGGCCGAGCTGTTCACCGCGCCGTATCCGGCGCGCTCGACCATCGAAGTGGCCGGCCTGCCCAAGGGCGCGCAGTTCGAGGTCGACGCGATCCTCGTCGTCGGCTGACATGCCCCGCGCGGCGCGGCCCACGCCGGCCCTGGCCCCGGCCGGCGAGCTGCCGCTGACCGTGTTGCCCGGTTGCGGGCCGAAACTGGCGGAAAAGCTCGCGTCGCGCGGGCTGGCCACGCTGCAGGACCTCTGGCTGCAACTGCCGCGTGGCTACGAGGATCGTACGAAGATCGTCCCCATCCGCGAGCTGCAGCCGGGCACGGCCGCGCAGGTGGAGGGCGTGGTCGAGGCGGTGGAGAAGGGCTTCCGCTACCGGCCGATGCTGAAGGTCGCGCTGACCGACGGGTCGCAGTCCACGCTCGTGCTGCGGTTCTTCCACTTCCGCGCCGCGCAGGTGTCGCAGTTCCAGCCCGGCGCGCGCCTGCGCTGCTACGGCACGCCGCGGCTGGGGGCGCAGGGGCTGGAGATCGTGCATCCGAGCTATCGCGTCGTCGAAGAAGACGCGCTGCTCGGCAGCGCGCTCGATCCCGTCTATCCGCAGATCGAAGGCGTGGCGCCAGCGACGCTGCGCCGCCTGATCGGCCTCGCCATCGACCGCCTGCCGCCCGACACCGCGCTCGAACTGTTGCCGGTCGACTGGTGGGTCGACCTCGGTCTCCCGTCCCTGCGCGCGGCGCTCGTCGCCGTGCACCGGCCTGCCGCGGATGACGACATCGCCGCGCTGCTGTCGGGCCGTCATCCGGCGCAGCGGCGGCTCGCGCTGGAAGAACTGCTCGCGCATCACCTGAGCCTGCGCGGGCAGCGTCGCGCGCATCGCGCGCAGTCGGCGCCGGCGCTGCGGGCTGATCGCCTCGTCGAGCAGCTGCGGGCGGCATTGCCCTTCCGGCTGACCGGCGCGCAGCAGCGCGTGTTCGATGAAGTCGCGGCCGATCTGTCCCGCCCCGTGCCGATGCTGCGCCTCGTGCAGGGCGACGTCGGCTCGGGCAAGACCGTGGTCGCGGCGATGGCGGCGCTGCTCGCGGTCGGCAGCG
>CAZNRZ010000120.1:1850-6409 GCA_964575535.1 uncultured Lysobacter sp. | reverse complement strand
ACGAAGCCGCGCTGGATGGGCTTGGGGATCGCGGCGGCGTTCTCGGGCGAGCGGATTTCCGGCTCGATCTCGTAGAAGGAGAACAGGTCGTCGAGGTAGAGCGCCTGCCCGGCGATCTGCGAGAAACCCACCAGCAGGCCTTCGAGCAGCTGGCGCAGGCGACGGAAGCTGCCAGCGAGGAAGGTGAGGTCGCCGATGGTGAAATCGCCGGTGACCGTGCGCCAGACGATGTAGGCGAAGGCGAGGTAGTAGCCCAGCGTGCCAAGCGCGGCGAGCAGGCTGCCCCAGAGTGCGCGGCGGCGGGCCAGCGCACGGTTGGCGGTGTAGAAGCGGTCGGCCAGTTCGCGGAAGCGCGCGATCAGGAAGCGGTGCAGGCCGAAGATCTTCACCTCCTTGGCCGTTTCCACGCTCGCGCCGGTCTGGCGGATGTATTCGAGCTGGCGGCGCTCGGGCGTCCACTGGAAGTTGAGCGAGTAGCCCAGCGCGTTGAAGTGCGATTCGCCGATGAAGGCCGGAACCAGCGCGACCGCCAGCAGCACGATCAGCCACGGCGCGTAGACGAGCAGGCCGATGGCGAAGCCGACCACGGTGATCATGTCCTGCACCTGGCCGAACAGCTGGCCCATGAGGTTCATGCGGCCCATGGTCTGGCGGCGGGCGCGGTCGAGGCGGTCCTGCAGCTCGGGGTCCTCGAAGTCCTCGAGGTCGAGCGTGGCCGCGTGCTCCATCAGGCGCACGCTGCTGGCGTTGGTGAACAGCTCGGAGAGCAGGGAGTCGGCGTAGCTCACCGCGCGGCCGAGCAGGTCGGACAGCACCGCGAGGCCGAATTCCAGCGCGACCAGCCCGGCGATATGGTCCAGCGCGCCGCTGTCCCAGAGCGTGCGCAGGTCGCCGCCGGTATCGAGCCCGACCAGCCGCACGGCCTCGTCGATGATCAGCTTGCCGACGTAGAGCGTGGCGATGGGCAGCAGCGCGCGCAGCAGGCGCAGGCCGATGCTGGCGATCGAGAGGGCGGGGCTGGCCTGCCAGATCTGGCGGAGGAAGGGCGGCAGGTTGCGAAGGGCGTTGAAGCGTTCGCGCAGGCTGGGCTGCGGCTGGGCAGTCGGAGTCGGCGGCATCGCGCCATCGTCGGGCCGTCTGCGCGCGCGGCCGGTGAAGGCGCGGCCGGGAGATGGAGCCGGCTGCACAGTTTCTTCCCGGGCCCCGTTTGCACAATGGGTCATCGCCCCCCGGCGACCGGCGCCACCGCGATCCTGCCCCGCGGTGGCGCGGAGCCTATGCCCCAACCGACCCCATCGAGGCTGTCCCCCGAACCCGCACTGCGTCGCGCCGCCGCCGTGGGCCGGTTGCTGCGCGCGCCGCTGGCATTCGCGGCTGCGGCGCTGGTCGCAGCGTTCGTAGTGGCGCGTTTCGATGGCTACGTCGCCGATCTCGTCGCCGGTGCGCTGGTGGGCACCTGGAGCGGGCTGTGGATCGCGCGGCGACTGCCCGGCCGCGCGGACCTGCGCTGGCTGCTGCCCGTGCCGGCCCTGCTGGCGGGGCTGGCCGCGGGCGGCGGCCCGGTGCTGCATGCGCTGATCGCGACGGCTGCGGCCACCGCAATCGCCACCGGCGCGCGTCATCTACCGCAGCACCTCGGCATGGGCGAGCCCGATGAGCCCCGCGGCGTGGCGGGTGCGCTGGTGATGCTGGGGCTGGCCTCGCCACTGCTGGCGGCCTGCCTCGCCTGGCGGATCGACGGCGCCGCCGGCTTCGCGGCCTGGCCGGGCGTCGCCGCCGGTGCGGTGGCTGCGGGCATCGCCGCGCTCGCTCTGGCGACGCCGCACGAGGAAGACCCCTTCGCCGAAAGCCCCGACCGTCGTGGCGCCGCGCTCGGCGTGTTGCTCGTGGTGGCCGCGATGGCGCTGGGGCTTTGGGCGCCGCGGCTGGTGCCGCTGTCGATCCTCGCAGTGGTCGCCTACGCAGCCGCGGGGCGGCCGCGCACGCTTGCGGTGGTCGCCGCGCTGGTGGCGCTATTGATGGCCGCGGTGGCCGACCGTCGCCCCGCGCTGCTGCGCGAGGCCTTCGGCGGCTGGAGCCCGGATTCCGTGCTGGCGCTGACGGCCGCTGGGCTGGCCGTCGCCTTCGTCGCCAGCCTGCTGGTCTTCCAGCGCGACCGCCTGCGCGCCCGGCTGCGCGCCGCCAGCAGCCACCTGCTCACGCTCACCGAGAAGAGCCCGGGGCTGGTGGCCTCGCTGGACCGCGAGCTGCGCCATCGCAATGCGAACCAGGCCTACCAGGCCTGGAGCGGGCGCCCGGCGGCTGCGCTCGCCGGCGTTCCATTGCAGGACGTGCTCGGCGCGGCGGCCGTGGAGGGCATGCGCACCAGCCTGCAGCGCGCGCTGGCCGGAGCGTCGCAGCACTTGCAGGTGGACGCGCGCGACCGCGTGCTCGACGCCCGCCTCGAACCGTGGTTCGGCCTCGACGGCGCCATCGCCGGCCTGCACCTGCTCGCCGACGATGTGACCTGGCGTGGCCAGCACGAGCGCGACATCCGCGCGCTGCTCGCGGCCGCGCCCGAGCCCACGCTGGTGCTGGAGGAGAACGGGCTCATCCTGCTGCACAACCCGAGCGCGCTGGCACTGTTCGGTGCGGAGTCGAAGGATCTGGTGGGCACGCCGCTGACGGCGTGGCTGGCGGAAGCGCCGGTCGAGGAGACGGGCGCGACGCCCACCCGCATGCGCGCGCGGCGGCGCGACGGCGGCATCTTCCCCGTCGAGCTGCGTCTGGGCTCGATGCCGGGCGAGCACGGCGGGCGCTCGGTCGTCGCCCTGCGCGACCTGTCCTCGCAGCATGCGCTGGAGGAGGAAGCCCGCAGCGCGCGCGAACAGGCGCAGGCCACGCTGGACTCCATCAGCGATGCGTTGGTGGTCTGCGATCCCGCCGGCACCATCACCGCTTTCAACCCGGCCGCCACGGAGCTCACCGGCTGGTCGCGCGAGGAGGCGCTGGGCCGCGGGCTGGAGGAGATCGTCAAGCTCGTCGAGCCTTCGCGCGGGGTGCCGCAGCAGTCGGTGCTGCGCGAGGTTCTGCGCACCGGGCGCGCGGCGCGGCTGGAAGGCGAGCGCGAACTGGTGCGTCGCGACGGAACGCTGCGCCCGATCGAGGAATCCGCCTCGCCGCTGCAGGACCGCCATGGCCGTCCGGTGGGCGGCGTGCTGATGTTCCACGACATCAGCCATGCCCGCGAACAGGCGCAGGCGCTGTCGCACATGGCGCAGCACGACTTCCTCACCGGCCTGCCCAACCGTGTGCTGTTCCAGGATCGCCTGACCCAGGCGCTGGCCACCATGGGGCAGGGCGGCAAGGGCGCGGTCCTGTACATGGACCTCGACAAGTTCAAGCCGATCAACGACACGCTGGGCCATCCGGTGGGCGATCGCGTGCTGCAGGAAGTCGCGCGGCGCCTGCGCGAATGCGTGCGCGACGACGACACCGTGAGCCGCCAGGGCGGCGACGAGTTCGTGCTGCTGCTGGTGCGCCTGGCCGACCCGCGCGACGCCGCGCGCGTGGCCGAGAAGCTGATCCGCAGCATCCAGGAGCCCATCTTCATCGACGGCCACGAACTGCGCATCGGCGCGAGCGTGGGCATCTCGCTGTTCCCGCAGGACGGCCGCGACGTGCGCACGCTGATGAAGCAGGCCGACACCGCGCTCTACCACGTCAAGGAATCCGGCCGCGGGCGCTACAGCTACTTCACCTATCTCATGGGCGAGCATGCCGACGCGCGCATGCGCACCGAGCACGACCTGCGCCTGGCGCTGATGAGCGACGACTTCGTGCTCGACTACCAGCCCGTCGCCGATGCGCGCGACGGGCGTTTCACCGCGGTCGAGGCGCTGCTGCGCTGGCGGCGCCTGGACGGCAGCGTTCTGCTGCCCGAAGTATTCCTCGGCGTGGCCGAGGAAACCGGGCTGATCCTGCAGATCGACGAATGGGTGATGCGCAAGGCCTGCCTGCAGAACGCCGCCTGGCAGCAGGCAGGGCTGCCCCGGCGCCCGGTGTCGGTCAACGTGTCGCTGGCGCGCTTCGATGCCGCGCGCCTGCTCGCGCAGGTCGACACCGCGCTGGGCGAGGCCGCGCTGGAGCCGCAGTGGCTCGAGCTCGAATTCCGCGGCGAGCAATTGTTCCCGCTGGGCGAAGCCGGGCGCGATCTCGTGGCCGACCTGCGCGCCATGGGCGTCAAGGTCGCGGTGGACGACGTCGCCACCGCGCAGGCCAGCGTCTCGCAGCTCGCCGATTTCGGCTTCGACGCGTTCAAGCTCGATCTCGCGGTGGTCGGCGGCCTGCCCGACGACGAACGCGCGCGGCGCATCGCCGAGGCCGTGTGCCGCACCGGCACCGCGCTGCAGTGCCCGGTGATCGCCAAGGGCGTGGAGAGCGAGGCGCACCGCGACCTGCTGGTGGCCTGGGGCTGCGTGGGCATGCAGGGCACGCTGTTCTGCCCGCCGCTGGCCTCGGACCTGCTCCCCGCCATGCTCGACCCCGCGCGCACCGATCCGCTCGCGCGGCGCGCCTGA
>CAZNRZ010000120.1:0-1750 GCA_964575535.1 uncultured Lysobacter sp. | reverse complement strand
CGCCCTCGCGCGGCTCCGCCGGCATCCGGACGTGGCCGCGATCGACGCCGACATGCCGGGCGGCGGCCACGCCGTCGCGCCCGACGAGTCGTCCGACCTCAACGCCGTGTCGCCGTTGCTCCCGCTGGGCCTGGACGGGGCTGGCATGAAGGTCGCCGTCGTCGATACCGGCGTCGACCTCGATCATCCGGACCTGCAGGCCCGCGTCGTCGGCGAGCAGTGCTTCTGCCAGCGCCCCACAGGCGGCGGCTGCTGTCCGAACGGCGCGGCCACGCAGTCCGGCGCGGGCTCGGCGCAGGACGACCACAGCCATGGAACCCATGTCTCCGCGATCATCGTGGGCGAGGGCGTGGTGGCGCCGCGCGGTGCGCTGCCTCGCGCGTCGCTGGTCGCGGTGAAGGTGATGGACGCGAACAACGCGTTCTGCTGCATCTCCGACGTGATCGCCGCGCTGGACTGGCTCGCCGTGCACCACCCCGACGTGGATGCGGTGAACATGAGCCTCGGCACGATCAGCACGCTGTACGCGGGCGACTGCGATGCGGCGAGCGCAGCCACGCAGGCGATGGCGCAGGCCGTCGGCGCGCTCATCAGCCGCGGCGCGGTGGTGACCGCGTCGGCCGGCAACCAGTCGAACCCGCAGGCGATGGCGATGCCCGCCTGCATCAGCAACGTGTTCAGCGCCGGCGCAACCTGGGATTTTTCCGGCGGCGCGGTCTCGGTGTTCAACTGCTCCGAGACGTCGACCGCGCCGCGCCAGCCCGCCTGCTTCAGCAACCGCAGCACCACCACGGACCTGTATGCCGCCGGCGCCTACGTCACCTCCGCCCGCAACGGCGGCGGCACGCTGACCTGGCCCGGCACCTCGTTCGCGGCGCCGATGATGGCCGCATGCGCCACCGCCCTGAAGCAGGCCGCGCCCGCGTCTGGGCCGGCCGAGCGGATGGACGCGATGCGGCTGTCGCCGACACGGGTGACGGACGCCGTGAGCGGACGGCAGTACCCGTTCCTCGACTGCGTCGACGCCGTGCGCCTCGTGAACCCCGCGGTGTTCGGGCCGTTCGAGGAGCAGTGCTCGGGCGCGCTGGTGCCTCCCGCGGACTGGACCGGCGCTTCGGCCGTCGCACCTTCCCCGCAGGCCAGCCCCGTCCAGGCGCTCCGGCCCGCGCGGCCCGGCGGGCGCGACGTGATGCAGGCCCCGGGGCGGGACACCCGGCGGCGGTAAACTGCGCGACTTTCCGCAGTCGTCGCCCGCCGTGTCCGCACCCACCGCTCCGTTCGCTCCCTCCGCGCCCGTCACCATCCGCCAGGACGACCTGATCCAGTCCGTCGCCGACGCGCTGCAGTACATCAGCTACTACCACCCGGTCGACTACATCAAGGCGCTGGCCGCCGCCTACGAGCGCGAGGAATCGCCGGCCGCGCGCGACGCGATGGCGCAGATCCTCATCAATTCGCGCATGTGCGCCGAAGGCCGCCGGCCGATCTGCCAGGACACCGGCATCGTCACCGTCTTCCTCGACATCGGCATGGACGTGCGCTGGGACGGCGCCACGATGAGCGTCGAGGACATGGTCAACGAGGGCGTGCGCCGCGCCTACGCCTATCCGGACAACGTGCTGCGCGCCAGCGTGCTCGCCGATCCGGCGGGCGCACGCCGCAACACGCGCGACAACACGCCCGCGGTGATCCACATGAAGCTCGTGCCGGGCAATACGGTGCATGTCACCGTCGCGGCGAAGGGCGGCGG
>CAZNRZ010000119.1:0-6591 GCA_964575535.1 uncultured Lysobacter sp. | reverse complement strand
GCCCACCACGAACCCAGCGCGATGCCGATGGTGAGGAAGGCCCAGGCGATGTTGGTCCAGGGGCGCGTCCAGCGCAGCCATCGGCTGTCGACATCCCCTTCCAGCAGCGCCGCGATCGCGAACGCGAACGGCACCGCGAAGCCCACGTAGCCGAAGTAGAGCATCGGCGGATGGATGATCAGGCCGGGATCCTGCAGCAGCGGATTGAGGTCGCGGCCCTCTGCAGCGGCAGGCAGCAGGCGCGCGAACGGGTTGCTGGTAAAGATCAGGAATGCGAGGAAACCGACCGCGACGATGCCCATCACGCCCAGCACGCGTGCCACCACGTGCGACGGCAGCGAGCGCGAGAAGCGCGCTACCGCGGCGGTCCACAGCGCCAGCACCAGTGCCCACAGCAGCAGCGAACCCTCGTGCGAGCCCCAGACCGCCGAGAAGCGGTAGGCCACCGGCAGCAGCGAATTGCTGTTGGCCGCCACATAACGCACGGAGAAGTCCTGCGTCACGAAGGCGTGGGTCAGCACGACGAATGCGAAGCCGACCAGCGCCAGCTGCACGTAGGCGGCGGGACGCGCGACCGCCATCCACGCACCGACGCCGCGCTGCGCGCCAGCCAGCGGAAGCGTCGACTGCACCACCGCGACGACGAGCGCCAGCAGCAGCGCGATCTGGCCGATTTCAGGCAGCACGGCGCGGCTCCGAAGCGTGCGTCACTGCGGGGAGCCCATGGGCGCCGCCATTGGTGCCGCGCCGTCGGCGGCCGGCGTACCCGCGGCCACGTCGTGCTTCATGTGTGCCTTGCCCATCTTGTCGGCCACTTCCTTGGGCATGTAGGTCTCGTCGTGCTTGGCCAGCACTTCCTCGGCGACGAAGCGTCCGTCCTTCATGCGGCCGGTAGCGACCACCGCCTGGTTCTCGCGGAACAGGTCCGGAAGGATGCCGGTGTAGACCACGGGCATCTTCGCGTCGCCATCGGTGACCTCGAACTGCGCTTCCATCGAGCCCGGGGCGCGGCGGAACGACTTGTCGGCCACCATGCCGCCGAGGCGGAAGCGCGCCTCGCCGGAGGCCACCTGCGCGCCGGCCTCGCCCGAGAGGATCTCGGCGGGCGTGTAGAGATAGGCGACGTTGCGCTGCAGCGCCATCGCGACGAGCGAAACGGCCAGCCCGGCGCCCGCGACGAGCGCGAGGATCCACAGCAGGCGGCGGCGACGGATCGGGTTCATTGCGTCTCCATGGAACGGGGCGCACGGGCGCGCGCGGCGCCGCGGGCCTTGCGCTGGCGTGCGGCGCGCAGTTGCCGCGCGATCTGCAGCCGGGTGGACACGAAGTCCCAGCCCAGCACGATGACGAACACGGCATAGGCCGCGATCACGTAGTTCTGGTAGCTCATCGCGGTGCCCCGGCGAGGTCGGCCACCCAGCCCTTGCCGGCCTCGCGGCGCAGGTTGTCGGCGCGGGCGCGGGCGAGCAGGGCGCCGACGAACCAGAACTTGGTGCCGACGATCATCCACAGCAGCGGCGCGAGCATGCTCGGATCCATCGAGGATTCGCCGAACACGCGGATCGTCTGGCCCTGGTGCAGCGAGTTCCACCACACCACCGAGTAGCGGATCACCGGCAGCAGCACCACGCCCACGATCGCCAGGAACGAGGCTGCGCGGGCGGCGATGCGGCGATCGTCGATGGCGCCGTAGATGCCCATCACGCCGAGGTACATGAAGAGCAGGATGAGCTCGGTGGTCAGGCGCGGGTCCCAGTCCCACCACGTGCCCCACATCGGCTTGCCCCAGATGGCGCCGGTGAGCAGGGTGATGAGGGTGAAGCCGGCGCCGATCGGCGCGCAGGCCATGGCGAGGATCTCGCACAGCTTGATGCGCCAGACCAGCGCGAGCGTCGCCTGGAAGGCCATGATCGCGAACACCGCCATGCTCATCCAGGCCGACGGCACGTGGATATAGAGGATGCGGAAGCTGTCGCCCTGCTGGTAGTCGGCGGGCACGTGGAAGGCCGGCGACAGCGCCTCCAGCCAGTTCAGCGCCCAGCCGATGCCGACCAGCATCATCACCAGGCCGATGCCGAAGCCCCACGGCGCCCAGCGCGCCGCGAAGCGGTCGAAATACGGCGGCGAGCCGAGTTGGTGGAACCAGCGGACCAGCGGATTCATCGGGCGGGCGTCGGGTGCGGCGGGGCCGCGTCGGCGTGCGTGGAAGTGTCCCCGGCGCGTGGCCGCGGGCGCTTGATCGGACTCAATTCGCCGGCCTCAGTTCAGGGCGATGCGAAGCGCCGCGGCGGCGGCGAGGGGTGCGAGCAGCAGCCCGGCCACCAGACCGGCCGCAAGCAGCAGCAGCGCCCCCTGGACATCCAGCCCCTGTGCGGCCGCGGCCACGCTTCCTGCACCGAACACGAGCACCGGCACGTAAAGAGGCAGTGCCAGAAGCGCGACGAGTATACCGGAGCGCTTCATTCCGACGGTCAGCGCCGCGACCACCGCCCCGATCAGGCTCAGCAGCGGCGTGCCCAGTGCCAGCGAGGCCGCGAGCACCGGCAGGTGCTGGCGCGGCAGTCCCAGCAGCTCCGCCAGCAGCGGGGTGGCGACGAGAAGCGGCAGCGCCGTAGTCGACCAGTGCATGAACGTACGCACCAGCACCAGCCAGGACAGCGGCACCGGCGAGAGCATCCACTGCTCCAGCGAGCCGTCCTCGGCGTCGGAGCGGAACAGGGTGTCGAGGGCGAGCAGGCCGGCCAGCAGCACGGACAGCCAGAGCACCGCGCCGGCCACGCGCGCGAGCAGTCGCGGGTCGCCGCCGAGGGCGAGGGCGAACAGCACGATCACGAGGACGGCGAACATCGCCGGCTGCAGCGCGTCGCCACGGCGGCGCCAGAGCATGCGCAGGTCGCGCAGCACCAGTGCGCGGGTGGCGGAGACCAGCCCCGGCGCGCTCACGCCGCCGCCCCCAACTCGAGCAGCCGCGTGCGCACCGGTGGCGCCGCGTAGGCGCCGTGGGTGGTGAGCAGCGCCGCGCCGCCGGCGTGCAGGTGCTCGCGAACCAGGCGGTTCACCAGTTCGATGCCTTCGAGGTCGAGGTTCGCGTAGGGCTCGTCGAGCAGCCAGAGCGCGACCGGCGAGAGCCAGAGCCGCGCCAGCGAGAGCCGCTTGCGCTGCCCGGCGGAGAGCTGGCGGGCGAGGGCATCGTCGTACCCGGCAAGGCCCACGGTATCCAGCGCGTCGATCGGCGACACGCCACCGCGAACGCCCTGCAGCCCGCCGAGGCAGTCGAGGTTCTCCACCGCCGTGAGGTCGCCCTTGAGGCCGGGGAGGTGGCCGACGTAGCCGATCACGCCTGCGCGCTCGGCGGCGGTGGCGGGGCGCCCGTCGATGCGCACCTCGCCGGCGTCGGCGCGCAGCAGCCCGGCCAGCACGCGCAGGAGAGTGGTCTTGCCGGCGCCGTTGCCGCCCTGCACCAGTAGCGCCTCGCCGGTGTCGACCGCGAGGTCCAGCGGGCCGAACACGGGCTCGTCGTCGCGCGAGAAGCGAAGGCCGGTCGCGGAGAGCAGCGGCGGTCGGGTCGAAGCGGGGTCGGTCATCGGCGCGCGGTCACGGCCGGCGGCCGCAGGCGCTCATTCTATCCAGTCGACATGCGCCATCGCCGGCGCGCCCGGCGGCGCCGGCATCAGCATGTGCAGGCGCACCGGCTCGTCCGCCAGCCACGCGAGGATGCCGGCCTGCTCGAATTCGCGGCCCAGCGCGTCCGCGCGCCCGGCATCGATGCCCGCGATCAGCCAGCCGGCCTCGCGATGCCCGCCCTCGGCATCCTCCGCCCAGGTGCGGCGGACCTCGAAGCCCAACGCCTGCAGGCGCGCGACCAAGGCATCGTCGTCGCTTGCGTTCTCGCGCACGGGCTGGCGCTCGGCGTCCGGATTCCACGCGGTGATGAAGGCGTAGGACGACGCCGGCAGCCGCCGTTCGACGCTCGACGCCACCCGCCCCACGCCGAATTCCACCGGCGCGTCGCCGCCGAGTTCGGCGCGATACCGCGCCGACGCGAATGCGCGGGCGAGCGCCACCGGATCGTCCTGTGCCGTGTCGCCCGTCGTGTCGTGATCGCTCATGCCGCCGTCTCCGCTGCTTTCGTACACTCGTCGTCCCTTGCCGAGGCCGCGTTCGATGACTCCAGACACCAAGCTCCCCAAGGTCGGCACGACGATCTTCACTGTGATGTCGCAGCTGGCCGTCGAGCACGGCGCGGTGAACCTGGGGCAGGGCTTTCCGGATTTCGACGTGCCTGCGCGCCTGGTCGACGCTCTGGCGCGAGCCATGGGCGAAGGCCGCAACCAGTACTCGCCGATGACCGGCGTGCCGCCGCTGCGCCAGGCCATCGCCGCCAAGACGGAGCGCTGCTACGGATACCGGCCCGATGCTGACGCCGAAGTGACGGTGACCTCCGGCGCGAGCGAAGCGATCTTCGACGCGGTGCACGCCGTCGTGCGCCCGGGCGACGAAGTCATCGTGCTCGATCCCTGCTACGACTGCTACGAGCCCGCGATCGACCTCGCCGGCGGCGTCGCCGTGCACGTGGCGCTCGATCCGGAAACCTTCGCGCCCGACTGGGCCGCCATCCGCGCCGCGGTGACGCCACGCACGCGCATGATCATGACCAACTCGCCGCACAACCCCTCCGGCGCGATGTGGTCGGAGGCCGACATGCGCGAGCTGATCGCGCTGCTGGATGGCACGGACATCGTGCTGCTCTCCGACGAGGTCTACGAGCACATCGTCTTCGACGGGCGCCGGCACGAGTCCGCGCTGCGCTATCCGGAACTGCGCGAGCGCGCGTTCGTGGTGTCGAGCTTCGGCAAGACCTACCACTGCACGGGCTGGAAGATCGGCTACTGCATCGCGCCGCCGGCATTGAGCACCGAGTTCCGCAAGGTGCACCAGTACAACACCTTCTGCACGTTCACCCCGGCGCAGTTCGCGTTCGCGGAGATGATCGAGGCCGAGCCCGAGCACTACGAGCAGCTTGGCGCGTTCTACGAAGCCAAGCGCGACCGCTTCCGCGAGCAGCTGCTGACGACGAAACTGCGCCCGCTCCCGGTTCCCGGCGGCTACTTCCAGCTGGTCGACTACTCGGCGGTGAGCGATCTGCCCGACACCGAATTCTGCCGCTGGCTGACGATCGAGAAGGGCGTGGTCGCGATTCCGCTTTCGCCGTTCTATGGCGTGCCGCCGGCCGGCCAGCGCCTGGCGCGGCTGTGCTTCGCCAAGAACGAGGCCACGCTCGACGCGGCCATCGCGCGCCTGCAGGCGCTCTGAGGACATTCCATGCCCACCGAATACGCCATCACCGAGATCCGCAACCCGCTGCGCGTGAGCGTGGTGCAGGGCGAAACGCGCTGGCACGATCCGGACGCCAACCGCGAGTACTACGGCGCGCTGGTCGGCACGCTGCGCGGCATCACCGACCTCGTCGTGCTGCCGGAAACCTTCACCAGCGGCTTCTCGAACGATGCGACCGATCGCGCCGAAGACATGGACGGCCCCACCGTGGCGTGGATGCTCGAGCGCGCACGCGAGCTCGATGCCGCCGTCACGGGCAGCGTGCAGCTGCGCACGGACGACGGCGTCGCCAATCGGCTGCTGTTCGCCACGCCCGATGGCGAGCTGCAGGTCTACGACAAGCGCCACCTGTTCCGCTATGCCGGCGAGCACGAGCGCTATCGCGCGGGCCGCGAGCGCCTGGTCGTCGACTGGCGCGGCTGGCGCATCTGCCCGCTGGTCTGCTACGACCTGCGCTTCCCGGTGTTCTCGCGCAACCGTTACGACGTCGAGCGCGCGGACGACCTCGACTACGACCTGCTGCTCTACGTCGCCAACTGGCCGGCTGCGCGCGCCAACGCGTGGCGCACGCTGCTGCGCGCGCGGGCGATGGAGAATCTCTGCTACGTGGTGGGCGTGAACCGCGTGGGCACCGACGGCAACGGCCTCGCCTACGACGGCGACAGCGCTGTGATCGATTTCCTCGGCAGCGCGATCAGCGAATGCGCCGACATGGAGGTCGTCAGCACGACCACGCTGTTCCTCGAGGAACTGAAGGCGCATCGCGAGCGGTTCCCGGCGATGCTGGACGCGGATCGCTTCGAGCTGCGTTGAGGCCCGCGCCACGAATACGGAAAAGGGCGCCCGGAGGCGCCCTCCTTTCCGCCCGCCGATCCGTCAGACCAGACCGGTCGCGTAGTACAGGCCGATCACCACGAACACGGCCAGCGTCTTGATCACGGTGACGGCGAAGATGTCCTTGTAGGCCTGCCGGTGCGTGAGGCCGGTGACCGCGAGCAGCGTGATCACCGCGCCGTTGTGGGGCAGGGTGTCCATGCCCCCCGAAGCCATCGCCGCGACGCGATGCACGACCTCCATGGGAATTCCGGCGGCCGTCGCGTTCGCCATGAACTGCTCGGCCATCGCCGCGAGCGCGATGCTCATGCCGCCGGAGGCCGAGCCGGTGATGCCGGCCAGCGACGTCACCGTCACCGCCGTGTTCACCAGCGGATCGGGAATCGACGACAGCGCGTTCGCTACGACGAGGAAGCCCGG
>CAZNRZ010000118.1:0-6827 GCA_964575535.1 uncultured Lysobacter sp. | reverse complement strand
CTTCGAGGCGATCGAGACGGCCGGCGGCGTCGAAGGCTTCGGCATAGAGCTCGATCGCGGCGTGCGCGGTGTAGATGCCTGCGCAACCGCAGGACGACTCCTTCGCGTGCTGCGGATGCGGCGCGCTGTCGGTGCCGAGGAAGAACTTCGTGCTGCCGGACGTGGCGGCGGCCATGAGCGCCTGTCGATGCAGTTCGCGCTTGAGCACCGGCAGGCAGTAATGGTGCGGGCGCAGGCCGCCGGCGAACAGCGCGTTGCGGTTGAGCAGCAGGTGGTGTGCGGTGAGCGTGCCGGCCACGTTCGCCGGCGCGTCGGCGACGAACTGCGCGCCCTCGCGCGTGGTGACGTGCTCGAGCACGATGCGCAGCGAGGGGAAGTCGCGCACGAGGCGATCGAGATGGCGCTCGATGAAGACCGCCTCGCGGTCGAAGACGTCGACCTCCGGATCGGTCACCTCGCCATGCACCAGCAGCGGCAGGTCGACGCGCTGCATCGCCTCGAGCACCGCGTGCACGCGCCGCAGGTCGGCGACGCCGGCATGCGAATTCGTGGTCGCGTTCGCCGGGTACAGCTTCACTGCGTGGACGAAGCCGCTGTCCTTCGCACGGACGATTTCGTCGGCCGCGGTCGACTCGGTGAGATAGAGCGTCATCAGCGGCTCGAAGCGCGCGCTGGCCGGCAGCGCGGCGAGGATGCGGTCACGGTAGGCCGCGGCGTCGGCGGTGGTGAGCACCGGCGGCACGAGGTTGGGCATCACGATCGCTCGGCCCATCTGACGCGCGGTGTCGGGCAGCACGTCGCGCAGCATCGCGCCGTCGCGCAGGTGGACGTGCCAGTCGTCCGGACGCGTGATGCTCAGGCGATCTGTGCGGGCTTCGGACATGGCGACGGCATCGGACGGGACGGTCGCACATTGTCGCGCGTGCAGACGGTGGCGTCAGCGGCGGATCGGACGACGTGCTGCGAGCTCGTCGGCCAGTTCCTCCAGATGCGCGGCATCGCTGAGCCACGGCGTCGCGCCGGCCGCGCCGAATGGAAGCAGGTGGACGCGGCGGCCGGTCCAGCGCGCGAGATCGCCGGCGTTGTCCATGGCCGCGTCGCCTGCATCGTGCTGCACGCGGCTGAGCACGAGGGCAGCGACGTCCAGTCCACGCCGCTCCATGGCTTCCAGCGCCAGCAGGCAGTGGTTGAGGCTGCCGAGGCGGTCGGCGGCGACCAGCACGACCGGAAAGCCGAGGGCGACGGCTAGGTCGGCGTTCAGCGCGCCCCCGGCGATGGGGGAATAGAAACCGCCCGCCCCTTCGACGAGCAGCACGTCGCCGCCCGCGCCGTCGAGGCAGGCGTCGCGCAGCATGTCGACGTCGAGGTCAACGCCCTCCAGCGCCGCGGCGCGTTCGGGCGATACCGGCGTGCGCAGCCGGTAGCGGCAGATGCGCTCCAGCGGCTCCTGCGTGGCCGACGCCTGGCGCAGCGCCTCGGCATCCTGCGGATGCAGCGCGCCATCGAGATCGATGCATCCCGATTCCACCGGCTTGCGGACACGCACGTCGTGGCCACGCTGCGCGAGTGCATGCGCGAGCGCCGTGCCCACGCGCGTCTTGCCCACGCCGGTATCGGTGCCGGTGATGAAGTAGCCGCTGCTCATGCGCGAATGATGCCTTCGTCGCGGCACCGGTGCCCGGACGCGCAGGCCTTGGGCGATCGCGCGCTGGGCGGCGGCGTCATCGAGCTTCCGACATGGTCGACTGCACGCGCGGACGCGCCCGAGCGCGACCGGAGCAAGGCGACACGCGTCAAAGGGTCTGCGTCAGTGGTATGCGTACGCCGGCCGCGACGGGCAAAGACCGCTCAGCAGCAGGTTGCAGCCCTCGCGCACGCGTTCGCAGACCAGGCGGGTGAGGAATTCGCAGTCGTCGGTGGACAGGCCGAGGCCGGGCACCGGCAGCGTTCCGGGCAGTGGCATCGCGCGGTAGCGCTGGCCGCGCCCGGGGAGGGCGACGACGGTGAGGCCGGAGACATGCGTGGCCGTGGCGTGCTCGAGGTCGAGCGTCCATTCGGAGCGGATTGCGGAAGCGGTGTTCATGCGGGCGGACCGGGGAGCGTCACGCGCCTCTACTACGCATGCGCCGATGAAGGTCGCATCAAGCGCCGCCGTTCAGTTCGTGCCTGCGACCGACTCGTCCAGCGCCGCCTGCACGGCAGCCACGCTCACCGGCTTGGTGAGATGCAGGTCGAAGCCGGCCTCCATCGCCTTGCGCTTGTCGGCTTCGCCACCCCAGCCGCTCACCGCGATCAGGCGCAGGCCGTCGAGCGAGGCGTCCGCGCGCAGGTGTCGCGCGAGCTCGTAGCCGTTCATGCCGGGCATGCCGATGTCGAGGAAGGCGATGCGCGGCAGGAATTCGCCGGCGACCTGCAGGCCCTCGGCGCCGGAGAAGGCCAGGCGCACGTCATGGCCTTCGAGCTGCAGCATCATCGCCAGGCTCTCGGCGGCATCCGAATTGTCGTCGACCACGAGCACGCGGCCGCGCGCATCGCTGGGCGCGGCGTGCGTGGACTCGGGGAGATCGTCTCCCGTTCCCACCGCCAGCGGCAGGTGCACGGTGAATGTCGCACCGTGGCCCAGGCCCTCGCTCTCGGCGACGATGCGCCCGCCGTGCATTTCGGTCAGCCGCTGCGCGAGTGCCAGGCCGATGCCCAACCCGCCCTGCGCGCGATCGAGCGTGCGGTTGACCTGCGCGAACATGCCGAAGACCTCGCCCAGCGCCTCGCGCGGAATGCCCAGGCCGCTGTCGGCGATGGTGATGCAGGCCTCGCCGTCGCAGGCGTGCACGGTGAGCCGGATGTCGCCGCCGTCGGGCGTGTACTTGGCCGCGTTGCCGAGCAGGTTGCCCAACACCTGCGCCAGCCGAGTGGGGTCGGCGTCCACCCACAGCGCGTCGCCGGGCATCGCGACGTCGAGCCGGTGGCGCGCGGCCTCGATCGCCGGCCGCGCCGATTCGATGGCCGAGCGCGCGGCGTCCTGCAGGGCGATGCGTTCGCGCTGCAGTGCCACCTTGCCGCTGGTGATGCGCGAGACGTCGAGCAGGTCGTCGATCAGCCGCACCATGTGCCCGAGCTGGCGCTCCATCATCTGCCGCGTGCGACGCGCGGTGTCGGCATCGTCGGTCAGGTTCAGCACCTGCAGGCCGGTGCGGATCGGCGAGAGCGGATTGCGCAGCTCGTGCGCGAGCGTGGCGAGGAATTCATCCTTGCGCCGGTCGGCCTCGCGCAGGGCGTCCTCGGCATCGCGGCGTTCGGTGACGTCCATGGCCGCGCCGACGTAGCCGAGGAATTCGCTGCCTGCGCCGAAACGCGGGCGCCCGGAGGCATGCAGCCAGCGCCAGGCGCCGTCCCAGCGCAGCGCGCGGTGTTCGACGGCGAAACCTTCCTGGCGCTGCAGCGCGTCCATGAACATGGCGTAGGAGTGCTCGCGGTCGTCGGGATGGATGACCTCCAGCCAGCCCGTGCCCAGTTCGGCGTCGGCGATGCGCCCGGTGAACTCGCACCAGCGGCGGCTCACGTAGCTGCACAGGCCGTCGGGCTCGGTCACCCAGATCATGGTCGGCGCGGTGTCGGCCATCTGCCGGAAACGCGCTTCGGATTCGCGCAGCGCGGCCACCGATTTGGCCCGCTCGACCGCCGGCCACAGCCGCGCGACGACCTCGCGCAGCAGTTGCATCTCGTCCGGGCGCCAGGCGCGCGGCGCGCCCGCCGACGCGGTGAGCGTGCCGGCGAGCCGGCCCTCGATGACGTAGGACGCCGCCGCCAGCGCGATCGTTCCGTAGGGTGCGTAGTTCGATGCGAAAGCCGCGGTGAGCGGATCCGTGCGCAGGTCGTCGACGGCCACCACGTCGCCCGACGCCAGGCGCCGTCCGAGCTCGCTGGTGAAGAACTCGCGCGCATCGAAGGTCCCGCTCACGCGTGGCACGCCGTCGGCGGTCCATTCGTTGAGCGTGCGGATCCGGCCCTGCTCGAGGTCGATGTCCGACAGCGTGCAGCGCAGCAGGCCGAAATGCTCGCCGAGCAGGCGCAGGCCGTTGGCGCCGATCTCGTCGACGTGCGAGGCGCCGGCGATGTGGCGGTCCAGTTCGGCGAGGAAGGCCGCCGTGGTTTCGGCGCGCTTGCGGGCGCTGATGTCGGTCTGCGTCTGCATCACCGCCGAGGGACGGCCCTGCGCATCACGGTTGAGCACCCAGCGCGCATGCACGAGCACGCGGCTGCCGTCGCGGCGGGCGTGCGAGAGCTCGCCCTCCCAGTGGCCGGTGTCCAGCAGTTCGGCCTGGATCGCCGAATAGGGCTGCGGGAAGACCGTCTGCAGCAGTTCGCCGGCGTTGCGGCCGCGGGCTTCGTCGGCGCTGTAGCCGTACAGCGCTTCGGCGCCGCTGTTCCAGTAGTCGATGCGCCCGTCGAGGCTGCGGATGAAGATGGCGTCGGCGGTGAGGTCGAGCAGGTGCGCCTGTTCGGCCAGCCGACGCTCGTCGCGCATGCGGGCGGTGATGTCGGTGATGGTGCCGAGCATGGTCCGCTCGTCGCCATCGGCCACCGCGCGCCCACGCGCCTCGAGCCAGGCTTCCGAGCCGTCCTCGCGCACGAGCCGGAAAGCGGCCTCGAACATCGCGCGACCTTGGACGGCTTCGACGAAGGCGGCGCGCAGGCCCGGCAGGTCTTCGGGGTGGACCAGCCGGGCGATGCCATCCCGGCTGCTCTCGATGTCTTCCAGGCGCAGGCCGGTCACGCGCGCGCACTCGGGCGAGAACGTGGTCGCGCCGCTGCGCAGGTCGAGCTTCCAGAGGCCGGTGTCGGTGGCCTCCAGCGCCAGGCTCAGGCGTGCCTCGCTCATGCTCAGCGCGCGCTGGGCGCGTCGCTCGTCGGCGACCACCGCGAGCACAAGCATGCTCGACGCCATGACCAGCATGAACACCTGCAGGTCGAGCACGCGCGTGTGCAGGTCGGCGTCCAGGAACGGGCCGATGCCTCGCGCGGTGCCCCAGGTGCCGACGGCCGCGAGCACCAGGCAGACCAGCGCCGCGCCGCGCAGGCGCAGCGCCAGCGCGGCCCAGATCAGCGGGACGTAGGCGAGGAAGGTGTAGAGCCGCTCCCCCTCGCGCAGGAACACCTGCACGCCGACCGCCACCGCCAGCGCGACGCAGGCGGCCAGTTGCAGCCACCAGCCGCGCGGGCGCGGCAGGCGCCCGCTCGACCAGGCGAACAACAGCGTGGCCACGAGCAGCACGCCGTTGAGATCGCCGAGCATCCAGTGCAGCCACATCGGGCCGAAGGCGTCGGCCCCGGGGCTGCCTGAGGCGGCGAACAGTCCGCCGGCCAGGCTGGCCGACAGCACCGCCGCGAGCGCGGCGGCGAATAGCAGGTACATGAAGTCGCGCACGCCGTCGATCGCGGGGCTGAAGCGCACGCGCGCGAGCAGCGTCGCGCCGGCGACCGCTGCGAAGGCGTTGGCCGCCGCCATCGCCAGCGCCGCTGCGGGTGCGGGGGGCGACGGCGCCGCGAGCGTCGCCACCAGATAGCCCAGCAGCACGCCCGGCCAGAGATGCCGCCCGTGCAGCACCAGTGCAGCCAGCGCGACGCCGGCCGCCGGCCAGATCGGCGCGCCGATCCCATGCACGCTCCCCCAACGCATACCGATCAGGGCCAGCGGAGCGTAGACCGCCGCCAGCATCAGGACGCCCGCGAGCGTCCACCACGGCACGCTGCGGCGCGCCGCCGGGGCGACGGAAGCATCAGGCAGGCTCGGCACGGAACGCTTCGGGCGCGGGCAGGGAGCCGCCACGTTATCAACGCCGTCGTCACCCCTCTTTCACGCGGCGATGACATGGAGGGCGCCCCGTACAATCACGCCATGGAACTGTTCAAGGCATTCACCCTCGAGGCCGCCCACCGCCTGCCGAACGTGCCCGCCGGGCACAAGTGCGCACGGCTGCACGGCCATTCCTTCCGCATCGAGCTCCACGTGAGCGGCGAGGTGGGCCCCGAGACGGGCTGGGTGATGGACTTCGCGGACATCAAGGCCGCCTTCCGCCCGCTCTACGACCGGCTCGACCACCACTACCTCAACGACATCGAGGGGCTGGAAAACCCGACCAGCGAGCGGCTCGCGCTTTGGATCTGGGAACGGCTGAAGCCGGCACTGCCGCTGCTGTCGGAGGTGGTGGTGCACGAGACCTGCACGTCGGGCTGTCGCTACCGGGGGCCGGCCGCCGGCTGACCGAGGCCGCTACGGCCGCTCAGCTTGCTGACCCCCGTACAACGTCCGACGAGTGGTTGTTGCAGCGCAACATGGGCGGGTCTATGCTGCACCGCACCATCCACGCTGTACGGGCCTGCGGGCCGCCATCAGGAGTTCGCCATGTACGCGCAGATCAACGAGCAGTTCGCCGCCGCCACCCGCCAGTTCGCCGACACGGCGGCGCGCATCAACCGCCTCACCCTCGAGAACGCCGAGGCCATCGTCGGCCTGCAGCTGGCCGCCATCGAGGAGCGCACCTCCGCCACCTTCGCCTTCCTCGGCGAAGCCGCGCAGGTCCGCGATTTCGACGGCGCCAAGGCCCTGTGGCCGAAGGGCGCGCAGGTCGCCCGCGAGAACGTCGAGCGCACGCTGACCACCGGCCAGGACGTCATGGGCCGCGTCGCCAAGGCCAACGAGGCCGTCGCGCAGATCGCCAAGAGCCAGCTCGAGGCCGCCGCCCGCGGCGCCAACGACACGGTGAAGCAGGCGCAGGAGCAGTTCGCGCAGGCCGCCAAGGGCGCGACGCAGGCCGCCGATCAGGCCG
>CAZNRZ010000117.1:0-6899 GCA_964575535.1 uncultured Lysobacter sp. | reverse complement strand
TCGGCCAGGCGCTGCTGGCCGCGCGCATGGGCAAGCCGCGCATCATCGCGGAGACCGGCGCCGGCCAGCACGGCGTGGCGAGCGCGACGGTGGCCGCGCGGCTCGGGCTCGAATGCGTCGTCTACATGGGCGCGACCGACATCGAGCGCCAGAAGATCAACGTCTACCGGATGAAACTGCTGGGCGCTACGGTGGTGCCCGTGAGCAGCGGCTCGGCCACGCTCAAGGACGCGCTCAACGAGGCCATGCGCGACTGGGTGACGAACGTCGCCGACACGTTCTACATCATCGGCACCGTCGCCGGCCCCGACCCGTACCCGCGCATGGTGCGCGACTTCAACGCCATCGTCGGCCGCGAGGCGAGGGCACAGATGCTGGCCGAATACGGCCGCCTGCCGGATGCGGTGACCGCCTGCGTCGGCGGCGGCAGCAACGCCATCGGCATCTTCCACGCCTTCCTCAACGACCGCGACGTGCGCCTCGTCGGCGCCGAGGCCGCGGGCGACGGCATCGACACCGGCCGCCACGCCGCCTCGCTGTCGGCCGGCCGCCCGGGCGTGCTGCACGGCAATCGCACCTATGTCATCTGCGACGACGACGGCCAGATCATCGAGACGCACTCGGTATCCGCGGGCCTGGACTACCCGGGCGTCGGCCCCGAGCACGCCTTCCTCAAGGAAACGGGACGCGCGGACTACGTGGGCGTCACCGACGACGAGGCACTCGCTGCGTTCCATCAGCTCGCGCGCACCGAAGGCATCCTCGCCGCGCTCGAATCGAGCCACGCGATCGCGCAGGCGATCAAGCTTGCCCGCGATCTGCCGAAGGACGCGCTGGTGCTGTGCAACCTCTCCGGCCGCGGCGACAAGGACGTGCACACCATCGCCGCGCGCGACGGGATCACGTTCTGACGCCGTCGCGCGCGGGCGGAGCGCGCTGCCGTCTTTTTCCTTCTCCCTCCGGGAGCGAAATCGGCAGGACTGCCGATTTCCACGGCGACAGCCGCCCGCAGGGCCGAGCACATGGATGTGCTCGGTATACGTGGCGCGAAGCGCCGGATGAGGGTTCGGCGGAGCAACGATGGCGAACCGCCACGTCGCACATCAGCCTTCATCGCTTCGCCGAACCCTCACCCCAACCCCTCTCCCGGCGGGAGAGGGGCTTCAAGAGCGCAGCACCCTCGCGATGAACCGAATCGACACCCGCTTCGCCCAGCTGAAAGCCGCCGGCCGCAAGGCCCTCGTTCCGTTCATGACCGCCGGCGATCCGTCGCTCGAGTCGACCGTCCCGGTCATGCACGCGCTGGTGGAAGCGGGCGCCGACGTGATCGAACTCGGCGTCGCGTTCTCCGACCCGATGGCCGACGGCCCGACGATCCAGCGCAGCTCCGAGCGCGCGCTCGCCCGCCGTGCCGGGCTCGACTACGTGCTCGGCTGCGTACGCGGCTTCCGCGCCGCCGACGCCGAGACGCCCGTGGTGCTGATGGGCTACCTCAATCCGGTCGAGATCCGCGGGCCGGGCGAGTTCGCCCGGCAGGCCGCCGCGGCGGGCGTCGACGGCGTGCTGCTGGTCGACCTGCCTCCGGAAGAAGCGGCTGACGTGCGCGAAGCCTTCGAGGCTTCGGGAGTCGCGCTGATCCTGCTCGCGTCGCCGACGACCGCCGAGAGCCGCCTCGCGATGCTGAAGTCGCTGGCCCGCGGCTATCTGTACTACGTGAGCTTCGCCGGTGTGACCGGCGCCGACCATCTCGACGCCGGTGCCGCCGGCGAGCGCCTGCGCGCGATCCGCGACGCCGCGCCGGTGCCGGTGGTGGCGGGCTTCGGCATCAAGGACGCCGCCAGCGCCGCGGCGATGGCCGTCGACGCGGATGGCGTGGTGGTCGGCAGCGCGCTGGTGCAGGCGCTGGCGGACGCCGCCGATCCGGTCGCCGCGGCGCACGGTTTCCTGGCGCCCCTGCGCGCCGCGCTGGACGCCTGACTCCCCGGAGCCGCCCGGGGGCTGGGCTACACTGACCTGCTGGCCGCGACGCGGCCGATGTCCCGAACTGGAGAGCCTTTCCAATGTCCTGGCTCAAGAAACTCATGCCCTCCGGCATCCGCACCGACGCCGGCGCCGCCCGCCGCCGCAACGTGCCGGAAGGCCTGTGGGAGAAGTGCGACCGCTGCGCCGCCGCGCTCTATCGCCCCGAGCTCGCGGAAAACCTCGAGGTCTGCCCGAAGTGCGGCCACCACCGCGCGATCCGCGCCCGCGCGCGCCTGGCCTCGCTGTTCGACCCCGGCAGCATGCAGGAGATCGGCGCGGAGCTCGGCCCGACCGACGTGCTGCGCTTCCGCGACCAGAAGAAGTACGCGGACCGCATCAAGGCCGCGCAGAAGGCCACGGGCGAGCGTGATGCGCTGGTCGCCATGCGCGGCACGCTGGGCGGCCGCGACCTCGTGGCCTCGTCCTTCGACTTCGCCTTCATGGGCGGCTCGATGGGTTCGGTGGTCGGCGAGCGCTTCACCCGCGCCGCCGAAACGGCGCTGGAAGTCGGCTGTCCATTCGTGAACTTCTCCGCCTCCGGCGGCGCGCGCATGCAGGAAAGCCTGTTCTCGCTGATGCAGATGGCCAAGACGTCGGCCGCACTCGGTCGCCTGCGCGCCGCGGGCCTGCCGTACATCTCGGTGCTCACGCATCCCACCACCGGCGGCGTGTCGGCGAGCTTCGCGATGCTGGGCGACATCAACATCGCCGAGCCCGAGGCCCTGATCGGCTTCGCCGGCCCGCGCGTGATCGAGCAGACCGTGCGCGAGAAGCTGCCAGAGGGCTTCCAGCGCTCGGAATTCCTCGTCGAACACGGCGCGGTCGATCTGATCTGCGACCGCCGCGAGATGCGCGCCAAGCTCGCCGACCTGCTCGCGCTGCTCATGAAGCAGCCGGCTCCCGCGCGCGTGGACGCCGCATGAGCCGGAAGTATTTCGGCACCGACGGCATCCGCGGCCGCGTCGGCGAGGGCGCGATCTCGGCCGATTTCGTGCTGCGCCTGGGCAATGCCTACGGCCACGCGCTGCGCTCGAACGGCCCGGGCTGGCGCAAGCCGGTGGTCATCATCGGCAAGGACACGCGCATCTCGAACTACATGTTCGAGGCGGCGCTGGAGGCCGGTCTCGTCGCCGCCGGTGTCGACGTGCAGCTGATGGGCCCGATGCCCACGCCGGCCGTCGCCCACCTCACGCGATCGCTGCGCGCCGATGGCG
Source organism: uncultured Lysobacter sp. (assembly GCA_964575535.1). Taxonomy (GTDB): domain Bacteria; phylum Pseudomonadota; class Gammaproteobacteria; order Xanthomonadales; family Xanthomonadaceae; genus Cognatilysobacter. Next base: position 3,663 of record CAZNRZ010000117.1, on the reverse strand, counting down.
GCATCGTGATCTCCGCCTCGCACAATCCGCACCACGACAACGGCATCAAGTTCTTTTCCGCCGAGGGCGAGAAGCTCGACGACGCGACCGAGCTCGCCATCGAGGCCGCGCTGGAGCAGCCGTTCCGTACCGCGCCGTCGGACGAGCTGGGCAAGGCGATCCGCACGCGCGACGCGCTGGGCCGCTACATCGAGGCCTGCAAGACCTCGGTGCCGCGCGGCTTCGATCTCGGCGGCATGCGCATCGCGATGGACTGCGCCAACGGCGCGACCTACCAGCTCGCGCCGATGGTCTTCCGCGAGCTCGGCGCGCGGGTGACCACGCTGGGCGTCGAGCCGAATGGCGTGAACATCAACGACGGCGTGGGCTCCACGCATCCGGAGGCGCTGGCGAAGCTGGTGGTCGAGTCCGGCGCCGACCTGGGCATCGCCTTCGATGGCGACGGCGATCGCGTGCTGTTCGTCGACGCCGACGGCGTGGTGCGCGACGGCGACGACCTCATCTACGTGCTCGCATCGGACTGGCGCGAATCCGGCCGCCTGCGCGGTCCCGTCGTCGGCACGCTGATGACGAACTTCGGCCTCGAGCAGGCGCTGGGCGGGCTCGGCATCGACTTCATCCGCGCGAAGGTCGGCGACCGCTACGTCCACCAGCAGCTGATCGCGCACCGCGGCGTGCTGGGCGGCGAGGCCTCCGGCCATCTCCTCTGTCTCGATCGCGTCAGCACCGGCGACGGCATCGTCAGCGCGCTGCAGGTTCTCGAAGTGCTGCATCGCCGTGGCATCGGCCTGGCGCAGGCGCTGGCGGGATTGCGCCGCGTGCCGCAGAAGACCGTCAACGTGCGGTACTCGGGCGACGCGAAGCCGGCGGAGGCCGAGCCGGTCAAGGCGGCGCTGGCGGACGCGCAGGCGGCCGTGCAGGGCAGGGGGCGCGCGTTCCTGCGGCCTTCGGGCACCGAGCCGGTGGTGCGCGTCACGGTCGAGGCCGACGACGACGCGCTCGTGCAGTCCACCCTGGAAACGCTTGCCGACGCGGTCCGTGCCGCCGCTTTGACTCCGGTCAAGTCCTGAAACCTGCCGGGCAGCGATGCTGCCGGCGACCATCGACTGCCTGATCCCATGAACCAGATCCCGACCCTCGACATCCAGCGCTTCGACTCCGCCGACCGCGACGCCTTCGTCGCCGAGCTGGGCGCGACCTACCGCGAATGGGGTTTCGCGGGCATCCGCAACCACGGCATCGATGCCGGCCTGATCGACGACGCCTACCGCGTCTTCGGCGCGTTCTTCGCGCTGCCGGACGAGGTCAAGCGCCGCTACCACGTCGCCGGCGGCGGCGGTGCGCGCGGCTACACGCCTTTCGGCATCGAGACCGCGAAAGGCGCGCAGCATTTCGACCTCAAGGAGTTCTGGCACATCGGCCGCGAGATCCCGCGCGATTCCAAGAACGCCGCGGTGATGCCGCCGAACGTCTGGCCGGAGGAAATTCCTGAGTTCCGCGAGGTCGGCTACCGCCTGTATTCCGCGCTCGACGGGCTGGGCTCGCGCATGCTGTCGGCGCTCGCGTTGCACATCGGTCTTCCGGCCGACTACTTCGCCGACAAGACCGACGAAGGCAACTCGATCCTGCGGCCGATCCACTATCCGCCGATCACCACGCCGGACGTGCCCAACGTGCGCGCCGGCGCGCACGAGGACATCAACCTCATCACGCTGCTGGTGGGCGCGAGCGCCGAAGGCCTGGAAGTGCTGTCGCGCAAGGGCGAATGGATCCCGTTCACAGCGCAGTCCGACACCATCGTCGTCAACATCGGCGACATGCTGCAGCGCCTGACCAACCACGTGTATCCGTCGACGACGCACCGGGTGGTCAATCCGCCGGGCGAGAAAGCGCGCCAGCCGCGCTACTCCACGCCGTTCTTCCTGCATCCGAATCCGGATTTCGTCATCGACGTGCTGCCCTCGTGCATCACGCCGGACAATCCCAGCCGCTATCCCGAACCCATCACCGCGCAGGGCTATCTGGAAGAGCGCCTTCGCGAGATCAAGCTCAAGTAACATCGCCGCCCCGTTCGAGAGGAGCCACCGCATGCGCCGTCGGATCGTTGCCGGAAACTGGAAGCTGCATGGCGATCGCCGCTTCGCCGTCGAACTCGCCGAAGCGATCGCGGCGCGTCCGGCGCCGACAGGTGTCGAGCGCGTGATCCTGCCGCCGCTGCCCTATCTCGGCGAGCTGGTCGAGCATTGCGAAGGCCGCGATGTCGCCTTCGGCGCGCAGGACGTGAGCGCGAACGAGAAGGGCGCGTTCACGGGCGAGGTGTCCGCGGCGATGCTGGTCGACGTCGGCGCGCGCTTCGGGCTGGTCGGACATTCCGAGCGCCGCATGTTCCATCACGAGACCAGCGAGCTGGTGGCGCGCAAGTTCCTCATCGCCAAGGCGGCGGGGCTCACGCCGATCCTCTGCGTCGGCGAGACCCTCGAGGACCGCGAGGACGACAAGACCTGGTGGCGCCTGGAGCAGCAGCTCGACGCCCTGCTGGATACGCACGGTGCCGCGCCGTTCGACGGGGCGGTCGTGGCCTACGAGCCGATCTGGGCGATCGGCACCGGCCGCACGGCCAGCCCGCAGCAGGCGCAGGAGGTGCATGCCTTCATCCGTGGCGAAATCGCGGCGCGCGATGCTAGAATCGCGGACTCGCTGCCGATCCTGTACGGCGGCAGCGTGAAGCCGGACAACGCCGCAGCGCTCTTCGCGCAGCCGGACGTGGACGGTGGACTGGTCGGCGGCGCCTCGCTCGTGGCCGACGATTTCCTCGCGATCGCCCAGGCGGCGGCGCGCTAAGCCTTCGACGGATTCCTTCCGATGCTGTTGCTCAACATCATCTACGTGCTGCTTGCGGTCGGCATGATCGCGCTCATCCTCATGCAGCGCGGCTCGGGTGCCCAGGCGGGCGCCGGTTTCGGTGGCGGCGCATCGGGCACGGTGTTCGGCGCCCGCGGCTCGGCGAACTTCCTCTCGAAGGCCACCAAGTGGCTGGCGATCACCTTCTTCGGCCTGAGCCTCTTCATGGCCTGGCAGGCGATGCGTGACAACCGCCCCGTGGCCGCCGAGGCGGGTGGCCTGATGTCGGAGCTGCCCAGCGCGCCTGCCGGCGGCACCGCGGTTCCGTCCGCGCCTGCGGGCAATGCGACGGTTCCCTCGCTGCCAGCGGATGGCGCCGTGCCGGTGGCCGCGCCTGCGCAGCCGGCTCCGCCGTCGACGAATGCGCCGCAACCGTCTCCGACGGGTGGTTGATTCGTGTAATTGCGTTACAATGTGAAGCTCCACCACGGATGGCTGGAGCGGAGGCGGCAAAGGCCTCCGATCGTCCCGGACGACACGCGTTTTTGCCCAGGTGGCGGAATTGGTAGACGCACTACCTTGAGGTGGTAGCGACTTAGGTCGTGGGGGTTCGAGTCCCCCCTTGGGCACCACACCGGAACATCCCCAACCCCGTACGACGGGCGCGGGGCGGCGCGAACGCCGCCGCGGGCTCCACGAGCCGCGCAGCCGCGAGACCGAGAGAACACGAGTGCTGGCCGAATACCTGCCGACCCTGCTGTTCCTGATCGTGGCCGCTGGCATCGGCGTCGCCCTGATCATCGTTGGCCGCGTGCTCGGCCC
>CAZNRZ010000116.1:0-7031 GCA_964575535.1 uncultured Lysobacter sp. | reverse complement strand
CACCGCGCCAGTTCTCGCTGACGGCGCGTTACGACTTCTGACCGACGCCGAAGGCGGTCGAAGCGCGACGGCGGGCGAAAGCCCGCCGTTGCTTTTTGCGGGACGGGCCGGGCGGGCGCGGCTATGCTCGCGTCGGGGATTCCACGGGATCCGGCCGCGGGCCGGGATGCGATGCTGAACTTCGCGGTCGTCACGGGCGCCAGCCTGCTCTGGCTGGGGTTGATGTTCGCCGCGGCGCTCTACGCGGAGCGCCGCCCGGCCCTCGGCGCGCGCCACTGGCGCCACATCTACGCACTCTCGCTGGCCGTGCACTGCACGTCGTGGACCTTCTACGGGACGGTGACGCAGGCCGCGCGCCACGGCTGGCCGCTGCCGCCGACGTTCCTCGGCGCGATCCTGCTCTATGCGCTGGGCATCGGCGTGATGCTCAAGCTCGTGCGGCTCGCGCGCGATACCAATACGACCTCGCTCGCCGACCTGATCGCCACGCGCCTGGGCAAGGACGCCTGGCTCGCCGCCGTGGTCACGCTGGTGGTCGCGCTGGGGCTCATCCCGTACATCGCGCTGCAGCTCAAGGCGGTCGCGATGGGGTTTTCGATCCTGACGTCGGCCCCCGGCGCCGGCGCGCCGGCCTGGCAGGACAGTGCGCTCTACGTCGCGCTGGTGCTGGCGCTGTTCGCCGTGCTGTTCGGCGCACGCCGCGCGCGCGTGACCGACCACAACCGCGGCCTGGTCTTCGCGATGGCGCTGGAGTCGGTGTTCAAGCTGCTGGCGATGCTCGCCATCGGTGCCTACGTCGTGTTCGGCCTCGACGGCTCCGCGCCGCCGCCGTCCCCGCCATTGCCCACCCCCGACGTTCCGGCCGGCGGCTTCGCCCCGCTGGTCGCGCTCGGCGCGCTGGCCATGTTCATCCTGCCGCACCAGTTCCACGTCGCGGTGGTGGAGTGCCGCGACGAGCGCCACGTGCAGACCGCGCGCTGGCTGTTCCCGCTCTACCTCCTGCTCATCGCGCTGCCGGTGCTGCCGATCGCGCGTGCGGGCATCGCGTGGCTCGGCGATGCGGTGCCGTCGGATCTCTACATCCTCGCGCTGCCGCTCTCGCAGGGGCAGGAGGGGCTGGCGCTGTTCGGCTACCTCGGCGGCCTCAGCGCCGCGACCGGCATGGTGGTCGTCAGCACGCTCGCGCTGAGCCTGATGATCGGCAACCACTGGTTCGCACCCGGCCTGCTGCGTGGTGCGTGGAGCCGGCGCGACGCCGGCGACCTCAGCGGCAGCGTGCTCACGCTGCGGCGCGTCGGCATCCTCGCGGTGATGCTGCTGGCATGGGCCTACAGCCGCGTCATCGCGGGCAGCGAAGCGCTGGCGGATGTGGGCGCGGTTTCGTTCTCCGCGCTGGCGACGCTTACGCCGGCGCTGGCCTTCGCACTGTGGCGTCCACAGACATCGGCGCGCGCCGCAACGGCCGGCATCGCGGCCGGCTTCGTCACCTGGGCCTGGGTGCTGCTGTTGCCGGTGCTGGCCAACGACGGCGTCGCGATCGAAGGCCCTTTCGGCATCGCTTGGCTCTCGCCGGACGGCTTCTTCGGCCTGACCGGGTGGACGCGTCTAGGCCGCGCGGTGGGCTCCAGCCTGTTCGTCGGAACGCTGGCCACGGTGGTGCTCGCAGCGTCATGGTCCGCCGCGCCGCGCCGCGCCGCCCGCGGGCTCGACCTCGCCACGCTGCGCTCGGCCAGCCAGCGCTTCCTGCCGCGCGAGCGCGTCGCGCAATTGCTCGAGGGCATGGACGGCAGCCGCCCCGTACTGCTGGAAGCCGAGGAGCGCGTCGAGCGTGAGCTGGCCGCCGTGCTTGGCGCCGCGTCCGCGCGCGTGTTGCTCGATGCCGCACGCCGCGAAGCCGGCGAACTCGAAACGGTGGCGACGATCGTCGGCAAGGCGTCCGCCGACCTGCGCTTCAACCAGCGCGTTCTCGAAGCCGCGTTGCAGAACATGAGCCAGGGCATCAGCGTGGTGGACGCCGACCTGCGCCTCGTCGCGTGGAACCCGCGCTATGCGCAGCTGTTCGACTATCCGCCCGACCTGCTGCAGGTCGGGCGGCCCATCGCCGACCTCGCGCGCTGGGCGATGCAGGGCCTCGAATTCGACGGCGACATCGAGCGCGCGCTGGAGCGGCGCCTGGCGTTCATGCGCGCCGGCACGCCGCACCTCTCCGAGCGCGTGCTGCCCGACGGCAGCATCATCGAGATCCGCGGCAATCCCATGCCGGGCGGCGGCTTCGTCGCCACGTTCACCGACGTCACCGCGTTCCGTCGCGCGGAACGCGCGCTGATCGTCGCCAACGAGACGCTGGAGCAGCGCGTGGCTTCGCGCACGGCCGATCTCGAGGTGGCGAAGGGCGAGGCCGAGCGCGCCAATCATGCGAAGAGCCGCTTCCTCGCGGCGATCGGCCACGACCTCATGCAGCCGCTCCATGCCGCGCAGCTGTTCACCGACGCGCTCGCCGACGAGATCGAATCGCCGCGGCACCGCGGCACCGTAGCGCAGGTGCGCGGCGCGCTGGAATCGACCACCGACCTGCTCACCGGGTTGCTCGACATGTCGCGCCTCGAAGCGGGCGGCCTCGTGCCGCAGCCGCGCGATTTCGCACTGGCCGACGTGCTCGAGCCGCTGGCCTCGGAGTTCCGCGCGATCGCGGCGGCACGCGGGCTCTCATTCCGGTTCCGCGCCACGCGCGCGTGGACGCATTCCGATCCGCAGCTGCTGCGGCGCATCCTGCAGAACTTCCTGGCCAATGCCGTGCGCTACACCGCGAGCGGCGGCGTCGTGCTGGGCGTGCGCCGCACGCGCAACGGGCTGCGCATCGAGGTGCACGACACCGGCCCCGGCATCGCCGCCGACCAGCAGCGCGCGATCTTCGAGGAGTTCCGCCGCGGCCCGGATGCGCCCGGCGATGGCCTCGGCCTCGGGCTTTCGATCGCCGACCGCATCGCGCAGCTGCTCGACGCACCGCTGTCGCTGCGAAGCCGCGCGGGCAGGGGCACCGTCTTCGCCGTCGACCTGCCGCGTGCGGCGGCGGCAACCGCCACCGCGATTCCCGTACCGGTTCGCGGCGGACTCGCCGGGCTGCGTGTGCTAGCCGTCGACAACGATCCGCTCGCGCTCGGCGCGCTGCGCATGCTGCTCGAACGCTGGGGCTGCGAGGTCGTCGTCGCATCGGGCCGCGACGCCGCGCTGGCGGCCTCTCGCGACGGCGACGCGGCGCTCTGGCTGTTCGACTACCACCTCGACGACGGCGACACGGGCGTGCTCGTCGCACAGGCGCTCGCGGCGCGATGCGGCGCACGGCCGACGGTGATCCTGAGCGCGGATGCGGGCGAGGACGTGCGTGCCTGCGTGGCGGAAGCCGGCTATCTGCTGTTGCCGAAGCCGCTCAAGCCGCTGGCGCTCAAGTCCACGCTCGATCGCCTGATGGCCGCGCGCGAACGCTCCGCGGCCAGCGCCGACTGAGCGCGCTCAACCCTCGATCGAGCGTGCCGGGTCGGTGAGTTCGAGTTCGCGCAGCACCACGCTGGCCTGCGTGCGGTTGCGCACGCCGAGGCGCTCGAAGATGGCCGACAGGTGTGCCTTGACGGTGCGCTCCTGTACGTCGAGGCGATCGGCGATCTGCTTGTTGAGCAGCCCCTGCGCGACCAGCGAGAGCACGCGGAACTGCTGCGGCGACAGGCTGGCGAGGCGCGATGCGAGGTCGGCGTCGGCGGTCGAGGTCTGCGTGCGCGCCACCGCGGTGCGCAGCGACGGCGGCAGCCACTGCTCGCAGCCGAGCACCGCGCGGATCGCCTCGCGCAGCTCGTCCAGCCCGGAGCTCTTGGGCAGGTAGCCCGCGGCGCCGTGGTCGAGTGCGCGACGCACCACGCGCGGATCGTCGTTGGCCGACACCACCACCACCGCCACGTGCGGGAACTGCGCGCGCACCGCCGCCAGCCCCGCAAGCCCGTGATTGCCGGGCATGTGCAGGTCCAGCAGCACGAGGTCGATGTCGGCCTCGCGTTCGAGCGTCGCCAGCACGCCCTCGAGCGATTCGGCCTCGTGAACGCTCAGGTCGGCCACGGCATCGGCTGCGGCGCCGCGCAGGGCGGCGCGGAACAGCGGATGGTCGTCGGCGATCAGCAGGGCGGGCATGGGCTACTGGACGGTCCAGCCGCCGTCGACGTCGATGGTGTGCCCGGTGATGTTGCGCGCGGCCGGCGACATCAGGAACGCGGTGATGCCGGCCAGTTCCTCGAAGGTGATGAACACGCCCTTGGGCATGGGCTTGAGCATGACCTGGCTCACGACCTCCGACTCCGGAATGCCGCGCGTCTTCGCCTGGTCGGCGATCTGCCGGTCGACCAGCGGCGTTTTCACGTAGGTCGGGCAGATCGTGTTGATGGTGATGTCCGTGTCGGCCGTTTCCAGCGCGAGCACCTTCGAGAAGCCGACCAGCCCGTGCTTGGCGGAGACGTACGCGCTCTTGAACGGGCTGGCGACGAGCGAGTGGATCGAGCCGATGTTGACGATGCGGCCGAAACCGCGCTCGCGCATGCCCGGCAGCATAGCGCGGGTGAGGCGCGCGACGCCGACCAGCATCACCTGCACGAGCAGGTCCCACTTCTCCATCGGGAAGTCTTCGAGTTTCGACACGTGCTGCAGGCCGGCGTTGTTCACCAGCACGTCGACCGGGCGGGCGAGCGCTGCGAGAACCCCGCCGACGCTCGCGTCATTGGTGACGTCCAGCGCGTGCGCCTCGGCGCTGTGGCCCTCCTCGCGGATGGCGGCGGCGACCTGCGCGGCGGCGTCGCCGGAAAGGTCGGTCACCACCAGGTGATGGCCCTCGCGCGCGAGATGCGTGGCGATGCCTGCACCGATGCCGCTGCCGGCGCCGGTGACGAGAATGCAGCGGGGTTGCGGTGCGGTCAGCGTGTTGGGCATGGGATCCTCCGGCCCGCAGCGTAGCAATCGCGTCGCGCGGCCGCGTGGTACGAACGTACGATGCCCGCGCGGGACCTGCTTGCTAAGGTCGCCGCATGAAGACGATCCGATCGGCGCACCATGCGGCCCTGCTGGCCGCGACCACCGTGCTCGCGTCAGCCTGCGCGAGCCTTCCGCAGGGAGACGGCATGGACCGGCTCGACATCGTCGGCGACATCCGCGTCACCGAGCATCGCAGCGGCGACGACCTGCTCACCGCGGGCCTGGGCCTGGACGGCCTGCGCGGCATGTCGCCGCCGGCCTTCGCGAACGCGGAAGCGCCGACGCCCGCCGAGCTGCGCCGCCGCGCGATCTGGTCGAACTGGCGCGGCATCGCCGACCTCACGCCGCAGGGCGGCTTCGGCACGCTCTACGGCTCGACCGCGAACGTGCCCGGGCGTGAATTCCACGCGTTCGCGCGGTTGCCGGGCGCGAAGCAGCCACACCGCGTGGCCGTGCAGGTGCCCGATGGATTCGACGCGAAGCGGCGCTGCATCGTGGTCGCGCCGGCATCCGGCTCGCGCGGCGTCTACGGCGCGATCGCCGTCGCCGCGAGCTGGGGCCTGCCCAAGGGCTGCGCGATCGCTTACACCGACAAGGGCGCGGGCACCGATTACTTCGACCTCGACGCGGGGCAGGGCGTCGCACTCGACGGCACCGTGCGCGCGCCGGGCAGCGCGCCGCTCGGCTTCGAACCGGACCTGGCCGGGCAGGGCGTCGCCTTCAAGCACGCGCATTCGGGCGACAACCCCGAGGCCGACTGGGGCCGCCACACACGCCAGGCCGCCGAGTTCGCGCTGCGCGCGCTCGACGACGCCTTCCCGGCACAGGCGCCGTTCCGCTTCGACAACACCACCGTCATCGCGACCGCCGTCTCCAACGGCGGCGGCGCGGTGCTGCGTGCGGCCGAACTGGAAGGCGACTGGCTGGATGCGGTGGTCGCCGGTGAGCCGAACCTGGCCGTCGCCGGTGCGCCGCCGCTGTATGACATCGCCACCGAAGCCGGCCTGCTGATGCCCTGCGCGCTGGCGCACCTCAAGCTGCCGGTGCCGCCCACGGCGGGCCCGTCCTGCGCCGCCATCGCGGAGGCGGGCCTCGTGCAGGGCGCGGACGACGCCAGCCGTGCGCGTGCCGCCTACGACGCACTGCGCAGCCGCGGCTGGACCGACGAGGCGCTGCGCGCCGGCGGGCTGAGCGTGGCCTTCGACCTGTGGCGCGCGGTCACCGCCACCTATGCGTCGGCCTATGGCCGCCACGCGCCGGCGGCGCATCCGTGCGGCTTAACGTTCGCGGCGACGGACGCCTCCGGTGCGCCGCGCCCGGCCACCACGGCCGAGCGCGCGGCCTGGTGGTCCGACGCCAGCGGGATCCCGCCGGGCAACGGCATCGCGCTGCGCACGCCCGCGGACGCGCCACTCGGCGGCCTCGCCTGCCTGCGCGCGTTGTGGACGGGAGACGACGCCGCGGCGCGGCGCGTGCGTGATGGCATCGAGGCCACCCGTGCGCAGCCACCGCGTGCGGGTCTGCCGGTCATCGTCGTGCACGGCGTCGACGACGGGCTCGTGCCGATGGCCTTCACCAGCGTGCCCTACGTGCAGGCCTCGCGCGCCGCGGGCCGCGACGTGCGCTTCTGGCAGGTCGAGCGAGCGCAGCATTTCGACGCCTTCCTCGCGATCCCGGCGATCGGTGCGAGTTACGTTCCGCTGCTTCCCTACGTGCATGCGGCACTCGATCGGGTCTGGGCGCACCTGGGTGACGGCTCGTCGCTTCCCGGCGATGCACGCATCCGCGCGACGCCGCGTGGCGGCGATGCGGGGCTGGAGGCGAGGCACCTCGCGATTCCCTAACGCCACCGCGGGTGAGGCTTTCGAGGCCATCCACTCGCCGGCCGCGCAGGAACACCGCAGCCCGGAATGAAGAAGGGCGCCCTGAGGCGCCCTTCCTGTCGATCAACCGCCGCGCGGGCCGCCGCGGCCACCGCCACTCGGCGGACGTCCGCCGCCGCGTGGGCCGCCACGACCGGGACC
>CAZNRZ010000115.1:0-7102 GCA_964575535.1 uncultured Lysobacter sp. | reverse complement strand
GGCATCTCCAAGTACAAGGAGCGGCGCAAGGAGACCGAGACGCGCATCCGCCATACGCGCGAGAACCTCGACCGCCTCAACGACCTCCGCGAGGAAGTCGGCAAGCAGCTTTCGCATCTCGCGCGGCAGGCGCGGCAGGCCGAGCAGTACCAGGCCATCCAGGCCGAGCGCCGCGTCAAGGACGCCGAGTGGAAGGCGCTGGAGCACCGCGCGCTCGACCGGAAGCTGCAGGGACAGCGCGACAGGCTCTCGCAGTCCGAAACCCGCCTGCAGCAGCTGATCGCCGAGCAGCGCGAGGCCGAGCGCCAGCTGGAAGAGGGCCGCGTGCGTCGCGACGAGGCGGCCGATGCGCTGTCGCGTGCGCAGGCGGAAAGCTACGAGGTCAGCGGCGCGCTGGCGCGCGTCGAGCAGCAGATGCAGCACCAGCGCGAGATGTCCTCGCGCCTGCAGCGCGCGCGCGACGAGGCGCAGGCGCAGCTGTCGGAAATCGCCAGCCATATCGGCAGCGACCAGTCGCGCATCGACGCCCTGCGCGATGCGCTGGAGAACGACGAGCCGCGGCTGGAAACGCTGCGAGAGGAAGAGATCGCGCGGCAAGACGCCCTGCGCGACGCCGAGCAGAAGCTCGCCGACTGGCAGCAGCGTTGGGACGCGCATGCACGCGCGCAGTCGGAGGCGTCGCGGGCGGCGGACGTGGAGCGCACGCGCCTGGAACACCTCGACCGCACCGCGCTCGACGCCGAGCGTCGTCGCGAGGCGCTGACGGGCGAGCGCAGCGGCCTCGATGTCGACGCGCTGGCCGAGGCCGCGGCCTCGATGGTCGAACAGCTCGAAACGCAGAAGCTCGCGCTGGACACGCTCACCGGGGAGCTGGAAACGCGCAAGCAGGCGCTGGCGGCGCTGCAGGAACGCCAGCGCGAAACGCAGACGCAGCTCGCCGATGCGCGCAAGCAGGCGCAGGGCGCGCGCGGGCGGCTGTCCGGTCTTGAAACGCTGCAAGCGGCGGCGCTCGGCCAGGAGCAGGGCCGGGCGATGGACTGGCTGCGCCAGCAGGGCCTCGAATCGGCGCCGCGCGTGGGCGAGTCGCTGTCGGTGGACGAAGGCTGGGAAACGGCCGTCGAGACCGCACTCGGCCAGCTGATCGAAGGCGTGCTGGTCGACGATCCGGCGGCGCTCGCGCTCGCAGCCGGCGCGTTGTCGGAAGGGCGCCTCGCGCTGGTGGCGGGCGGGCAGGGCGACGGCGTGTCCGCCGACGGCACGCTGGCAGCGCGGGTGCGCGGCCCGATCGCCGTACGCCGCCTGCTGGCACGCGTGCACGGCGCCGACGACCTGGAATCGGCGCGCTCGCTGCTGGCGACGCTGCCGGAGGGCGACCTCGTGATCACCCGCGCCGGCGAGCGCCTGGGCGCCGGCTGGGTTCAGGTCGTCCGCACCGGCGCGGCCACGCAGGGCGCGCTGCTGCGCGAGCGCGAGATCCAGTCGCTGCGCGTCGAAATCGAGGCGCTGGTCGCGCGCGAGCGCGAGCTGGAGGCGCTGCTCGTCGAGCTGCGCGACCAGTCGCTCGCCGCCGAGCAGCAGCGCGAGGATGCGCAGCGCTCGCTGTACATGGCGCATCGCGCGGTGTCGGAACTCGGCGGCCAGCTGCAGAGCCAGCAGGGCCGCGTCGACGCCGCCCGCGGCCGCATCGAGCGCATCGATGCCGACCTCGCCCAGCTCGCCGAAACGCTCGACGCCGCGCGCGAGCAGGCACGGCTGGCGCGCGGCAACCAGGAAGACGCGGTCGTGCGCATGTCCGAGCTTGAGGATGCGCGCATCGAGCTCGAGAACGAGCGCCGCCGCTTCAGCGAGCTGCGCGATTCCGCGCGCAACGCCGCACGCGAGGCCCGTGACGCCGCGCATGCGCTGGCGCTCACCGTCGAATCGCAGCGCGCCCAGCTCGCGGGGCTGGCCCAGGCGCTGGAGCGCATGAGCGGCCAACGCGGCCAGCTCGATTCGCGCCTGGGCGAACTCGCCGCGCAGCTCGCCGACGGCGACGCGCCGGTGCGTGAGCTCGAGGAACAGCGGCAGGTCGCGCTCGAGCAGCGCGTGCTCGCCGAACAGCGCCTCACCGCCACGCGCACCGCGCTGGATGGCATCGACCACGAACTGCGCGGCTTCGAGCTGATCCGCCAGCAGCGCGACGAGCAGTCCCTGCAGCAGCGCGAAGGCATCGGCCAACGCCGGCTCGAGCTGCAGGCGCTCGTGCTCAAGGCCGAGCAGCTGGCCGAGGCCGTGACCGAAGCCGGCTTCGCCCTCGACGAGGTCACCGCCACGCTCACCGACGACATGGATCCGCAGGTGTGGGAACGTGCGGTCGCCGAGCTCGACGGCAAGCTGCGCCGCCTCGAGCCCGTCAACCTCGCGGCCATCGCCGAGCATGCGGAAGCAGCACAGCGCAAGGATTACCTCGACGCCCAGCACCTCGACCTGACGAGCGCGCTGGATACTCTCGAGGAAGCCATCCGCAAGATCGACCGTGAGACGCGCGGCCGCTTCAAGGACACCTTCGATCGCGTCAATTCCGGCATGCAGGAGCTGTATCCGCGCCTGTTCGGCGGCGGCCACGCCTATCTCGAACTCACCGGCGAGGATCTGCTCGACACCGGCGTCGCGATCATGGCGCGCCCGCCCGGCAAGCGCGTGTCCAACATCTCGCTGCTCTCGGGCGGCGAGAAGGCGATGACGGCGGTTGCGCTCGTTTTCGCGATCTTCCGCCTCAATCCCGCGCCGTTCTGTCTGCTCGACGAGGTCGACGCGCCGCTGGACGAAGCCAACGTCGGCCGTTTCACCGCGATGGTCAGCGAGATGAGCGAGCAGGTACAGTTCCTGTTCGTCACTCATAACAAGGTCACGATGGAAGCCGCGAGGCAGCTCATGGGCGTCACCATGCGCGAACCGGGCGTGAGCCGCCTGGTGTCCGTCGACCTCGCCGAGGCCGCGCGCCTCGCCGGCGCGGCCTGACCGATACGGAGCACACGATGTCCGACTACACGATGCTGCGGATCTGGGTCCTCGTCGCGAGTGTCGTGCTCGTCGGCGTGATCATCTTCTTCGGGCGCCCGAACCGCCGCTCGCAGGGCCGACGCGTCGGCCGCGAAGCGGGGGAGCGCGCGGAACCGACGCTGGGCGAGCAACTCGAAACGGAACTGGCCACGGGCGACGTCGAGACGCCGGTGCAGGCCGGGCTGGATCTCGACGGCGCGGCGGACGCGACCGCGGAGGTGGGCCAGCGCACGACCGAGGAGTTCGACAAGATCGTCACCCTGTACCTCGCCGCGCGCGCAGGGCAGGCGCTGCACGGGCCCGACATCGTGGTCGCCGCCGAGCGCGCCGGGCTCCGCTACGGGCACATGGGCGTGTTCCACCGCCTGGTCGAGGGCCATCCGGAGCGCGGCCCGGTATTCAGCGTCGCCAACATCATGAAGCCCGGCAGCTTCGACATGGCGAACATCCACGAGCTGCAGACGCCCGCGATCGCCTTCTTCCTGACGCTGCCCGCGCCGGTGGCTGCGCTGGACGCCTGGGACACCATGCTGCCGACCGCGCAGCGCATGGCCGAGCTGCTCGACGGCGTGGTGCTCGACGAGCAGCGCAATGCGATCGCCCGCCAGCGCATCGCGCACATCCGCGACGAGCTGCGCGCCTACGACCGCCAGCGCGAAGCGCCGCCGCTCACGCGCCCGGGGCGCTGGTAGACCGGCCGCACGACGGCGCGCTCACGCCGCCGGCCTAGACTCGCGGCATCGTCCTTCCGAGTGGCCGCCATGGACGCGACACGTCTCGCACGCTCCCGCAACGACCGCATGATCGCCGGCGTCCTGGGCGGCGTCGCCCGGCGCTTCGGCTGGAATTCGACGCTGCTGCGGATCGTGTTCGTCCTGGTATCGATCCTCTCCGCCGCGTTCCCCGGCATCGTCGTCTACCTGCTCGCGTGGCTGCTGATCCCGGACGAGGGCCGCTGAGCCGGCCCGCTGGCGTGCGTGCGGCGGAAGACAGGCCGGCGCGCGAAGCGGGACCGCAGGACCCCGTGGCCGACTGGGGCAGGGCGTTGCCGCGATCGTGGGCCATGCGCCTGCTCGTCGCCTGCGGGATGATCTGGACCTTGCCCAACAGCCTGATCGGCCTGCTGATGGGCCTCATCGGTATGCCGCTCGGCGCGCGTCCCCACCTGCGCCGCTCCGACCTTGCCATCGTCTTCCATCACTGGCCATGGGGGCCGGGTGGCGCGCTGACGCTGGGGAACGTGATCCTGCACACCGGCCGCGATCTGGACACCGCCTGCGCGACCTACGCGCGGGCCGCCGGCCTCGCTCCTGATCCGCCGATCCGCCTCTGCGACCACGAGCGCGCCCATGTCCTGCAGTACCTCGTGCTGGGGCCGCTGTTCCTGCCCGTCTACCTGCTCGCGGGGGGCGTGAGCGTACGCAACCGGTTCGAGCGCGCCGCCGACCGCTACGCCATGAGTGGCCGCGGATGGTGGCCCTGGCCTGCGCCACCGCGGTACTGAAACGGAGACGCGGCGCGCCTCGCCGACGGACGGTACCGTGACGCTGCAATGCGGCGGTATGGTCGGACTGCGACCGAGGTCGCGAAGCAGGGGGCCACGGATCAGGCGCGGGAGGTGCCATGATCTTCAACGCTTACGAACGTGACGACGGCGCGCTGGTGCTGGTGCCGGACTGTTTCGTCGCCTCGCGTGACGCCGAAGCGCGGCACGGGCCGCTCGTCCACGTCGGCCGCATCGATGCGCGCCTGCTTCCGGAACCCAGGATCTGGCAACGCGTGCTGGCCGACATGGACCGGCAGTCGTATGCGGTCGTGCGCGGGTCGATGCGCGAGCTGCTGACCCGTCACAGCAGCCAGCTGGCCCACGCCTGAGCAGCTCTTGCGCCGCCGGGGCATGCCGGAAGTGGGACTCGAACCCACACGCTTTTAAGGGCGGCGGATTTTGAGTCCGCTGCGTCTACCGATTCCGCCATTCCGGCGCGGACGCGAAGTATAGCGACGCCAGCGCCCGACGCGACCGTCGCAGCAACCCCGCAGCGCACGTCCTGCGCAGCCGCGTAGATACCGCGGCGGCGCTCGATCAGGCTTCGTCCGTTCGCAGGACCCGGTCGGCGCGCTCGTACCACTCGCCGCCAAGCGGGACGAAGGTCGAACAGCACTGCATCTCCGCCTTGTAGATGTGCAGCGAGATGGCGACGCGGTCGGGGCTGGCGTTGCGGATCGTGTGGTACTCGTGCGGCGGGATGAGGCTGCCTGCACTGCCGGTGACGGCCTGCATGCCGCCGGTGGGGCGGAAGCGGAAACGCTCGCCGTCCTGTTCCAGCAGTTCGTACTGGGCGATCTCGAGTTCGCCGTCCCAGACGCCTTCGACGCACCAGAGCCCGGAATGGTCGTGCACGGGGGTGCCCTGGCCGGGGCCCCAGGTCATCGCGACGACGCTGTAGCCATGGCGCGCGCTGCGGTAGATCTCGCGGCGCGCGTAGTGATCCTCGATCGGCTCGTGGACGCTGGCCGGCAGGAGGATGTCGCGGTCGCGGATGGATTCGCAGAGCACCTTGCGGACGGCGGAGGTCACCGCGGCGCTGTCGCCCGCGCAGACGGCGGCGTCGACGGCCGCCACGAACTTGTCGTGGCCGGGAAAGTCGACGTCGGGCAGGGCACATGCGTTCATGCGTCGATTCTAGCCGCGCCGGCCGCCGTCGCCGGCAGCGCATCGAGGAAACTGCGCACCGCGGGGCCGAAACGGGCGAAGTCGACCAGGAACGCGTCGTGGCCCTGCGGCGATTCCAGCGGCACGAAGCGGGCATCGACACCGCCGCGCGACAGGCCTTCGCAGATCTCTTCCTGCTGCTGCAGCGGAAACAGGATGTCGGTGTGCACGCCGATCACCAGCGCGCGCTCGAGCCTGAGCGAGGCGAGCGCGGCCAGCGTGTCCTCGCGACTGTCGCCGCAACGTGCCTCGCAGTAGTCACCGAGGTCGAACCAGTCCATGGCGCGGCCCAGGTACAGGTAGCAATTGGGATCGAAGCGCCGCACGAAGCGACGGGCATGGGCCTCGAGGTAGCTCTCGACCTCGAATTCCAGGCCGAAGGGATCGCCGTCCTGCCGGTCGGCGTCCAGCCGCACGCGGCCGAAGCGGCCATCCCATTCGAGCGCTGAGCGATACGTGATCACGCCGAGCTTGCGCGCCATGCGCATGCCCGATTCCGGGTAGGTCGATTCGTCGTAATGCCCGCCATTCCAGGCCGGATCGAGGCGGATCGCTTCGCGCTGCAGCGAGCGGATCGCGATCGAGAACGGCATCGCCCGCGCCGCACCGGAGATGTTGACGTGATGCCGCGCAAGGCCGGGATGCCGCTGCAGGAAGGCGAGGGCGACCATCCCGCCCATGGAATTGCCGACCACGCAGGCGAGCTGACCGATGCCGAGCGTCGCGACGACCTGCGCCGCCGCATCCGCGCAGTCCTCCACCGAGAGCGGCGGGAAGGCGAGGCGATAGGGCTCGCCGGTGGCGGGCTCGACCGATGCCGGGCCGGTCGAGCCCTTGCAGCTGCCGAAGGTGTTCACGCAGACCACGAACCAGCGGTCGGTGTCGATGGGCGCGCCGGGGCCGACCATCGCCTCCCACCAGCCCGGCTCGGGATTGGCCGCATTCGATGCGGCATGGGCGTCCGGCGAGAGGCCGGTGAGGATCAGCAGGGCGTTCGAGCGCTCGGCATCGAGGCGCCCCCAGGTCTCATACGCGACCCGCGCGCCGTGCAGCTCGCCCCCGCGCTTCATGGGGAAGGGGGAGGGAAGGTCGACGAAGCGGGTCCCGGGCGGGATGAATTCGGTCATTCGGTGTGTCCTGCGCGAGGCCTGAATTGTGCCGTGCCTGCCGCTCGACCGCGCACCGCGCCGGTGCAATGCGGTGTCGACCGTCGCTACACACCGGCCGTCGCACAGTCCGGGCTCCCCCAGAGTGGATGCACGTCATGGCGAATACGCAGAACACGAACGATCAGGGCAGGGACATGAACCGCGATCCGATCACCGGCGCGCCGGGCTCGCATCCGGT
>CAZNRZ010000114.1:0-7271 GCA_964575535.1 uncultured Lysobacter sp. | reverse complement strand
CGTCGGCGTTGGCCTCCAGCCAGTCGAGGAAGCCGGCGTCGAACACCGCGCCGTACTTGACGACTTCGGCCAGGCCGGCCCGCAGTTCGCGCGCGGGCAGGCTGCGCAGCGTGCGCGTGTCGGCGATCACGGCGGCCGGCGGATGGAAGGCGCCGACGAGATTCTTGCCCGCGGGCAGGTCCACCGCGGTCTTGCCGCCGACGGAGGAATCGACCATCGCCAGCAACGTGGTCGGCACCTGCACGACGTCGATGCCGCGCATCCAGCTCGCGGCGGCGAAGCCGGCGAGATCGCCCACCACGCCGCCGCCGAGTGCGACGACGGTGGCGTCGCGCGTGGCGCCGAGTGCGGCGAGTGCGTCGACAACCTCGCGCCAGCGATCGAGCGTCTTCTCGTGCTCGCCCGGCGGCAGCACGTGCAGGCCGATGCGCAGGTCGGGGCGGTGGCGGCGCAGCGAGGCGTCGACCACCGCCAGGTGCAGGCGCGCCAGGTTCGCGTCGCAGACGATGAGGGCATGGCGGCCGCGCACCGCGGCCGCGAGCGTGGAGCCGTCCGCCAACAGCCCCGGCCCGACGTGGATGGCGTACGGCGCGCGTGGGCTGTCCACGTCGAGCGTCTGCATGTGTGACGGATCGAGCGGCGCATCCAGCAGCGGGAGTGCAGGCAGCAGCGTCTCCACCACGGCCCCCGGCTCCATGTCCGATGTATCGATGCGCGCATCCGCCACTTCCGCGTACAGCGGACCACGCTGCGCGGCCATCGCGTGCAGCGCAGCGGCGCGGTCGCCGGTGGCCAGGAGGGGCCGGTCCACGGCGGCGCGCAGGCGATCGAGCTGCACCGCGGGACGGGCGTGCAGATGCACCACGCGTGCGTGGTCGCGCAGCAGGCGGCGGTTGCCCTCGTCGAGCACGACGCCCGCCCCCGTGGCGATCACGACATCCGGCATCGCCAGCACCTCGCGCAGCGCCGAAGCTTCCAGCCTCCGGAACGTGGCCTCGCCCTCGAGCGCGAATACATCCGCGATCCGCCGGCCCGCACTGGCTTCGATGCGTGCGTCCAGGTCGATGAAAGCGCGGCCCAGCCGCCGCGCGAGCGCGTGCCCGACCGTGGTCTTGCCGGCGCCGGTCGGGCCCACCAGCACGAGGGGACGCGACGCGCTCACCGGTCGACGACCGGAGCGGGCGCACATGCGCACAGGCGCTGCACGTCCGCGTCATCGGGCCGGCGCGATGCATCGAGGCGCAGGACGTGGTCGGCGATGGACGGCAGCGTGTCCAGCGCATGCCGGCTGACGCGCTCGAACAGCTGCACGAAACGCTCGACTTCGGTCCGCGACATCGCGCGTCGCTCCGGATGCCGCGCCTGCAGCGTGCATTCCTGCTGCCAGCGCCAGCCGGGCACGACGTCGAAGGACGGCGCGCGGAAGAACACGAGCTGCGGCAGGCGCGCCCACAGCGCAGGGAAGTCGCGCGCGAGCGCATCGTTGCAGTAGCGGCGCCAGGTTCCGTCGCCGTCCTCGTCGCGCTCCAACGCATTCACCGGCTCGGCCAGCGCGGCGGGGCCCTGTGGCGGCACGCGCAGGAACCAGCCTTCGAAGATCAGCAGTTCGCTGCCTTCGGCGACCGGCCATGTGGATTCGGGGAGGCGCACGTCGTCGATCTTGTCGAAACGCGGCAGGCGCACCGGCGCGCCGGCGAGCAGCCGGTCGACGACATCGCAGGCCAGATCCACGTCATGCGTGCCCGGTGGTCCGCGCGTGGCGAGCAGGGGATGCACCTCGCGGCCCAGCGCGAGGCGTTCGGGGCGATCCATGTAGAAGTCGTCGATCGACAGCACCACCGCGCGCACGCCGCGCGTGGCGGCCGCGTCGGCGAGCTGCCCCGCGAGCGTCGACTTGCCCGTGCCCTGCAGCCCCGCGAGCGCGAACGGCCGCCCCTCGCGCGCCTGCGCGAGAGCAATTCCGAGCATGGATTCGACGATGTCGGGCGCGTAGCCGGCCGTCGCGTGCAGGGGCGTGGGCATCGCTACACAATAGCGCGATGGACACGCCCGCCCTGCTCGCCGAAGCCCTCGCCACCTTCGATCGCCTGTTCGCGCAGGCCGCCGAAGCCGGCGAGCCCGATCCCACCGCGATGGCACTGGCGACGGCCGGCCTGGACGCGCGGCCGTCGCTGCGCATGGTGCTGCTGAAGTCGCATGACGCGCGCGGCTTCGTCTTCTACACGCATCTCGACGGCCGCAAGGGGCGCGAGCTGCAGGCCAATCCGCATGCCGCGCTGCTGTTCCACTGGCCGCGAGTGGCGCACGGCGTGCAGGTACGCCTCGAGGGCGCCGTGGAGATCGTCGGCGATGACGAGGCCGACGCGTATTTCGCCAGCCGCCCGCGCGGCAGTCAGATTGGAGCGTGGGCGTCGATGCAGTCGGAAACGCTGGAGTCGGTCGAGGCCTTCGAGCAGCGCCTGCAGCAGGTCGAGCGCGAATTCGCCGGCCGCGACATCCCGCGCCCGCCGCGCTGGTCGGGCCTGCGCGTGAAGCCCGAGCGCATCGAGATCTGGTTCGGCGCGCAGTTCCGCCTGCACGAGCGCTGGGCCTACGAGATCGACGCGGCGGGGGACTGGCACAAGCGGATGCTGTATCCGTGACGCACGGCCCCACCCGCATCGTCTGCCTCACCGAGGAACCCACCGAAACTCTGTACGCGCTGGGCGAGGACGCGCGCATCGTCGGCATCAGCGGTTTCACCGTGCGGCCGCCGCGCGCGCGCAGGGAAAAGCCGAAGGTGAGCGCGTTCACCAGCGCGAAGATCGACGAGATCCTGGCGCTGCGGCCGGACTTCGTCGTCGGTTTCTCCGACATCCAGGCCGACATCGCCGCCGAGCTGATCCGCCGCGGCGTCGAGGTCTGGATCAGCAACCACCGCAGCGTCGACGGCATCCTCGACTACATCCGCCGTCTCGGCGCGCTGGTGGGGGTCGCCGAGCGCGCGAATGCGTACGCGGACGGGCTCGCGCGCGGGCTGGACGCGCATCGCGAGCGCGCGGCGAAGCTGCCGGTGCGGCCGAAGGTCTATTTCGAGGAATGGGACGAGCCGGTCATCACCGGCATCCGCTGGGTGGCGGAGCTGGTGGAGATCGCAGGCGGCATCGACCTGCTGCCGGCGCGCTCGGTCGAATCGCTGGCGAAGCACCGCATCGTCGCCGACCACCGCGAAATCATCGACGCCGCGCCCGACATCATCATCGGTTCGTGGTGCGGGAAGAAGTTCAGGCCCGAACGCGTAGCGGCGCGTGCCGGCTGGGAAAACGTGCCGGCCGTGCGCGACGGCGAACTGCACGAGATCAAGTCGCCGCTGATCCTGCAGCCGGGACCGGCGGCGCTGACCGATGGCGTGGCGGAAATCGCACGGATCGTGCATGCATGGGCGGACAAGCGTCGATAAGCACGTCCGGGCATGCGCCGGGCAGGACGAGCGGGTGTCGAATCCGACCATCGCGGCGCCCCGCTGGTTGCGCGCATCCGCAGCGGACACACGGTGCCGGGCGTCGCCTGCGGGCTCGCGGTGACGGCGGCCGTGGGCATGCGGCGCGATAAGCGCCGGCGCACGGTTAGGATCCGCGCGGTTTCTGACGGGCACACCCGCGTTCGCCATCGGCCTGCGGTTCACCACGGCTACGACGCCGGCAAGGACATGGCCGCGCGCGACGCGAACCGCGCGGCGCGCCTGCCAGCGCCTTTGCGCTGATCGTCACGGCGCGCGTCTTCGTGCGGCGGATGTGCCCGCATGCGCCGCGGCAGTCGTGCGGCCCGCAGCCGACCCTCAGCGCGGATGGAACTCGCGCGTGAACTGCATCGTCGACGCGGTTCCGCCCTGCGGCGTGACCTGCACGTCGAAGCGCAGCGTGTCCGGCGGATCGATCTCCAGCGTGCCGACGTAGTCGAGCAGGCCGTCGGGCCCGGCGCTGCGCAGTTCGCGCATCTCGATGACGTGCGCGCGGCCACGCAGGTCGCTGGCCTTGGCCAGCACCTGCGCCGGCAGCGAGGTTTCCTCGCCTTCCGCACCGCGGCGCACGCTCACCAGCAGCATCACGGTGCGGTCCGAACGCTCGATGCCGTAACCGCGTGCCACCTGTTCGTCGAGTTGTGCGGTGGGCAGCACGCTGGCGCGGATGGTGATGTCGCCCGCGCGCGCGACGGCTTCCTGCATCGTCGCCGGCGCGGACGCGGACGCAGCAGGCTGCGGGCCGCCGCCACTGCATCCTGCGGTGACGCCTGCGAGGAACAGGCAAGTGGTGAGAGCGAAAGCGTGCATGGTCGGGCCTCAGTCGTTGGCGGAGGACAGTTCGCGGCCGCGCAGGGTGGCGGCATCGATGGCGCGGTCGACCAGCGCCTCGAAGCCGCCGGCCTGGAAGGTCTCGATGGCCGCCTGCGTGGTGCCGCCGGGCGAGGTGACCCGCGTGCGCAGCTCCCGCGGGGATTCGCCCGCCTGCATCAGCATCGCCGCCGCGCCGGCGATGGTCTGGCGCACCAGCAGGGAGGCCGCATCGGCCGGCAGGCCCTGGCGCTCGGCCGCGGCCTGCATCGCCTCGGCGAGCAGGAAGACATAGGCCGGACCGCTGCCGGATACGGCGGTGACGGCGTCCATCCGCGTTTCGTCGTCGATCCACACCGTGGGGCCACCGGTGCGCAACAGCGCGTCGGCCTGCGCGCGCTGATCGGCCGAGACGCCATCGCGCGCGAACAGCCCGGTGACGCCCTGGCCGAGCAGCGAGGGCGTATTGGGCATCGTCCGCACCACCGCGACGTCGCCCCCGAGCCAGCGGTCGAGCTGCGCGCTCGTGATGCCCGCGGCGATCGATACAACGAGTGGCGCCTGCGTGCGCGCGAGGTCGGCCAGTTCGGCGCAGACGGTGTGCATCACCTGCGGCTTCACGGCGAGCAGCCACAACGTCGCGCCGCGCGCCGCGTCGCGGGCGGCATCAAAGGTGGCCACCCCGAAGTCGCGCGCCAGCGCATCGCGCAACGCGGGCACCGGTTCGGCGACGCGCAGGGTCGACGGGTCAACGCCGCGCGCGACCAGCCCACCGATCAGGCTGCGCGCCATGTTGCCGCCGCCGATGAAGGCGATACTGCCGGCGGTCGATGCGGGGACGGTATCGGGGGTCATGCAGGACATCCGCGGGAGGCTGCGCGCAGGATAGCGGCTGCCGCGCAGCGCGCCGGCTATCGCAGGCTGCCGGGCCGCGTCCGTCGGCACCGGCGCCGCGCCCGCCACAGCAGGCTCAGGCTGATCGCGCCGAGCACCAGCGCCAGACCCAGCACGCCATACGCGCCGAGCAGCAACTGCAGCCCGAGGCGGCACTGCGGCGCGACGGCGTCCAGCCGACTCGGGCCGCAGGCCGCGAACCGCGTCGTGGCCGTGGCGATCGCCACCAGCAGCAGCACGCCACCGGCGAGCGCCGTCGCGACTGCAGCGCGGAACACGGCCAGCATGCGGCCGAGCGGATGCCGCATGGGAATCAGTCGCCTGCCGGGCGCGCGGGCCGCGCACCGAACAGCGCGGTGCCCACGCGCACCATGCTCGCGCCCTCCTGGAGCGCGACCGCCGCGTCGTCGCTCATGCCCATCGACAGCGTGTCCACGCCCGGGTGCGCGGCGCGCAGCGCATCGAACAGGCGACGGGCTTCGCGGAAGGCGGGGCGGCGGGCTTCCACGTCCTCATGCGGCGTCGGTATGACCATCAGCCCACGCAGCCGCAGACGGTCGCTGGCGACGATGGCCTGCGCCAGTGCCGGCAGGTCGTCCGGCCGGCAGCCGTGCTTGCCCGGTTCGTCGTCGACGTTCACCTGCACGAGCACGTCCAGCGGCCCGCGTTCGTGCGGGCGGTGGCGCGCGAGCGCGTCGACGAGCGCGGGCCGGTCCAGCGTCTGCACCCAGTCGAACAGCGCCGCGGCCTCGCGCGCCTTGTTGGTCTGCAGATGGCCGATCAGATGCCATACCGCCGGTTGGGGAAGGCCGGCCGCCGCGAGTTCCTGCCGCTTGCGCAAGGCCTCCTGCACGTAGTTCTCGCCGAAGTCGCGCTGGCCGGCGGCCGCGAGTTCCGCGATGGCAGTCGCAGGTTGGTGTTTCGAAACGGCGACCAGCCGCGGCGCACCCCGTCCGGCCGCGAGCGCCGCGCTATAAAGGGTTTCGGAGACCTCGCGAAGGGTGTCGGCGAGCACGTCGGACCTCGTCTGGGAAGCGTCCCGGGCCGCTGGAAAGGCGGGCCGGACTGGGGTCTATACTCGCCCGAGGGGATCCGGGCCGGCCAGCCGGCGCGGGTCGAACGGGGAATCAGGCGTCGTACGCGGCGCAGGGGACATGCATGGATATCGCCGAGCTGTTGGCGTTCTCGGTCAAGAACAAGGCGTCCGACCTTCACCTGTCGGCCGGGCTGCCGCCGATGATCCGGGTGGACGGCGACGTGCGCCGCATCAACATCCCGGCGCTCGAGCACAAGCAGGTGCATGCGCTGGTCTACGACATCATGTCGGACAAGCAGCGCCGCGATTACGAGGAATTCCTCGAGGTCGACTTCTCCTTCGAGATCCCGGGCCTGGCGCGCTTCCGCGTCAACGCCTTCAACCAGAACCGCGGCGCCGCGGCCGTATTCCGCACGATTCCGTCGGAAGTGCTGACGCTCGAGGACCTCGGCTGCCCGCCGATCTTCCGCGAGGTGATCAACCAGCCGCAGGGCCTGATCCTCGTCACCGGCCCGACCGGCTCGGGCAAGTCGACCACGCTGGCGGCGATGCTCGACCACATCAACAAGGGCGAGTACGCGCACATCCTGTCGGTGGAAGACCCCATCGAGTTCGTGCACACCTCGCAGAAGTGCCTGATCAACCAGCGCGAGGTGCACCGCGACACGCACGGCTTCAACGAGGCCCTGCGCTCGGCGCTGCGCGAGGATCCCGACTACATCCTGGTCGGCGAGCTGCGCGACCTCGAGACCATCCGCCTGGCGCTTACCGCAGCGGAAACCGGCCATCTGGTGTTCGGCACGCTGCACACCA
Organism: uncultured Lysobacter sp.; assembly: GCA_964575535.1. Taxonomy (GTDB): domain Bacteria; phylum Pseudomonadota; class Gammaproteobacteria; order Xanthomonadales; family Xanthomonadaceae; genus Cognatilysobacter. Next base: position 219 of record CAZNRZ010000114.1, on the reverse strand, counting down.
GCTCGGCCGCGAAGACCATCGACCGCATCATCGACGTGTTCCCTGCCGGCGAGAAGCCGATGGTGCGTTCGATGCTGTCCGAATCGCTGCGCGCGGTGATCTCGCAGGCGCTGCTGAAGAAGGTGGGCGGCGGGCGCACGGCGGCCTGGGAAATCATGATCGGCACGCCGGCCATCCGTAACCTGATCCGCGAGGACAAGGTCGCGCAGATGTATTCGT
>CAZNRZ010000113.1:0-7827 GCA_964575535.1 uncultured Lysobacter sp. | reverse complement strand
GTCCATGGCACAGCATGGCGACCGGGGGGCATCGCGGCTTTCCATGCGCTCGGTTCTGGTTCGTCGGCGGCACCGATGCGCAGGCCCATGCGCGCGCCGAGGCCGAGGGCACCGTGAACCTGCTGCCCAGCAACCATTCGCCGCGCTTCGCGCCGGTGCTCGATCCGACGCTGAAGGTCGGGCTGCAGGCGTTGCTAGGCGCGGCATCGGCCTGGCTGTGCGCGCCGCCGCCGGCGGGGCGCGGCTGATCACAAAACCCTGCGGGCCGCGACGCGTTCCCGGGCGCTGGATTCCGACGCTCGCCGGTCACATGGACCGGATGCGTGACGCCGGCCCGCGCCAGGTGGCGCGGCAACCGCCGCTGTGTCCTGCGCATCCGGAGCCGCGCCCGCCGGTGGCCCGGCGGCGCGGTGCGCTCAGGACTGCGGAGCGTCCGATCCGGATTCCGGAGCCGACGACTCCGATCCCGGCGTGGCCGGCTTGCCCGCGTTGCGGGCCTCGCGCTTGCGCGCTTCCTTCTCTTCCTTCTGCTTCTTCTTCGCGATCTCGCGCTGGCGCTTCTCGAACGAGTAGTTGGGCTTTGCCAAGGGGCGTTTCTCCGATGGGGGTGGGGATCAGGACTTCGCCGGCTCGGCGGCGCCGAGGCGCTTGAGCACCGGCGTCACGCCCAGCACCTCGATCGCGCCGCCGGCCGCGCGGAAGGCGGCGAGATGGTCCGCGATGCGCTCGCTGGTGACGTCCTTCGAGAGGTCGGCCGTCTTGCGGTAGGGCAGGCTCGCGGTCTTGGTCGACTTGGCGGCCTTGGCTGGAACGGGCTTGGTCATGAAGGTCTCCTTCAGCACAGCGTGAGCGCGATCTCGCGCGGGTAGTGGTCGGCGTACTCGGCGCGGACGTCGCGGCAGTACGGCCCGCCCATGGCGAACTTGCGGCAGATCGCCGGGCGCGTCTCGTAGATCGAACAGCACATGCGCGACGCGTCGATGGCCACGCACCAGCCGTCCTCGTCGTGATCCATCACCGGCAGGCCTTCCGGCGTGCGCGTGGTGAAGCGTTCGGGGACCGCGTCGCCCGGCAGCAGCACGACGGTCAGGCGACAGCAGACCGCATCGCAGGACGAGCAGGCGACGGTGTCGGTGGAGCCGGGCGCCGGGTCGGGAAGACGCGGCGAGGGGATGGAGGCGATGGTCTGCTCCCGGGTAGGGGGCCACGAGGACCCGCGCGGGGAGAGCGATGCGAGCGGCCTGGGCCGTGCGGAACGCGCGTGTGGAGCAGGGGCCATGGTACAGGTCCGGCCCTGAAAGCGCCGGGAAGCGGTCGGCCGGGCCGGCCCGGGAGGGTGGGCTGTGGGAGCCGGTGTTGCCGGACAGCGGCGATCCGGTCGTCATACCGGGAGCGGCGCGTGGCTGGAGGCAGGCCTCCACGCGCCGTAGGCGTGGCAGTTGGGACAGTCGCCCGGCCGCCGCATCCGGGACCAGCCATGTCGAAAACGAACGCGTTCGCCGTCGCCCTTTCGCTCGTCCTCGCGGCCTGTTCGGGTGGGGCGCCGTCGCCCGGCGATGCGTCCGGGCCCCCGGGCACGGCGGACGCGACGGCGATGGCAGGCGACGCACCTGCACCGGTCTCCGGGGCGCCCACCGTGCCCGCATCCCCCGATCCGCTGCCCACCGCATTCGAAGGCGCCACGATCCCGGCGCGCTTCCACGGCGTGTATTCGCGCGACGGTGAATGCGGCGACATGGGCACCGACAGCCGGCTCGTCATCCATGCGGATACGGTGGTGTTCCACGAGAGCCGCGGGCGCGTGCTGCGCGCGCATGGCGACGGCGACAGCCTGAAGCTGGTGCTCTCGCTGGCTGGCGAGGGGCAGGTCCGCGAAGCCGCCTACGCCTTCCGGCGCGCGGCGGCCGGCGAGCAGCTGGTCGACACGGAAAACGCCATGACGCGGGTCCGCTGTGCGGAAAAGGCCGCGGGCTGAGCCGCATCGGGCCGGTCGGGGCCCGTCGCCGCGGACGCCGGGGAGGGAAGTCGCCGGCACCGCAGGCCGGGAGTAAGGTCGACCCACCCCGATTCGCCGAGGCCCCCATGTCGATGCCCCCGCGCAAGTCCGTCGAGGACTTCGACCCCGAAGTGCTCCGCCTGTTCGACCGCTACGTCCACGGCCTCATCGACCGCCGCGCCTTCCTCGCCGGCGCCGCGCGCTTCGCCGTCGGCGCCACCACCGCGGCCGGGCTGCTCGCGGCGCTGAGCCCGCGGTTCGCCGCGGCGCAGCAGGTCCGGCCGGACGACGTGCGCATCGACGCGCGATCCGTCGAATACGCCTCGCCCAACGGTTATGGCACCGCGCGCGGCTACCTGGTGCGCCCCGCCGACGCACGCGGGCCGCTACCGGTGGTGCTGGTGGTGCACGAGAACCGCGGGCTCAATCCGCATATCGAGGACGTGGCGCGGCGCATGGCGCTCGAAGGCTTCATCGCCTTTGCGCCCGACGCGCTGTTCCCGCTCGGCGGCTACCCCGGCGACGAGGACGCCGCCCGCGCCGCGTTCGCCCGGCTCGACCAGGAGAAGACCCGCCAGGACTTCATGGCCGCCGCCGACCTGCTGGCCGGCATCGAGGGCGGCAACGGGCGCCTGGGCGTGATCGGCTTCTGCTACGGCGGCGGCATGGCGAACTGGCTGGCCACGCAGCGCGCCGACGTGCTGGCCGCCGCGCCGTTCTACGGGCAGGCCGCGCCGCTGGCGGACGTGCCGGAGATCCGCGCCGAGTTACTGGTGGTACTCGCCGAGAACGACGAGCGCATCAACGGCGCGTGGCCGGCGTATCGCGAGGCGCTGGAGGCCGCCGGCGTGCGTTACGCGCTCTACCAGCCCGCCGGCACCCAGCACGGCTTCCACAACGACACCACGCCGCGCTACGACGAGGCCGCCGCGCGCGAGGCCTGGGCGCGCTCGATCGAACTGTTCGGCCGCGTGCTGCGCGATGGCGCGGCGCGGGCGCCTTCGCGCGCCCAAGCCGGGACACGCTGACACGGTCGCAATCCCCAGCCTTCGAAAAGGACAGCACGTGCACCGCTCGCCACGCTCACGGCATGCACCACGGTGCCGCAGACGGCCAGGCGCGTGCCCGAGCAGCTGCCGCGGGTAGAGACGCTGAGCGGGCGCGTCGGGGTGACGACGGCGGGCATGTACCTGATTCCCTGCGACACGCAGCGCGGCGCGCTCGTGGTGCGTAACCCCGAGGCGCTGGCCGCGGTGCGCAGCGAGGCGCAGTCGGAACCCGTCGCCGCGATGACCGGGCTCGTCGCCGTCGACCACGTCGCCTTCCTGGGCAGCCGGGCGCCGGGCGTGACCGTCCACTCGGCGAAGCTGCTGGAGCGCGCACCGGCGCGTTGCGGAATCGCGGCGGGCGGTGACGGGCCGGGCAGCGTCACGCCGGCCGCGAGGCAAGGCGATCGGCGGGGTACGGCCGTGACCGTGGGGTGCACCGCGAGTCGCGTCGACATCCGCGCGCCCAGCGTGAAGCGCGATGACGCGATACGTTCGATCAGCGCCGCGGCGGCTCGTCGTCGTCCTGCTGTGCGTCGTCGCGCGTGCCGGAGTCGCTGCCGGCCATCGCGGCGCGGCCGGTGAGCTGCGAGGCGCCGCTCGAACTGCTGCGCCCGCGCACGTCGTCGGAGGTGCCGATGGCGCCGTAGGCGCCGACCGCGCGGGTGCCGGCATTCGACGCCGCGGCCGCGCCGGCGACGGTATTGGACGTCGTGCCACCGGTGTTGGCGACGGGCGCGTCGCCGGTGGTGGCGCAGCCGCCGAGCGCCGCGAGCGCGAGCGTGGCGACGGCGGCGAGGGCGGGAACGGGCGCTTTCATCGGCATCTCCGGTTGGGCAGGGGTCACTGGGCGCGGCCGTCGTCGAGCTGCACTTCCGCCACGTTGTCCTGGTAGTCCCTGCGCGGATCCATGCGCAGCAGCGCCTTGACCCCCGCGACGAGGCTGGAGCCGTTGCGCCAGAGCTGCGCGTCGTCGGGGTCGAAGCGCAGCAGGCGCAGGCTCGGGTCGTCCTTGCCGTGCTTGTACCAGGCGGCCACGAACGGGTTCCACAGGCGGTCGACCATGGCGCGGTCGAGGTCGTGCACCAGCGTGCCGTGCACGGTGCCGAAGACTTCGTGGCCTTTGGAGACCAGTGCGAAGAACGCGCGGCGCTGCGCCTTCACCAGCTGCGAGAGGTCGGTTTCAGCGGCGGTGAAGAACCAGATCGGGCCGCCTTCGTCGCCTTCGATCTGCGCGGTCATCGGCCACAGGTGCGGGTCGCGCTCGGTCGACACGCCGAGCATCACGGTGCGGTCGGATTTGAGCGCCTTCCAGAAATCGGCGGCGAGTTCGGTGTCGTTGCTCATCGCTGTCCTCGAACGGTGGGGAAAGGAAATCGGTGGCTCGCTTCTGCGCTTCGACTTGCCGCTGCAGCTGCTCATCGGTTCGCTGCCTTGGCGCGGTTGGCGGCGCCGATGAGCGCGGTATCGCGGCATTGCCCGGGTAGCGGGTCGCGAATCCGATCAGGCTCCGGTACTGCACGGGTGGCGACTCGACGTGTCGGCTCCGGGTGCACGCCGGCCCGTGCGGCCGCACGACGCTCCACCGGTGCGACACGGCCATTGCGGCACCCGGGCGAATGGGGATTTCGATGCTCACGCCTGCGCGGTGCAGCGGGCGTGAGGCGCGGGAGCTGCCGTTCGGAAGTCCGGCGGTTCGGCGACGCGCGGCGGATCGACGCGCGTCAGCGTCGGCGCCGATGAGCCCTCAGACGCCGCCGTGGTCGCGGTCGTCGCTTCGGCCCTGAGCCTGTTCGCGCTCGCTGCCGCGGCCGCGGTCGTCCATGGCGTCGAGCTCGTCCGCTTCGCGATACCGGCCGCGCTCGAACTGCTGGTGCGCCTGGGATTTCCCGTCGGGGCGGTCGACCCGGTGCACGCGCGGTGGGCCGTCGTTGCGGTCGGTGGTCATGGCGTTCTCCAGCGCATCGGCCGTCGGGCCGGGCTTCCATGCAACGCCCGGCGCGATCAAGCCGCCATCAAGCCGGCCGTGGCGCCGGACGTGAACGGCGTCCCCGCGGACGGCGACCGGTACTTTCGGCCTAGGGCCCCTTCAGCTGGCGGCCGTATCCTCGGGAGTTCGTCACGCGCCGCTCATGGCGCCTCCGGAGACCGCCTTGAACAAGACCCTGCTCGCCCTCGCGACCGGCGCCGCCCTGGCGCTGGCCGCCCCCGTGCACGCCGGCGACACGCATGACTGCCTGGACGACGCCTGCCTCACGCAAGCCCTGTTCGCAGACGACAGTGGCGGTGGCGCCGGTGCGGGCGACGTGATCGAAGCCGGGCGCCTCGGCGCCTGGGGCATCGACACCGCCGGCATGGACCGCAGCGTCAAGCCCGGCGCCGACTTCTTCGGCTACGTCAACGGCACCTGGGCGAAGAACACCCCGATCCCCGCCGACCGCTCCAGCTACGGCGGCTTCGCGGTGCTGCGCGATCTCTCCGAGGCGCGCGTGCGCAAGCTGGTCGAGGGCTATCCGGCGGCAGACCCGGCCAGCGGCGGCGACCAGGCCAAGGTGGCCGCGCTCTATCGCGGCTTCATGGACGAGGCGGCCATCGAGAAGCTCGGCGCCACGCCGCTCAAGCCGCAGCTCGACGCCATCCGCGCGGTCAAGGACAAGGCGGGCATCGCCGCGCTGATGGGCGCGTCCAACGCCGGCCATGGCCGCAGCTTCTTCTCCGCCGGCGTCTCCGACGACCAGCGCGATCCCGACCGCTACACGCTGTACCTGAGCCAGTCGGGCCTGGGCCTGGGCGATCGCGCCATGTACCTGGACGAGAAGTTCAAGCCGCAGCGCGAGCGCTACCAGGCCTACATCGCGCAGATGCTCGGCCTCGCGGGCTGGGCGAAGCCGGCCGAGCACGCCGCCGCCATCCTCGCGCTGGAAACGAAGATCGCCGACGCGCACTGGACCCGCGCCGAGAGCCGCGATCGCGACAGGACCTACAACCCGGTGACGTTCGCGGAGCTCGAGGCGCAGGCGCCCGGCTTCCCGTGGCCCACCTACTTCAAGGCCGCGGGCATCGACCACGCCGGCCGCGCGGTGCTGCGCCAGAACACGGCGTTCCCGAAGCTGGCGTCGATCTTCGCCGGCGCCGACCTCGACACGCTCAAGGCATGGCACGCGTTCTCGGTGGTCGACCAGGCCGCGCCACTGCTGTCGAAGAACTTCGCAAACGCCGAGTTCGAGTTCCGCTCGAAGTTCCTCTCCGGCCAGCCCGAGCAGCGCGAGCGCTGGAAGCGCGGTGTGGCCTTCGCCGAGGGTGCGATGGGCGAGGCCATCGGCCGCGACTACGTGCAGCTCTATTTCCCGGCCGATTCGAAGGCCAAGATGGATTCGCTGGTCGCCAACGTGAAGGCGGCGATGGGCGCGCGCCTCGACACGCTCGCGTGGATGAGCCCGGAAACGCGCAAGGAGGCGCACGCCAAGCTCGCCGGCTTCGGCCTGAAGATCGGCTACCCGGAGAAGTGGCGCGACTACAGCGCGCTCAAGGTCGTTCCCGGCGACGTGTTCGGCAACGCCGAGCGCGCGATGCGCTTCGAGTGGGACTACCGCCGTGCGCGCTTCGGGCAGAAGGTCGACGAGCTCGAGTGGGGCATGACGCCGCAGACGGTCAACGCCTACTACAACTCGGTCAAGAACGAGATCGTGTTCCCGGCCGCGATCCTGCAGCCGCCGTTCTTCGATCCGGATGCGGATCCGGCGGTGAACTACGGCGCGATCGGCGGCGTGATCGGCCACGAGATCATCCACGGCTTCGACGACCAGGGCCGCAAGTCCGACGGCAAGGGCGTGCTGCGCGACTGGTGGGCGTCGGAGGACGCAGGCAAGTTCGAGGCACAGGCCGCGAAGCTCGGCGCGCAGTACGAGGCCTACGAGTTCCCGCAGCTGCCCGGCATGCGCATCAACGGCAAGGTCGCGATGGGCGAGAACATCGGCGACCTCGGCGGCGTCACCATCGCGCTGGAGGCGTATCGCCGTTCGCTGGACGGCAAGCCGGCGCCCGTGCTGGACGGCTTCACCGGCGAGCAGCGCCTCTTCATGGGCTGGGCGCAGGTCTGGCGCACGCTGTGGCGCGACGATGCGCTGCGCCAGCAGCTCGTCAACGGCACGCACTCGCCGGGCCAGATCCGCGCGTTCGCGCCGCTGCGCAACGTGGACGCCTGGTACGAGGCCTTCGGCGTGAAGCAGGGCGATCCGCTGTGGATCGCGCCGCAGGATCGCGTGCGCATCTGGTAATCCACGCGTTGCGGGCTGAATGAGCAAGGGCGCCGACGGCCATGTCGGCGCCCTTTTCATTTGTCGTCGGTCACGAGCGGCGTAACCGGTGCGACCGCGATGTGCGCGCCCGCGCGCATGCGAGCTCCGCGAGGGCGCGTGACGCCTGGGTGCAAATGTGCATCACAAAAAAAAAGGGGCCGGCAGTGCCGGCCCTTTTCGTTGCGACTTCATCGCCTCAGCGGAAGATGCCGTACAGCACGTCCGCGATCAGGCCGGACGCGACCGAGACCAGGTAGACGTCGCGATCGACGCGTACCCAGCGGTAGCCACGCGGCGGCATGCGCAGCTGGTAGGCCAGCGGATCGATGTAGTAGGGACGCGCGTAGAACGGTGGCGGCATGCGGTGGCCGACGTTCCAGCGCATCGAGCGATAACCGCGCGGCGCGACGTAGACGTACGACGGCCGATAGGTGCGCGGCGCGTAGTAGCGGCGCGTGTCGCGACGGTCCCAGTCGCGGCGGTCGTG
>CAZNRZ010000112.1:2107-7886 GCA_964575535.1 uncultured Lysobacter sp. | reverse complement strand
GCCTTGATGTCCTCGAGGTTGATGCCGCCGAAGGTGGGCTCGAGGCTGGCGATGATGTCCACCAGCTTGTCGGGGTCGCGCTCGTCGACCTCGATGTCGAACACGTCCACGCCGGCGAACTTCTGGAACAGCACGCCCTTGCCTTCCATCACCGGCTTGCCGGCGAGCGGGCCGATGTCGCCCAGGCCGAGCACCGCGGTGCCGTTCGAGATCACCGCGACGAGGTTGCCGCGCGCGGTGAGCTCGCTGGCGGTGTCCGGGTCGGCGACGATCGCTTCGCAGGCATAGGCCACGCCCGGCGAATAGGCCAGCGCGAGGTCGCGCTGCGTGACCAGCGCCTTGGTCGGGCTGACGCGGATCTTTCCGGGCGGGTCGGCGCGGTGGTAGTCGAGCGCGGCCTGCTTGAGCTCGTCGGAACTGGACTGGGTCATCGGATCGCGGCGGCTGACGGGGCCCCCGATTCTAGCGTCCGATCGCGCGGCCCCAGCGGCCGTTGACGGGGCTGCGCGGGAAACGCCGGCCGTGCCGGCGCCGCGATCCGCGGCGGAGTGCAGGCCCGGGGCTATGCCATCGCAGGCCCCGGGCCCTGCAGGCGCGGGATCAGCCGCGGACCACCGTCGCGCACTCGATGCTGCCCTTCAGCTGCACGCCGTCGGCGGTGGTCGCATCGAAGGTGACCGTGCCCGAACTGTCGCGATCGTCGACCTTGACGGTGCCGCTGCCCTTGCCGTTGCGCGAGTCGACCGTGTACGACGTGCCGCCCGGGCCGAACTGCGGGCCGAAACCGACGGTGAGCAGGAACGTTCCGGTGCCGGCGGCCGCGGCCGTCGCGTCGGGCACGATCAGCTGCAGGCTGCTGACTTCCGTCGCGCCGGCATCGCGGGAGAACTGGTTCCCCCAGGCGCCCTTCCCGGCGATGTTGAAGCTGCAGCCGTCGGTGCCGCCGATGTCGTAGCTGCCCGCATTCGCGCCGCCGGTGACGGTGAGCTGGATGCGGCCTTCGGTGGCGGTGGCCGCGTCGGTCGCGTCCGTCCCCGCGCTCGTTTCAGCGCCCGAGGCAGTGGCGTCGGCAGGCGCCGCACCGGAATCGGCCGGTCCGGTGCCGCCGCAGGCGGACACTGCGAGGGCGACGGCGAGGGACAACGGAAACAGGCGCAGGTTCATGCTCGTCCTTGATGTCGGAAGGAGCGGCGATGCTAGGTGCGCCACCGACGGCCCGCAACGCGGGCCGCGCTCAGAAGTCGAGGAAACCGCCTTCGCCGGCCACGCTGTCGAGGCGGATGCGATTGGCGAACAGCGAGAAGGCGAGCATGCCCGCGAGGCCATTGGTGCGCGTCAGCCACGGCGGCAGCCAGCGCGGCGGCAGCAGCACGCCGGCCTCGAACAGCGGCTCGAAGCGCTGCACGTCGGCCAACGTCATCTTGCCGGCGAAGAGCTGGCGGCCGAGCGCGAGCTTGCGCTGGCGCAGCGTCCAGCGGAAGAACGTGTGCACGCCGACCAGGCCGCGCAGGTAGACGGTGTCCTTGGTGAAGGCGCTGCCGCCGGTGGTGGGCACGCCGCGGAAGATGCGCTGGCTGGAAGCGAAGCTCTCGTGCGGCGTCTGGCCGGCATCGAGGAAGTAGCGGAAGACGTCGATGAAGTCGGCGCCATCGAGCGCCATCGCCACGGCCTCGATGCGCAGGCTGATGCGCTTCATGCGGCCGATGTCGATGCTGCCGGTGATCTGCTCGGCGAAGGTGGCCAGGCCTTCCTGCGTCGCGGTGGTGCGCGGCGACGCCAGCGAGAGCGAGGCCAGCACCGGCTGCTGCCGGCCGTTGAGCGCGGTGAGCGAATGCACGAAGGCCTCGTGCTGCAGCAGTTGGTCGCGGTCGTAGTCGGAAAAGCCGGCGCCGGCGCGCAGGCGGATGCGCGTGGCGCCGGCCGCGGCCTTGGCGATGAGGTCGGGATCGAGCTCGACCTCGATCACGCGGCCGTTGAAGTAGTCGTCGAGATCGCCCTGCAGCTGCAGGCGCAGCGCGGTGGCGGAAATGCGCACCGTCTCCGAGGGCGCGAGCAGTCCGTGGTCGAGCTCGTCGGCGATCGAGATGAAGTGCCGCGCCGCCTCGCGCGTGGTCGGGCCGTCGCCGGGCAGCGCCTCGTTGGGCGCGCCATAGAGTTCGGTGGAATACGCGGTGACGCGACGCGTGCCCAGCACCTCGCACATGCGCGCGGCGGTGGCCCAGCTGCGGGCCGAATCGATCAGGTACTGGCCTAGCGGATGGCAGGGATCGGCCTCGCGGACGATCGCCTCGAGCTCCGCGCGTGCCTCGCTGAAGTCGCTCTTGCGGTAGCCGATGCGCGGTGGACGCGCGGCGCCGCGTTCGTAGTCGGCGAGGAAGCCGTCTTCCATGCCGGCGGGCCAGCTGACCAGCGAGAGCACGCGGATCTCGCGCGCCACGCGGACCATGCGCGCATCGAGCGCGGCGTGGTGCGCGATGTCGGGGGCGAGCGGCGCCGGCTCCGCCACCTCAACGCCGTCCGGAGGTGCCGTGGGGTCGCTTGCCGGGCGGCGGCCCCGGCGGCGGTCGCGGGCCCGCCTTCGGGTCGGCCTGCTGCGCGCGGCGATGCGCGAGGTTGCTGGCGGCGCCGGCGACCTCGCCGGACAGCTTGCGCCAGCTGGCGACGCGCTCGGGGGTGAGCGTCCCGTCCGCGAGCGCGGCGCGCACCGCGCAGCCGGGTTCCTTCTCGTGGGCGCAGTCTCGGAAGCGGCATTCGGCAGCGAGTGCTTCGACGTCGGTGAACGCGTCGGCCACCGCTTCCTCACCGGTGGGCTTGAGCTCGCGCATGCCCGGGGTGTCGATCAGGCAACCACCCTGCGGCAGCGGGATCAGCGCGCGATAGGTGGTGGTGTGGCGGCCGCGCGAATCGTTCTCGCGCACGCTGGCGGTCTTCATGCGCTCGATGCCGAGCAGCGAGTTGGTGAGCGTGGACTTGCCCGCACCCGAGCTGCCCACCAGCACCGCGGTACGACCCGGGCCCAGCCAGCGGTCGAGCTGCGCCACGCTGGCCGCGTCGCGCGCGTTGAGGAGGATGGACTCGACGCCGTCGGTGGCGACGGTCGACAGCGCCTCGCGCGCTTCTTCGATCGTCGCGGCGCCCGCCACGTCGGCCTTGGTCAGCACCAGCACCGGCGTCGCGCCACTGCCGTGCACCAGTAGCAGGTAGCGTTCGATGCGGCGGGGGTTGAAGTCACCGTCGAGGCCCGAGACCACGAAGACCACGTCGATGTTCGCGGCGATGAGCTGCTGCTTGTAGTGCTCGCCGGCGGCTGCGCGCTTGATCGCGCTGCGCCGTGGCAGCAGCCCCACCGCCTTCGCCGACACGCCCGTGCCTTCCACCAGCAGCCAGTCGCCCACCGCGGGGCGGTCGGCCGGGTCGGTGCGGCCTGCGCGGTAGCCGCCGGGCCGCGTCCAGTCGGGCATGGATTCGACACCGTAGCCCTCGCCGGCCGCCCCGGCCACGATGTAGCCGGTGCGGTGCTGCTCGACCACGCGTGCGGGCCGCGCGTCGGGATGGGCCGCGATCAGCGCCGCCCAGTCGGCCCAGTCCTCCGAGCCGGCCTCGAACGGCCAGCCGATCTCGCGGAGCCGGGCGGGATCGGGCGTGGCGGCGGGGTTGGCGTCGGTCATGCCGGGATTCTAGCGAGGCTGCCGTCGCGGCCCCGACAGGCGCCGCGCGATTCGGTAGGCTGGCCGCCCCTCGCCCGCCACTGCCGCCTGCCGTGTCCAGCCTGAAGACCCGTGAACGCCTGTCCGAAGTGCGCTACGAGATCCGCGGCGAGCTCGCCCGCCGCGCCCGCGAGCTGGAAGCCCAGGGCCGCACGCTGATCAAGCTCAACATCGGCAACCCCGGCGCCTTCGGCTTCCGCGCGCCGCAGCACCTGCAGCAGGCGATCACGGGGCGCATCCACGAGACCGACCCGTATACGCACCAGCAGGGCCTGCCTGTCGCGCGCGAGGCCATCGCCGATTTCCATCGCCGCCGCGGCACGCCGAATGCATCGCCGGAGCGGGTGTTCGTCGGCAACGGCGTCTCCGAGCTGATCGACCTGTCGCTGCGCGCCCTGCTCAACCCCGGCGACGAAGTGCTGGTGCCCTCGCCCGACTATCCGCTGTGGACGGCGGCGACCATCCTCAACGACGGCCGTGCGGTGCATTACCGCTGCCAGGCCTCAGATGGTTTCCTACCCGACCCGGATGAAATCGAGCGCCTGGTGACGCCGCGCACGCGCGCGATCGTCGTGATCAATCCGAACAACCCGACCGGCGCGGTCTACCCGCGCGCGATCCTCGAGCGCATCGTCGCCATCGCCGCGAAGCACGGCCTGCTGCTCATGTCCGATGAGATCTACGACGCGATCACCTACGACGGTGCGCGCTTCGAGCCGCTGGCGCCGCTGGCCGGCGACGTGCCCTGCCTGTCGTTCGGCGGCCTGTCGAAGGTGCATCGCGCCTGTGGCTGGCGCATCGGCTGGGCGGTGCTGAGCGGCGATCCGCTCGCCGTCGGCGACTTCCACCATGCGATGGACCTGCTGGGCGCGCTGCGCCTGTGCGCCAACGTGCCGGGGCAGTTCGCGATCGAGGCGGCGTTGCACGGCGAGGACACCATCGCCGCGCTGTGCGCGCCCGGTGGACGGCTGTACGAGGCGCGCCGCGCGGTGGTCGACAGCGTGGCCGCGAGCCGCCACCTGCGCATGAGCACGCCGGGCGGCGCGCTGTACGGCTTTCCGCAGGTTGTCGGCGACGCCGCGCAGGGCTTCGACGATCACGGCTTCGCGCTGGAAATGCTCGAGACCGAGGACGTGCTGATCGTCCCCGGCAACAGCTTCAACGTGCCGTACCGCGACCATTTCCGCGTCACCCTGCTGCCCGAGGCCACGCAGTTGCGCGAGGTGTTCGCGCGCATCGACCGCGTGCTCGGGCGCCGCGCCGACGCCGCGCAGGACGCGCGCGCGCAGGTCGCCTGATGGACGCACTGCGCTGCCTCGCGCTGGGCGACAGCTACACCATCGGCGAAGGCGTCGAGGCCGGCGAACGCTGGCCGGTGCAGCTGGCGTCGAAGCTGCGCGACGCGGGCATCGACCTCGCGCCGCCGCGCATCATCGCCACCACCGGCTGGACCACCGACGAACTGATGGCCGCGATCCACGCCGCGCAGCCGCTGCGGCCGGTCGACTTCGTCACGCTGGGCATCGGCGTCAACGACCAGTACCGCGGGCGCAGCACCGCCGAATACCGCGCGCAGCTCGAACCGCTGCTGCGCACGGCGGTCGCACTGGCCTCCGGCCGCGCCGACCGCGTGCTGATGCTGTCGATCCCAGATTGGGGCGTGACCCGCTTCGCGCGCGCCGAAGGCCGCGACGCGGGCAGCGTCGCGCAGGAGATCGATGCGTTCAACGACGCCGCGCGCGACATGTGCGACGCCCGGCGCATCGCCTTCGTCGACATCACCGCGGCCAGCCGCGAAGGCGGCGACGCGGACGCGATGCTGGTCGACGACGGCCTGCATCCCTCCGGCGCGATGTATGCGCGTTGGGTCGGGCAGGCGCTTCCCGTCGCGCACCGCCTGCTGGCGGGCGGATGAGCGCCGCCACGCGTCCGCTCGACGCGGCCACCGCACAGGCCATCGCGCGGCATTTCCTGCCGACGGGCCGCTTCGGCAATCGCTACACCTACTACTACACGCGCGGGAAACTGCGCAGCGATCCGCTCTATCCGGGCATCGCCGACGCGTTGCGCGA
>CAZNRZ010000112.1:0-2007 GCA_964575535.1 uncultured Lysobacter sp. | reverse complement strand
GCGCGCTTCACCCATCTCGCCGACCTCGTCGGCCGCCTCAGCGGCTGGATGTATTCGGCGCCACGGCGCTATCCGCAGGCCGATGCGCTGCGCTCGAAGCTCGAGCGCGCGGGGCTGCGGGTGGAATTCGTGTCGCTGCGCGGCAATACGCCGTTCAACAACTGGCGCGTGGTGGCGGAGCGCGCCTGACGCGCTTGCGCGTCACTCGACGCGCGGCACCACGCACCGGTAGCCCAGCGCATCCAGCCGCGCCAGCAGCTTCGCCAGCGTCTCGACGTTGCGCCCGTGCCGTGCGCCCTCGTGGGCGAGCACGATCGCGCCGGGCGTGAGCTGGCGTTCGATGCGCGCGACCACCGCGTCCGCATCGGCCGCCACGCCATCGAAGCCGCGCGCGCTCCAGCCCACGCGCGCCAGCCCGTGCGCGGCCAGAGCGGGTGCGACGAACGGATTCGCCATGCCCACCACCGCGCGGAACCAGCGCGGCGCGCTGCCGGTGATGTCGGCCAGCACGCGCTGGGTTTCCGCGATCTCGCGGCGCATGCGCGAAGGCCCCAGTGCCCAGAACGAGGCCTGCGGATGCGTCGCGCTGTGGTTGCCGAGGCCGTGTCCACGCCGCGCGATTTCGCGCACCCGCTCCGGATGCCGACGCGCGCGTTCGCCGACGACGAAGAACGTCGCCTTCGCGCCATGCGCATCGAGCAGGTCGAGGATCGCGGCGGTGTCGTCGGACGGGCCGTCGTCGATGGTCAGCCAGACCACGCGCTGCGTGGTCGGCAGGCGCGTGATCACAGGGCCGAACATGCGCGAATCGGGGCGCAGCGTGCCCCAGAGCGCGAGCAGGTGCGTGGCCATCAGCACCGGCAGGCCGACGGCCCAGCCGTACAGCCACCAGACGCCCGCCGCGGCGAGCTGCGACAGCAGCAGCACCGCCCAGCCCGCATGCGGCAGGCGTGGCGGCGTGTGCGGCAGGGCAATGACCGGCGTGGCGTCCATCCGTTCATGATCGCACGCGGGTTCACGCGCGCCGGGGCCGTAAAATGCGCGTCTATTCCGGAGGAAATGCCATGTCGCTCGATCCCGCCCTGCGCGCCCGCATCGATTCGCTGCTGCAGTCGAACCGCGTGGTCCTGTTCATGAAGGGCGAGCCGGCCGCGCCGCAGTGCGGCTTCTCGGCCAAGGCCGTGGGCGCGCTGGACACGCTCGGCACCGGGTACGCACACGTCAACGTGCTGGCCGATCCGGAGATCCGCGAGGGCATCAAGCGCTACGGCGACTGGCCCACGATTCCGCAGCTCTACATCGACGGCGAGCTCGTCGGCGGCAGCGACATCGTCGAGCAGATGGCGCGCTCGGGCGAGCTGCACACCGCGCTCGGCCTGCCTGCGCCCGACCGCACGCCGCCGTCCATCGAGATCACGCCGGCCGCCGCGGCGATGCTGCGCGATTCGATCGCCGGCGCAGGCGCGGGCTATGCGCTGCAGATCTCGGTCGACGCCGGCTACCGCACGCAGCTGCAGCTCGGCCCTGTGGACGCCGGCGCGATCGCCACGGAAGTCGAGGGCATCCGCGCGCAGTTCGATCCCGCCAGCGCGCAGCGTGCGCGCGGCCTGCGCATCGACTGGGCCGACGACGCGCGCGGCCGCGGGCTCATCGTGGAGAACCCCAACGCGCCGGGCGCGGTGAAGCGCATCGACGCCGCCGAAGCGGCGCGCATGCTGGCCGACGGCGCGCTGACGCTGGTGGACGTGCGCCCGGTGGAAGAACGCGCGATCGCCTCGGTGCGCGTGCCGTTCTCGGTGCTCGACGAAGGCGCGGCGGCGGAAGTGGAAGCGCTGCCGAAGGACACGCCGCTCGCGTTCCTCTGCCACCACGGCTCCCGCAGCGCGTCGGCCGCGGAGCATTTCCGCCGGCTGGGCTTCACGCAGGTCCACAACGTGGAAGGCGGCATCGACGCGTGGTCGCAGCAGGTGGATGCGGCGGTGCCGAGGTATTGATTCGGCGAGACGC
>CAZNRZ010000111.1:0-7893 GCA_964575535.1 uncultured Lysobacter sp. | reverse complement strand
AGCGCGTGTTCCGGATGGCGCCCATCCACCACCACTTCGAGCTCAAGGGCTGGCCGGAGCCGCGCGTGATCGTGCGCTTCTGGATCATCAGCGTGATCCTCGTGCTGGTCGGCCTCGCCACGTTGAAGGTGCGCTGATGGACGTCGCCGCGCGCCAGGCCACCCGCCTCGAGGCCGTCACCGGCCGCTTCGATCCGTGGCTGGTCGGCTTCATCGTCGCGCTGGCCGGGCTGGGCATCGTGATGGTGGGTTCGAGCTCGGTCGCGCAGGCCGAATCGCCGACCTACATCCTCACCCGCCACCTGATGTTCCTCGGCGCCGGGCTCGTCGCCGCGCTGGCGGCCATGCGACTCGAACTGAAGACGCTCGAGCGCCTCGCGCACTGGCTGCTGCCGCTGTGCCTGCTGTTGCTGGTGGTGGTGCTGGTGCCGGGCATCGGCGTATCGGTCAAGGGCGCGCGGCGCTGGCTCAACCTCGGCGTCGCCGGATTCCAGGTGGTCGAAGCGGTCAAGATCTTCTTCATCGTCTGGATGGCGAGCTACCTCAAGCGGTTCTCCGAGGAAGTCAGCGCGACGTGGCCGGCGATGCTCAAGCCGCTGGGCGTGGTCGCGCTGTTCGCGATCCTGCTGCTGCTGCAGCCCGACTTCGGCTCGGCCACGCTGCTGGTCGCCATCGCCTGCTGCATGCTGGTGCTGGGTGGCGTGCATCTGCCGCGCATGTTCGGCCCCGCGATGCTCGGGCTGCTGGCGCTGGTCGCGCTCGCGTTCGCCGCGCCCTATCGCGTACGTCGCATGACATCGTTCATGGATCCGTTCGACGACGCCTTCGGTGCCGGCTTCCAGCTCTCCAACGCGCTGATGGCCATCGGGCGCGGCGAATGGTTCGGCGTCGGCCTGGGCGCCTCGGTGCACAAGCTGCCCGGCTACCTGCCCGAGGCGCACAACGACTTCATCTTCTCGGTGATCGCCGAGGAACTGGGCTTCGTCGGCGTCTGCGTGGTCGTCGCGCTCTACGCCGGCCTGGTCGGCCGCGCGCTGTGGCTGGGGCTGCAGTGCATCGAGATGCGCCGCCATTTCGCCGGCTACTGCGCGTTCGGCATCGCGCTGTGGGTCGGGCTGCAGAGCACGGTGTCGATGGGCGTGAACCTCGGCCTGCTGCCGACCAAGGGCCTGACGCTGCCGCTGGTGTCCTACGGCGGTTCCAGCGTGGCGATGACGATGGCCGCGATGGGCCTGCTGCTGCGCATCTCCTACGAACTCGAACGCGCGAGGCGGCAGGTCGCGCGACTGCGCGGCGGCTCGCATGCCGCGCCGGAGGCGCCGCCGGCCGTGGGCCTCGGTGGCGTCGCGGTGTCGGCGCCGCCGGCCGCGAATCCGTCGACCACGCGCCCGGATCCGCGCGGCACCAGCCGCCTGCGGCCGCGCGTCGAACCCACGCTGGGGCGCCACATCGCATGAGCGACGCACGCACCCCCGACGCGACCACCGGCGGCGTGATGATCCTCGCCGGCGGCACGGGCGGGCACATCTTCCCGGGGCTCGCGGTCGCGCACGAGCTGCGCCGTCGCGGCGTGGCCGTGGGCTGGCTCGGCAGCGCGGGCGGCATGGAGACGCGGCTGGTGCCGCAGCACGGCATCGAGGTCGACGAGATCGCGATCCGTGGCGTGCGCGGCAAGGGCGTGGCCACCCTGCTCACCGCGCCGTTCAAACTGATGTCGGCCGTGTGGGACGCCGGTGGCGTGCTCGCCGTGCGCAAGCCGCGCGCGGTGATCAGCTTCGGCGGTTTCGCCGCCGGGCCCGGCGGCCTCGCCGCGCGCCTGGCCGGCATTCCGCTGCTGGTGCACGAGCAGAACCGCGCGCCGGGCATGACCAACAAGGTGCTCTCGCGCCTGGCCTGCCACGTGCTCACCGGTTTTCCGGGCAGCTTCCCGCTGCGCGAGGAAGTCGTCGGCAATCCCGTGCGCACGGAAATTTCCGAAGTCGAGCCGCCCTCGACGCGGCTTGCCGACCGCAGCGGCCCGCTGCGCCTGCTGGTGCTCGGCGGCAGCCAGGGCGCGTCCGCGCTCAACCGCGCGGTCCCGCTGGCGCTCGCCTCGCTCGGCGCGGACGCGCGGTGGATCGTGCGCCACCAGTGCGGCGAGAAGATGCTCGACGACGCGCGCGCCGCCTATCGCGATGCCGGCGTCGAAGCCTCCGTCGAACCCTTCATCGCCGACATGGCCGCGGCCTACGCCTGGGCCGACCTCGTGGTCTGCCGCGCCGGCGCGCTGACGCTCGCCGAGGTCTGCGCGGTGGGCGTGGCCAGCGTGCTCGTTCCGTTCCCGCAGGCCGTCGACGACCACCAGACGCGCAACGCGCAGTTCCTCGTCGAACGCGGCGCCGCGCGCCTGCTTCCACAGAGCGAGACGCTGGCCGCGCGGCTGGCCGACACGCTGTCGATGCTGTCCTCGCGCGAGGCGCTGCGCCCGATGGCCGAAGCCGCGCGCGCACTCGCGAAACCCGATGCAGCGGCGCGCGTCGCCGACCTGGTCATGCAGGAGATGTCATTGCAGAACCCGAACACGGAGCGCACGGCATGAGCCTGCGCCAGCGCTTCCGCCTGCCCGCAGACGCGGCCGCCGACGGCACCCGCGTGCACTTCGTCGGCATCGGCGGCGTGGGCATGAGCGGCATCGCCGAGGTCATGTGCACGCTGGGCTACCAGGTCACCGGCTCGGACAATGCCGACAACGCGGTCACGCGCCGCCTCGCGCGGCTCGGCATCGCCGTGCACAGGGGCCATGACGCCGCGCACGTCGACGGCGCGGAATGCGTCGTCGTCTCCAGCGCGATCAAGGCCGACAACCCCGAGCTGATGGCCGCGCGCGGGCAGCGCATTCCGATCGTGCCGCGCGCCGAGATGCTCGCCGAGCTGATGCGCTTCAAGCGCGGCATCGCGGTGGCCGGCACGCACGGCAAGACCACGACGACCTCGCTCACCGCCAGCGTGCTGGGCGAGGGCGGCATCGACCCGACCTTCGTCATCGGCGGCCAGCTGCTCGCCGCCGGTGCGAACGCGCGGCTGGGAACGGGCGACTGGCTGGTCGCCGAGGCCGACGAATCCGACGGCAGCTTCCTGCGCCTGAACCCGCAGATCGCGATCGTCACCAATATCGACGCCGACCACCTCGAGAACTACGGCGGCGACTTCGCCCAGGTGCAGGCCGCGTTCGACGAGTTCCTGCACCGCCTGCCGTTCTACGGGCTGGCGGTGCTGTGCATCGACGACCCGGAAGTCGCGACGCTCGCCGCGCGCGCCACGCGCCACGTGCTCACCTACGGCTTCTCGCCGGAGGCCGACGTGCGCGCCGAGGACGTCGAGCAGAACGGCGCGCGCATGCGCTTCACGCTGGTGATGCCCGACGGCGTGCGCTGCACGGTCACGCTGGCGCTGCCGGGCCGGCACAACGTGCTCAACGCGCTCGCCGCGGCCGCGGTGGGCTGGCAGCTCGGCGTCGAGCAGCCGGCGATCTGCCGCGCGCTGGAGAACTTCGCCGGCATCGGCCGCCGCTTCAACCTGCTGGCGGACGTGCCGGTGGCGAACGGCACGGTCACGCTGGTCGACGACTACGGCCATCACCCGAAAGAACTGGAAGCCGTGTTCGCCGCCGCGCGCGGTGGCTGGGCCGACAGGCGCCTGGTCGTCGCCTTCCAGCCGCACCGCTACAGCCGCACGCGCGATCTGTTCGACGACTTCGCGGCCGTGCTCTCCGACGTCGACGTGCTGGTGCTGACCGAGGTCTATCCGGCCGGCGAGGCGCCGATCGCCGGTGCCGACGCGAAGTCGCTGGCACGCGCGATCCGCGTGCGCGGACGCGCCAATCCCATCGTCGTCAGCGGCGCCGCCGATCTCGCGCGCGTGCTGCCCGACGTTCTCGAGCCCGGCGACCTGCTGCTGATGATGGGCGCCGGTGACATCGGCCACGCCGCGCAGCACATCGCCGCGCAGGGTTTCGAAGGAGCTTCGGCGTGAGCGTCGACATCGTTCCCTCCCGCATCACCGATCCGGCCGCCTTCGGCCGCGTCGCCGTGCTCATGGGCGGCACCAGCGCCGAGCGCGAGGTCTCGCTGGACTCGGGCCGCAACGTGCTCGAAGCGCTGCAGTCGAAGGGTGTCGATGCGTTCGCGGTCGACGGCATCCCGGCGCTGGTCGACGCGATCCGCGCCGGCGGCGTCGATCGCGTCTTCAACATCCTCCACGGCAACAAGGGCGGGGGCGAGGACGGCGTGCTGCAGGGCCTGCTCGACGCGCTCGGCGTGCCCTACACCGGGTCGGGCGTGCTCGGCTCGGCGCTGAGCATGGACAAGATCCGCACCAAGCAGGTGTGGCTGAGCGTCGGGCTGCCCACGCCGCGCTACATCCGCCTGCACAAGGGCGTGGACGTGCATGCCGCCGCCCGCGAGCTGGGCCTGCCGGTGATCGTCAAACCCTCCTGCGAAGGCTCGAGCGTGGGCGTCTCGCGCGTGCTCGACGATGCCGGCCTCGACGAAGCCGTCGCACTCGCCGCGCGCTATCCGGGCGAAATGCTGATGGAGCAGCTGGTGCAGGGCGACGAGTTGACCGTCGCGGTGATCGCCAACGGCCGCCATGGCCACGTCGCGCTGCCGTCGATCCGCATCGTGCCCAAGGGCGAGTGGTACGACTACGAGGCCAAGTACGTGTCCGACGAGACCCAGTACCTGTGCCCCGGTCTCGACGGCGAGGCGGAAGCCTCGATCCGCCGCATCGCGGCGCAGGCCTTCGACGCCGCCGGCTGCAGCGGCTGGGGCCGCGTCGACGTGATGCGCGATCGCGCCACCGGTGCGTTCCACCTGCTCGAAGTCAATACCGCGCCGGGCATGACCAGTCATTCGCTGGTGCCCAAGGCCGCGCGCCAGGTCGGCATCGGCTTCGAGGACCTGTGCTGGCGGGTGCTCGAGTCGAGCTTCGATCGCGACGGAGGCTCTGCTGCGTGAACGCGATGCTCCGCCTCGCTGCATGGCTGGTCGCGGTGGCGCTCGTCGCGCTGCCCGTGGTCGCCGTGCTGCGCGGGTGGATCGGCGCGGAGCAGTGGCCGCTGCGCACGCTGCGCGCGCAGGGCGAATTCGAGTACGTCGACGCCGCGCGCGTGCGCGGCACGCTGCTGCCGTATGCGAAGCACGGGTTCTTCGCGGTCGACCTGCAGGCGGCGCAGGCCGCCGTCGCCGCGCTGCCCTGGGTGGAGCGCGCCGAGGTGCGCAAGCGCTGGCCGGACGTGCTCGAAGTGCGCATCACCGAGCACCGCCCCTATGCGCACTGGGGCGCCGACCGTCTTCTCTCGCAGCGGGGCCGGCTGTTCTCGGCGCGCGGCGCGAAAGTGCCGCGCGGCCTGCCCAGGCTGGGCGGCCCCGAGGCGCGCACCCGCGAGGTCGTCGAGCTCTACCAGCAGACGCGCGAGCTGTTCGTGCCGGTCGGCATGGTCGTCGAAGGGGTCGAACTCGATCCGCGCGGCAGCTGGTCCGTGCGCCTGCGCGATCGCGCGAACGGCGGCGCGCCCACGCGCGTGATCGTCGGCCGCAACGAGGCGCGCGCGCGCATCGGCCGCTTCGTGCGCCTGCTGCCGCAGCTGCTCGCGACACCGGGGCGGCGCGTCGAGCTGGCCGACCTCCGTTACACCAACGGGTTCGCACTGACGTGGGCGCAGGTGCCGGAAAGCGCCAACGGGAAACCCGGAGCCCGCGCTTCGAGCCCGCCGTCCGCCGTGCCTGCGAATCCACGCGTACGCGATGAGGCCCGCGCGCCGCTGGCCGCGCACCCGCGCGCCGCTTCCCGATATCCGGTCCGCGCCGCCGCGCGCTCCCTCACCCCGATTCCCGAGCTTTCATGAACCGCAAGGGCGACAAATCCCTCATCGTCGGCCTCGACATCGGCACCTCCAAGGTGACCGCGCTCGTGGGCGAATACCTGCCCGGTCAGCCCATCGAGGTGATCGGGCTGGGCTCGCACGAGTCGCGCGGCATGCGCCGCGGCGTCGTCGTCGACATCGACTCCACCGTGCAGTCGATCCAGCGCGCGATCGAGGAGGCCGAGCTCATGGCCGGCTGCGAGATCCGCAGCGTCTACGCCTCGATCTCCGGCAGCCACGTGCAGTGCCGCAACTCGCAGGGCATCGCACCGATCCGCGACGGCGAGGTCACCCATGGCGACCTCGAGCGCGTGCTCGATGCGGCCAAGGCGGTCGCGGTGCCGGCCGACCAGAAGATCCTGCACGCCATCCCGCGCGACTACGTGCTCGACGACTCGCAGGAAGGCATCCGCAATCCGGTGGGCATGAGCGGCGTGCGCCTGGAGGTGCATGCGCACCTGGTGATCTGCGCGCAGTCGGCGGCCACCAACGTCAGCAAGTGCGTGCAGAAGTGCGGGCTGCAGGTCGACAACCTGATCCTGAGCGTGCTGGCCTCGGCCGAGGCGGTACTGACGCCGGACGAGCGAGAGCTCGGCGTGGTGCTGGTCGACCTCGGCGCCGGCACCACCGACATCGCGGTCTTCGTGCAGGGCGCGATCGCCCACAGCGCAAGCCTGCCGATCGCCGGCGACAAGGTCACCGAGGACATCGCGCACATGCTGCGCACCCCGACGCCCGAGGCCGAGCAGATCAAGGTGCGCTACGCCTGCGCGCTGGCGCAGATGGCGACGGCCGAGGAATCGATCCAGGTGCCGAGCGTCGGCGACCGCCCGCCGCGGCGGATGCCGCGCGCCTCGCTCGCGCAGGCGGTGCAGGCGCGCTACGAGGAGATCTTCGAGATGGTGCAGGCCGAACTGCGCCGCTCGGGCTTCGAGCAGCACGTGCGCGCCGGCATGGTGCTCACCGGCGGCGCCTCGAAGATGGAAGGCGTGGTGGAACTGGCCGAGGAAATGCTGCAGATGCCGGTGCGCGTGGGCATCCCGCAGCACGTCACCGGCCTGGGCGAAGTGGTCGGCAATCCGGTGCACGCCACCGGCGTGGGCCTTCTGCTGATGGGCAGCCAGATCGAGAACCCGCGGCGGCCGATGCTGCCGGCGGGGCGTGCGGGTGGTTTTTTCAACCGGTTGAAGACCTGGTATCGCGGCGAGTTCTGACGCCGCGATCGGTGATGGGCGGATCGTGATTCGAAACAGCGGAAAGCGGGCGGCGGCGCGTAAAAAGTTGAAGAAAATTTCGTAGCGACAGCACACAGCGTTTCAAACATCAGCAACAATACAAACCAATAGAGAGTCGGGATCGATGCGAGGGGCGTGACCGCTTTTTCCAGGGCGAATCACGAATCACCGGACACGAATCACGACCCCCAACGAGGACAACGGACATGGCGCATTTCGAACTGGTCGAGAAGATGGCTCCCAACGCCGTCATCAAGGTCGTGGGTGTGGGCGGCGGCGGCGGCAACGCGGTCGCGCACATGGTCAACAGCGCGGTCGACGGCGTGGAGTTCATCACCGCCAACACCGACTCGCAGGCCATCAAGAACTGCGGCGCGAAGCTGCAGCTGCAACTCGGCGGCAACGTCACCAAGGGGCTGGGCGCAGGCGCGAATCCGGAAGTCGGCCGCCAGGCCGCGCTGGAAGATCGCGACCGCATCATGGACGCGCTGCAGGGCGCCGACATGGTGTTCATCACCGCGGGCATGGGCGGCGGCACCGGCACCGGCGCCGCGCCGGTGGTGGCGCAGCTGGCGAAGGAGATGGGGATCCTCACCGTCGCCGTCGTCACCAAGCCGTTCCCGTTCGAAGGCCGCCGCCGCATGCAGGTCGCGCTCAAGGGCATCGAGGAGCTTTCGCAGCACTGCGATTCGCTGATCACGATCCCCAACGAGAAGCTGATCACCGTGCTCGGCCGCAACGCCACGATGATCCAGGC
>CAZNRZ010000110.1:4010-7960 GCA_964575535.1 uncultured Lysobacter sp. | reverse complement strand
GGCCAGCCCTTGAGCTCGAAGTGGTGGTGGATGGGCGCCATCCGGAACACGCGCTTGCCGGTGAGCTTGAAGCTGGCCACCTGGATCATCACCGAGAGCGTCTCGATGACGAAGATGCCGCCCATGATCACCAGCACCAGTTCCTGCCGCACGATCACCGCGATGGTGCCGAGCACTGCGCCCAGCGCGAGCGCACCGATGTCGCCCATGAACACCATGGCCGGATAGGTGTTGAACCAGAGGAAGCCCAGGCCCGCGCCGGCGATGGCCGCGCAGATGATGATGAGCTCGCCCGCGCCCGGCACCTGCGGGATCTGCAGGTAGTTGGAGAACACCACGTTGCCCGAGGCGTAGGCGAACACGCCCAGCGCGCAGGCGACCAGCACGGTGGGCATGATCGCCAGCCCGTCGAGGCCGTCGGTGAGGTTCACCGCGTTGGAGAAGCCCACCACCCACAGGTAGGCGATCAGCACGAAGCTCACCGACACCAGCGGCAGCGCCACCTGCTTGAACAGCGGGATGTAGAACGTGGTCGCCGCCGGCGTGTCGGCGGTGAAGTACAGGTACAGGCCGACGCCGAGCCCGAAGATCGACTGCAGCAGGTACTTGGTGCGCGAGCGCATGCCGTTGGGATCGCGCTTGACGATCTTGATCCAGTCGTCCCACCAGCCGATCGCGCCGAAGGCGATCATCACCAGCAGCACCACCCAGACGTACTTGTTGCGCAGGTCGCCCCAGAGCAGCACGGAGGCGAGCACGGTGAGCAGGATCAGCGCGCCGCCCATGGTCGGCGTGCCGGCCTTGGAGAAATGCGACTTGGGGCCGTCGGTGCGGATGGGCTGGCCACCGGCCTTGAGCTGGCCGAGGCGGCGGATCACCGCGGGCCCCCACCACAGCGACAGCGCGAGCGCGGTCAGCGCGCTGAGGATGCCGCGGAAGGTGAGGTAGCCGAACAGGCCAAACAGGCTCTGCAGCTCCTGCAGCCAGCGGGTGAGTTCAAGCAGCATGGGCGGCGGCCCCGGGTCGTGGTGCGTGATGGGCGCGTCGCGCGGTCAGGCGGGTCATGCGGCGCCTCCCTCGAGCAGCGCGCTGACGATGCGGTCCATCGCGCTGCCGCGCGAACCCTTGACCAGCACGCGGACGGTGTCGTCGAGGTCGGCGCGCAGCGCGCGGGCCAGCGATTCGTGGCTATCGAAGTGCAGTGCGTTCGGGCCGAAGGCGTCCGCCGCGGCCGCGCTGAGCGCACCCAGCGTGTACAGGCGCGCGATGCCGGCCTCGCGCGCCTGCGCGCCGGCCTGCGCATGCAGCGCCGCGGCGTCGGGCCCGAGCTCGCGCATGTCGCCTAGAACGATCCACGACGCACCGGGCATCGCCGCGAGCGTGTCGATCGCCGCGGCCAGCGAAGCGGGATTGGCGTTGTAGCTGTCGTCGATCAGCGTCGCGCCGGTGGGCAGGCGGTGCGTGACCAGGCGCCCGGCGACGGGACGCGCCGCATTCAGCCCGCGCGCGATGGTCGCCAGGCCCACGCCCGCACCGATCGCCAGCGACGCCGCGGCCAGCGCATTGCGCACGTTGTGGCGGCCCGGCATGGCGAGCGCGATGTCGGCCTCGCCTTCGGGCGTGACCAGCACGAAGCGCGAGCCCTCGTCGACGAGGCGGATGTCGCGCGCGGTGACATCCGCGCTGGTGTCGAGCCCGAAGCGGATCTGCCGGCGCCCCGCCGCGCGTTCGGCGAAGTACGGCGCGAACGCATCGTCGGCGTTGATCACCGCCACGCCGGCTTCGGGCAGCGCGTCGTAGATCGCGGCCTTGGTGTCGGCGATGCCGGTGAGCGAGCCCATGCGCTCCAGATGCGCCGGGCCGATGTTGTTGACCACCGACACGTCCGGACGCGCGATCGCGGTGAGGTAGGCGATGTCGCCCGGCTGGCCGGCGCCCATCTCGTAGACGGCGAATTCGGCGTCGTCGGGCGCCTCGATTACCGCCAGCGGCAGGCCGATCTCGTTGTTGCGGTTGCCCGGCGTCGAGTAGGTGCGCCCGGCCTGTTCGAAGATGGCCAGCGCGAGCGCCTTCACCGAGGTCTTGCCGTTGCTGCCGGTGATGGCGACGAGCGTCGTCGCGCGCGTGGCCTGCAGCCCGCGCGCGAGGTCGGCCAGCGCGAGCTGCGTATCGCCCACCAGCACCTGCGGCAGCGCGCCGTGCACGCGCGAGACCAGCGCGGCGCCGATGCCGGCATCCGCCGCGGCCTGCAGGTGATCGTGGCCGTCGAAGCGCGCACCCTTCAGCGCGACGAACAGGCTGGTCGCGCGCTGCTCCGGCGCCACGCCCGCGAGCCCGCGCGTATCCGTGAGCAGGCGATCGACCACGACGTCCTCGCCGACCACGCGGCCGGCGGTCATCGCGGCGATATCGGACAGCCGCAGCGGCCTCATGCGCAGACTCCCAGCGCGTCGCGCGCGACGGCGGTGTCGTCGAAGGGATGCAGCACGCCGCCGATGTCCTGGGTGGACTCGTGGCCCTTGCCGGCGATCAGCACCACGTCGCCCTCGCCGGCCAGCGCCACCGCGCGGCGGATCGCTTCGCGGCGGTCGCGCTCGACGATCGCCGCATCGGCGTCGGAAAGCCCGGCAAGGATGTGCGCCACGATGGCATCGCCATCCTCGCCGCGGGGATTGTCGTCGGTGACGATGGCGACATCCGCGAGGCGTTCGACGAGCGCGCCCATCTGCGGGCGCTTGCCGGTGTCGCGCTCGCCACCGCAGCCGAACACGCAGACCAGCCGTCCGGCGGTATGCGCGCGCAGCGTGGCCAGCGCCTGCTCGAGCGCGTCGGGCGTGTGCGCGTAGTCGACGACCACCAGCGGCTGGCCCTCGCCGCCGCCGAGGCGGTTCATGCGGCCATGGATGGGCTGCAGCCGCGAGAGCGTGTCGGCGATGCCGGCGAGGTCGCCGTCCAGCGCGTGCAACGCGCCCGCGACGGCCAGCAGGTTGTCGACGTTGAACCGGCCGAGCAGCGGCGAACGCACGGCGTGGCGCGCGTCGTCGGCGACGAGATCGAAGGCCAGGCCGTTCGCGTCCAGCACGATGTCGGTGGCGCGCAGCGTGGCGCCCTCGGTGTCGCGCGAACTCACGCAGATGGCGCGGATGTGCGGCGGCAGCGCGGCGCAGAGCGGGCGGCCGTAGTCGTCGTCGATGTTGACGACCGCCGCGCCCAGGCCCGGCCAGCCGAACAGGCGCGCCTTGGCGGCGCCGTAGGCGGCCATGCTGCCGTGGTAGTCGAGATGATCGCGCGTGAGGTTGGTGAACACGCCGACGTCGAAGCGCACGCCGTCGACGCGGCCCTGGTCCAGCGCATGCGAGCTGACTTCCATCGCCAGCGCCCGCGCGCCCGCGTCGCGCAGTTCGCCGATGAGCGCATGCAGGCGCAGCACCAGCGGCGTGGTGAAGCCGGTGGGCTCGATGCGGCCATGGAGCCCCGCGCCCAGCGTGCCGATGCTGCCCGCGCAGGTGCCGCGCAGCGTCCACGCCTGCGCGAGCAGTTGCACGGTGGACGTCTTGCCGTTGGTGCCGGTCACGCCGACGACGCTCATGGCTTCGCTCGGGCGGCCGTGGAACCGGTGCGCCATCTCGCCCAGGCGCGCGCGCAGGCCGGGCACCGCGATGGCGTCGGCCGGCGCGGGATGCTCGGCCGGCGCAGGCGGCTCGAACAGCACCGCGACAGCGCCGCGCGCGCGCGCCGAATCGGTGAACGCCAGGCCGTGCGTGCCGAACCCGCCGATCGCGACGAAGGCCGCGCCGGGCACCACCTCGCGGCTGTCCTGCACCAGCGCGGTGATCGCGAGGTCGGCGGGAATGCCGTCGACGTCGGGCAGCAGCTCGCGCAGCGGCAGGCTCATGGCGTCACCTGCCCGACCGGCAGCAGGACGGGTGCCGGCAATGCAGGCGCCGGCA
>CAZNRZ010000110.1:0-3910 GCA_964575535.1 uncultured Lysobacter sp. | reverse complement strand
GCCGGCAATGCAGGCGCCGGCAGCGCCGCCAGCTGCGTCGCCGCCGGAGCGGCCTTGCCCGCGGCCTTGTCCTGCGCGGCGAGCCAGGTCTCGATGTCGTCCGGCGCCACGTCCATCAGGCGCAGCGAGCCTTCCATCACCGCCTTGAACACCGGTGCGGAGACGAGCCCGCCGTAGTAGCCGCCCTTGGCCGGATCGGGGTTGTTGACGACCACGACGGTCGCGAAGCGCGGGTTGTCGACCGGCACCACACCCGCGAAGTAGGTGATGTAGTCGCGCGAGTAGCCGCCACTGCCGTTGAACTTGCGCACCGTGCCGGTCTTGCCGGCGACGTGGTAGCCGAGGATCGCGCCCTGCGTCGCGGTGCCGCCGGTCTCCGTCACCGTCTGCATCATCTTCATGACGTGGCCGGCGATCGCCGCGTCCACCACCTGCCGCACCTGCGCCTTCTCGCCCTTGACGAAGGTCGGCGTGGTGAGCCGGCCGCCATTGGCCAGCGCGGCATAGGCGACGGCGATCTGCAGCGGCGTCGCCGACAGGCCGTAGCCGTAGGAGATCGTCGCCTTCTGCAGGCCGTTCCAGCGCGACGGCTGCGCGAGCACGCCCGAGGACTCGCCGGGAAAGCCGCTGCCCGGCTTGCTGCCGTAGCCGAAGCTGCGCACGAACTCGTAGAAGTAGCGGTCGTCCATCTTCGCGGCCAGTTGCGCCGCGCCCAGGTTCGAGCTCTTGGTGATGACGCCGGTGAGCGACTGCACGCCGTAGTTGCGGTGGTCCCGGATCGTGTAGCGCCCGAGCTTCATCCAGCCCGGGTTGAGGTTCATGGTCGAATCGGGGCGCACGATGCCGGCCTTGAGCGCGGCGGCGACGGTGATCGGCTTCATCGTCGAGCCCGGCTCGAGCACGTCGGTGACGGCACGGTTGCGGTGCGCGTCGCGCGGCGCGCTGCCGATCGCGTTCGGGTTGTAGGTCGGCAGGTTGGTCATCGCCAGCACTTCGCCGGTGGCGACGTCGACGACGACGATCGAGCCGCTCTCCGCGCCGTGGCGCAGCAGCGCGGCACGCAGCTCGCGGTGCGCGAGGAACTGGATGCGGCGGTCGATGGTGAGGGTGAGGTCGCGGCCGGGCTGCGCGGGGCGCAGCAGGTCGACGTTGCCGACGATGTGGCCGCGGCCGTCGCGGATCACGCGCTTGGCGCCGGGGCGGCCGCGCAGCCATTCGTCGAAGGCGAGCTCCAGGCCTTCCTGGCCCTCGTCGTCGATGTTGGTGAAGCCGAGCACGTGCGCGAGCGCGTCGCCCTGCGGATAGAAGCGCCGGTACTCGCGCTGGCTCGCCACGCCGGGCAGGCCGAGCGCGAGGATCCTGCGCGCCTCGTCGGGATTGATGCGGCGCTTGAGATAGACGAATTCCTTGCCCGCGCGCTGCGTGAGCTTGCGCGTGAGCACGTCGACGGGTACGCCCAGGGCCTTGGCGAGCGCGGGCAGCCGGTCGGGCGCCTTCAGCACTTCCTGCGGGTTGGCCCAGATCGATTCGACCGGCGTGGACACCGCCAGCGGCTCGCCGTTGCGGTCGGTGATCATGCCGCGCGAGGTCGGGATCGGAATTTCCCGTAAAGAGCGCGCCTCGCCCTGCGCGACGTAGAAGTCGTTGTCGACCACCTGCACGTAGAAGGCGCGCGCGACCAGCGCGAACGAACACAGGCCGAACAGGCCGGCCATGCCGAGCAGGCGGAAGCGCAGGTCCATGCGCGTGCGGCCGCGCGGGCCGTCGCCGCCGGCGAGCAGGCGCAGCAGGCGGCGCGGATCGAACGACGCGGCCTGGCGCCCGTTGCGCGCGCGGCGGATGTCGCCCTGCGTCCTCATGGGCGCACCACCACGATCTCGCCGCCCTCGGGGAACTTCATGCCGAGGCGGTCGCGCGCGACCTGGTCGATGCGGTTGGCCTCGGCCCACGTCGCCTGCTCGAGCTGCAGGCGGCCGAACTCGATGTTGAGCTCGTCGCGCGCCTTCTCCAGCCGCGTGGCCTCGATGAAGAGCTGCCGGTGCGCGTGGCGCGAATGCACCACCGCCAGCGCCGTGGCGATATTGGCGACGATCAGGGCGACCAGCAGCGCGCGGGCGATCATGCGGCCACCGCCAGTTTCTCGGCGACGCGCAGCACCGCGCTGCGGGCGCGCGGATTGGCCGAGGTCTCCGCCTCGTCGGCCTTCAGCGCACCGCTGACGTCGCACAGCAGTGGCACGAAATCGGCTTCCACCGGCATGCGGCGGTTGCCGGCCGGCGCTTTCGAATGACGATTGATGAACTGCTTGACGATGCGATCTTCCAGCGAGTGGAAGCTGATCACCGCGAGGCGGCCGCCGGGCTTCAGGCGCGCCAGCGCGGCGTCGAGACCGTCCTGCAGGTCGCCCAGCTCGCGATTGATGAAGATGCGGATGGCCTGGAACGAGCGCGTGGCCGGATGGATCTTCTGGTCGCCGCGGGGGATCACGCTGGCGATGAGATCGGCCAGCTGCGCGGTGCGCAGGATCGGCGCCTGCGCGCGGCGCGCGACGATCGCGCGGGCGATGCGGCGGCTCTGGCGCTCCTCGCCGAAGGTCCACAGCACGTCGGCGATCTCGCGGTCGGTGGCGGTGGCCAGCCAGTCGGCCGCGCTGGCGCCCGACTCCGGGTCCATGCGCATGTCCAGCGGGCCGTCCTTGCCGAAGGAGAAGCCGCGCTCGGCGACGTCCAGCTGCGGGGAGGACACGCCCAAGTCGAACAGCACGCCGTCGAGGCCGCCGGCCGTGGCGTTCCAGTCGGCCAGCTGCGCGAAGCTGCCGCGGAAGACGGACACGCGCGCATCGCCACCGAACTCGCGTTCGGCGACGGCGATCGCTTCGGGATCCTTGTCCATCACGAGCAGGCGACCTTCCGGGCCCAGTTGTCCGAGCACACCGCGGGCATGCCCGCCGCGACCGAACGTGCCGTCCAGATACGTTCCATCCCCCACGACCCGCAGCCCGTCCAGGACCTGCGCGTACATCACCGGGAGGTGGCCTGCGAGCGCGCCGCGCTCCACGCCACCCACCGTCACAGCGCCAGATCGAGCAGACCGTCGCTCAGATCCTCGTCGGTGATCACCTGACGGATCTGGGCGTGGTGCGCCTGCTCGCTCCACAGCTCGAACTTGTCGCCCATGCCCAGCAGCACGGCGCGCTTCTCGATGCCCACCGCCGCGCGCTGGCTCGCCGGCACGCTGATGCGGCCGTTGCCGTCGGGTTCGACGAAGGCCGCCGCGCCGACCAGCTTGAGCTGGAAGATGCGGCTGTTGCGCTTGGTCCTGGGCAGCGCATTGACCTGGTCGCGCACGCGCTCCCAGGCCGGCTGCGGATAGAGATAGAGGGCGCCCGCTTCGAACGGGCTGTAGGTGAAGACCAGGCGGCCGTCGCACGCACGCGCGATGAGGTCCCGGTAGGCAGTGGGCACTGCCATCCGGCCCTTGTCATCGATGGTGATGGCGGTTTCGCCCTGGAACACGACCGTCCCCTGTCCGTTCACCCGTCTTCACGCGGGTTTGATGTGAGCGGGGAAAACCACCAAAAACCCGGTTTTCCCACGGGAGCCCACCTTAGGACCGGTTCCGGGGGTTGTCAACAATCCGTCGCGCTCATTTTTCCATGTGAAGTCAACGACTTGCGAGACTCTTCAGAGACTTGTTCAAGCTTTATCCACAAGCTGCTGTTTCGTCTCAAAATTTGAGAATCCAAGGGTTTGGCCGCGAATCTTGACGGGATGTCCACAGCCCCTACAGCCGCTGTGCCGCGGCGCAGCAGCCGTCGCTACGGCCGCCTGGGTGGCGACCGCTCGTCGGAGAGGAAGGTGGCGGAGCCGGCCGATAAGCCGGGTTCTGTCGTGGACAGTCATTCCTCTAG
>CAZNRZ010000109.1:0-8048 GCA_964575535.1 uncultured Lysobacter sp. | reverse complement strand
CGTCGAGGTCGTGGCCGAGGTCGGCGAACAGCGACTTCGCCTGCGCCTGCGTGATCCAGCCCTGCACCGGCAGACGCGGCTCCGGATCGTCGCTGGCGCGCAGGTCGAACTGCGCGCCGCTCCAGGAATTCTTCACCACGTCCCAGCCGTAGGCCGCGCCGGCGTCATCGTGGATGATGATCGCGCCCGCCGCGCCCTGGCGTGCGGCTTCCTCGAACTTGTAGGTCCAGCGGCCGTAGTAGGTCATGGCCTTGCCGTCGAACAGCGCGGCGTCCTGCGTGTGGAAACCCGGATCGTTGACGAGCATGACGACCGTCTTGCCCTTGACGTCCAGTCCGGCGTAGTCGTTCCAGCCGCGCTCGGGCGCGTTCACGCCGTAGCCGACGAAGACGAGCTGGCTGGCATCGAGCTTCACCACGGGATTGGCCGTACGGGTACCGACGACCATGTCGGTGCCGAAGGCGAGCGTGCGCGGCTTGCCGTCGACGTCCAATGTGAGCGTGGTGGACGGGTCCGCGGTGGTCTCGACCATCGGCACGGTCTGGAACCAGCTGCCGCCGTTGCCGGGCTCGAGGCCCATGCGCGCGAACTGCGCGGCGAGGTATTCGACCGTCTTCGTCTCGCCGGCGCTGCCGGGTGCGCGGCCTTCGAAGTCGTCGGAGGCGAGCACGCGCACGTGCTGAGCGAAGTCGGCGCCGTCGATGGCGGCCTTGAAGACGTGCCCGGCGGCGGCGGGCGGTGCGTCGGTCGACACGGCCCCGGGCATGCCCGCGCAGCCGGCGAGGCCGGCGGCGAGCAGGGCGGTCACGAGCGGGGACGCAGGCGGAAAGCGTCGGGTCATCGCGGGCTCCAGCAGTGGGGCGACGCGGCCCGATGCCGCGTCGACCGCCCGATTCTAGGCCGCGCCCGCGCCGCGCGGGTCAGCGCGCCGGCGGGGTGTCGCCGGTGAAGCGCTGCGCGGTGGCGCCGGTGATCGCGCCCGTATGCGCGCTGGCGTGCACGAACAGCTCGACCGCGCGCTCGAACACCAGCGGGCCGTCCACGCGCGCATTCGGGCCGATCACGATGCGCGGATCGCGCTTCTTGCGGAGGGTGATGCCCCAGTTGTTCTGCGGCTTGACCACGCGGATGCCGCCGCGCACGTGGCTGCCCACGCCGACGGTGATGTCGCCGTTGACCGTCTCGATGCCCTCGGCGACGTCCGTATCGACCAGCCCGATCGAGCCGTTGACCGTCTCGATGCTGCCGCCGACGTTGCCGCCGCGATCGACGAAGATGCCGCCGTTGACGGTCGAAAGATCGCCGACCCGGCCGCTGCCCTCGACGCGGATGCTGCCGTTGACCGTCTCCAGCGAGCCGGCCTGCCCACCCCTCTCCATGCGGATGCTGCCGTTGACGGTTTCCGCGCTGCCCACCCGTGCGTTCGCATCGATGCGGATCGAGCCATTCACCGTTTCGAGGTCGCCGTAGGCCTTGCCGGCCTCGGCGTGGATGCTGCCGTTGATCTTGTCGATGTCCGGGCCCTGCTGCGCGTTGGCCGGTGCGATGGCGAGGGCGAGGGCGAACGCCAGGGCGGCGAGCGGGGCGGTGGTGAGAGTGCGCATGGTCGTTCTCCTGGTGGTCCGGCTTCGATGCGCCGGCGGACGGATCGGTTTAAGCACGGGGCGGGCCCGCTGCGGGCGCCCCGATACAATCGCGCTTTCGCCCCCGCCGGGCACCTGCCCGAAGTCACAGGAGCCGCCGTGTCCGAAGCCGCCGTCAAGCCCGTCGTCCTGCTGATCCTCGACGGCTGGGGCCATCGCGAGGATCCCACCGACAATGCGCTGGCGCAGGCGAGCCTGCCGAACTGGGACGCGCTGGTCCGCGACTGCCCGTCTACGCTGATCCACACCGAGGGCCGCCACGTGGGCCTTCCGGAGGGGCAGATGGGCAATTCCGAGGTCGGTCACATGAACCTCGGCGCCGGGCGCATCGTCTACCAGGACCTCACGCGCGTCGATGCGGCGATCGAGGACGGCACGTTCTTCGACAACGCCGAACTGCGCGCCGCCTGCGAAGCGGCGATCGCGGCGGACGGCACGCTGCACGTGATGGGCCTGCTCTCGCCCGGCGGCGTGCACAGCCACGAGGCGCACGTGTTCGCGATGCTGGCGATGGCGCAGCGCCTGGGCGTGCCGCGGGTGGCCGTGCACGCCTTCCTCGACGGCCGCGACACCCCGCCGCGCTCCGCCGAGCCGAGCCTGCGGGCGCTACAGGCGGTCTGCGACCGCCTCGGCAACGCGCGCATCGCGACGGTGGGCGGCCGCTACTTCGCGATGGACCGCGATCGGCGCTGGGACCGCGTGCAGCGCGCCTGGGACGCGGTGGTCGATGCGCGCGCGGAGCATGTCGCGACGGATGCGATCGCCGCGCTCGAAGCCGCCTATGCGCGCGGCGAGAACGACGAGTTCGTCGCCCCGACCGTGCTCGACGGCTACGCCGGCATGCGCGACGGCGACGCGGTGGTCTTCATGAACTTCCGCGCCGACCGCGCGCGCCAGCTCACCGGCGCGTTCGTGCTGCCGACGTTCGAGGGCTTCGCCGCGCGCCGGCCCGCGCTGTCGCGCTTCGTCTGCCTCACCGAATACGACGCGAAGCTGCCCGCACCGGTGGCCTTCGGCCCCGACGACCTGCGCAACACGCTGGGCGAAGTGCTGGCGCTCAACGGCCTGCGCCAGTTGCGCATCGCCGAGACCGAGAAGTACGCGCACGTCACCTTCTTCTTCAGCGGCGGGCGCGAGGACGAATACCCCGGCGAGACACGCATTCTCGTGCCGAGCCCGCAGGTCGCCACCTACGACCTGCAGCCGGAAATGAGCTGCCCCGAAGTGACCGCGAATCTGTGTGCGGCGATCCGCTCGGGTGCGGTCGACGTGGCCATCTGCAACATCGCCAATCCCGACATGGTCGGCCACACCGGCATCATCAGCGCCGCGATCCAGGCCGCTGAAGCCGTCGATGTCGCGCTCGGCGCGATCCGCGCCGCGGTGGCCGAGATGCATGGCGCGCTGCTGGTCACCGCCGACCACGGCAACCTCGAGATGATGCGCGACGCCTCGACCGGCCAGCCGCATACCGCGCACACGGTCGGGCCGGTGCCCTTCGTCTACTGCGGCCCGCGCGTGGCGACGCTGCGCACGGGCGGCGCGTTGCGCGACGTGGCGCCGACCATCCTCGACCTGCTCGGCGTCGCCCAGCCCGTCGAGATGACCGGCACGAGCCTGCTCGCGGGCTGACATGCGCATCGCGCGACTGCTGCCGGGCCTCGTGCTCGCCTTCGCCGTCATGGCGTCCGCGCCCGCGCAGGACACGCGCAAGGCCGAGCGCCAGCTGCAGCAGGTCAAGCGCGAGCTGCAGGGCGTCGCCGCCGAACGTCGCAAGCTGGAAGGCCAGCGCGGCGAGGCGAGCCGGCAATTGCGCGCGGCCGACGAGCAGGTGGGCGCGAGCGATCGCGCATTGCGGCAGACGCAGGCGCAGATCGAGGCCGACCGCGCGCGCCTGCTGCAGCTGCGGCCGCGACAGGCGCAGCTGCGCGGCACGCTGTCCGGTGCGCGCGAGGAACTTGCGGGCCTGCTGCGCGCGGCCGACCGGCAGGGCCAGGCCGGCGCGCTCAAGTCGCTGCTCGCGCGCGATCGGGTCGAGGACGCGCAGCGCGTACTGACCTACCACGGCTACCTGCAACGCGCCCGCGCGCAGCGGATCCGCGTGCTCGCCACGCAGCTCGCCGAGCTCGACCGCGTGGAAGCGGAGATCGCGCAGCGCCAGCGCGAGCTCACCGCCGCGCAGCGCGCGCAGGCGGGGCAGTTGAAGAAGCTGCAGGACGATCGCGCGCAACGCGCCGTGCTGATGGCGCAGATCGACCAGCGCTACCGCGACCGCGCCGAGCGCGAGAAGGCGCTGGGGCGCGATGCGAAGTCGCTGGAGCAGCTGCTGAAACAGTTGCGCGCGGCCGCGGCGAAGGCGGAGGCCGAACGCCGGCGCATCGCCGCCGAGCGGGCGCGTGCGGAAAAGGCCGCCGCGGCGAAGGCGCGCGCCGCGGAGGCTGCAGCCGCGAAGGCGGCGAAGGCGCAGGGGTTGCCGGCGCCGCCGAAGCGCGCGACGCGCCCGCCGGTGCAGGTCGCCAGCACGCCGGCGCCGCAGGTCGGTGGGCTGGGCTGGCCGGTGTCGGGCGCGCTGCTCGCGGGCTACGGTCGCCCCATGCCGGACGGGCGCCGCAGCGACGGCCTGCTGATCGGCGCCGGCGCGGGCAGCGCGGTGCGCGCCGTTGCCGACGGCACCGTCGTCTACGCCGAATGGATGACCGGCTACGGCCTGCTGGCCATCGTCGACCACGGCAACGGCTACATGTCGCTCTACGCGCACAACGATTCGCTGCTCAAGGATGTCGGCGCGGCGATCAGGCGCGGCGACGCGATCGCCACCGTCGGCACCTCCGGCGGGCAGGGCCGCGCGGCGCTGTACTTCGAGTTGCGCCGCAACGGGGCGCCGGTCGACCCCGGGGTCTGGCTGCGGCGCTGACCTGCACGCCGTCGACGCGCCGCCGCGCTACCGTGCTCCACTCGCCGTTTCCCGGCCGCCCGGCCGGACCCGTTCCGGAGATGCCATGCCGCGTCGTCGCCTGATCCTCCCCGTCCTGCTGCTGGCCTGCGCGCCGCTGCTCGCGCAGCAGGCGCCGACACCGCCGGCCTCGCCCGCGCAGCCGGGACAGGCGCCCGCGCCGCCGACGCCGCCCGCGCGACCCGCGCAGGTGCCCGTTACGCCGGCTCCCGTGCCCGTCCCCCCCGCACCTGCGCCGGCGCCCAGCGCGGCTGCAGGCGCCGCCGACACCGACGACAAGGTCCCGCTCGACGAGATCCGCCGCTTCGTCTCCGTCTTCAATGCCGTGCGCCAGGCGCATGTCGAGCCGATCACCGACGCGCAGCTGATGCAGTCCGCCATCCGCGGCCTGCTGCTCGACCTTGATCCGCACAGCGTCTATTTCGAGCGCGAGGCGGCGCAGAGTTTCGAAGAGGGCGCGCGCGGCGCCTACGAGGGCATCGGCGTGGAGCTGCAGCGCCAGGAGGACGGCAGCCTGCGCGTCATCGCCGCCATCGACGACACGCCGGCTGCGAAGGCGGGGGTCAAGTCGGGCGACCTGATCGTCGCCATCGACGGCAAGCCGCAGCGCGCGGGCGAGGACGACAGCTCCGCCCCGCTGCGCGGCCCCGCCGGCAGCAAGGTGGTGCTGACGATCCTGCGCGAGGGCGAGCGCCGTCCGCTGGACATCACCGTGGTGCGCGACACCATCCGCGTCACCAGCGTGCGCTCGCGCCTGCTCGAGCCGGGCTTCGGCTACGTGCGCATCGCCGCCTTCCAGGCCGACACCGCCGCGGATTTCGAGAAGGCGCTCGAGCGTCTGCAGGCCGGTGGAAAGCTGCGCGGGCTGGTCATCGACCTGCGCAGCAACCCCGGCGGCCTGCTCACCGCCGCGGTGCAGATCGCCGACGACCTGCTCGACCGCGGCGGCATCGTGTCCACCCGTGGGCGCCTGCCGATCACCGAGGCGCAGTTCGCCGCCACCCCGGGCGATCGCCTGGACGGGGCGCCGGTGGTGGTGCTGGTGGACGCCGGCTCCGCCAGCGCGTCGGAAGTGCTGGCCGGCGCGCTGCGCGACAACGGTCGCGCGCGCGTGGTCGGCAGCCGCACGTTCGGCAAGGGTTCGGTGCAGACGCTGCTGCCCCTGGATAACGGCGACTCGATCAAGCTCACCACCGCGCGCTACTTCACCCCGAAGGGCACGTCGATCCAGGCGCTGGGCATCGTGCCCGACGTAGTCTTCACGGTTCCGAAGGAGGACGGCGCGCGCACGGGCTTCACCGAAGCCAGCCTGCCCGGCCATCTGCGTGCCGAAGGCGAGGACGGCCTGGCGGCCGGCGACGTGCTGGAGGGCGAGGCCTACATCGCGCAGGCGCTGACGGAACTGAAGAAGCTCGCGGCGGCGCGCTAGGCCCGTCGCGGCGGGCGCCGTGATTGCGCGCGGAGCGGAACGCCGTCGCGCGCGATGGTCCTTCGCCGGGGCACGGTCGGAATCGGCCATGCTTCGTGGGCATGGCGGTGGGGCAGATGCGGCGAGCGACGCCGTGTCCACTGCGCCCGCGTGATCGCCTCCCTCGAGCGCCGGCGCCCGCTGGCGCGCCGCTCAGCGCGGCTTGTGCGGCATCGGGAAGGGCGTGACCACCTTCTCGCCGGTGGCCGCGTCGCGGATTGCCGACTGGCCCTTACGCTCGACCTCCTCGATCCGCACGATGCTGTGCATCGGCAGGTGCAGCACGCGCGTGGTGCCGAACTCGTCGCGCAGGCGCTCCTCGGTGGGGTCGATCACCAGGCCGTCGTGGACATCGAAGACCAGCTCCCCGACCTCGGTGAAGCCCCAGAGCGCGCCGCTGCCGACATGGCGGGCGTACAGCTCGTAGACCTTGCCGGCATTGAGGAACGTGACCTTGTAGAGCGGCTTGGGCATGGGCGGCGGGTCGATTCGGACCCCCGGAAGATGGGGGGCGACCCGGCGCGGTTCAATGCTGCGGCGCCCGCCGGGCGATCAGAAGCCCCTGCGCCGGCGCAGGCGGCGGGCGATTCCGCGCCGCGCGATGAGTGCGAACGCGCCGCCGAAGGCGAAGCCCGCCAGGTGCGCCGACCACGCCACCGCGCCGAAGGCCGGACCGACGAAGGTGTACACCAGTTGCAGCGCCGCCCAGACGCCGATCAGCACCGCCGCCGGCATCTTCACGAACTGCAGGAACAGCCCCAGCGGAACCACCAGCCCCAGCCGGGCGCCGGGAAACAGCGCGAGGTAGGCACCGATCAGCGCCGACACTGCGCCGCTGGCGCCGATGATGAGGCGGTCCGGCGCGCCGATGGCGAGCACCGCCGCCAGATTCGCCACCACCCCGCCCAGCAGGAAGAGCGCGAGGAAGCGCCACGGCCCCATCGCGCGCTCGGCGGGCGCGCCGAAGATCAGCAGGAACAGCAGGTTGCCGATCAGGTGCGCCCAGTCGGCGTGCAGGAACAGCGCACTCGCCAGACGCGCCAGGCGGCCATCGCGCAGCGCCGCCATCAGCGCCGGCCAGGAGGTGAGGTCGCCCGACAGTGCACCCCAGTCGGCCAGCAGGCGCCGCTGTTGATCTTCCGGCATCAGGCTGGCTGCCACGAAGCAGCCCCACAGCGCCAGGAACAGCAGCGGCATGGCCCAGCGCAGCGGCGTCTTTTCACGGGGCGGGATGGCTACGAACACGCGGGAGCCGGATGCGGGCGGCAGTCCGGATCATGAACGAGAGCGTGCCCGCTGCCCACCGCCGCGGCTTTTGTTAAGAGGCTGCTAACGGATATATTCGGCACCGCATGGTGGGGCCGCGCCCCATCAGACGATGGCCGGCCCGACCGGCGAAGCGGTTCCCATTTTTGGAGAGAGACATGCAGGTAAACGGCTTCATGCGCCTGACGGCGCTCGCGCTGGGCATCACCGGCGCGCTGGCGATGGGCAATGCCCAGGCCTCGGGCTTCCAGATCCGCGAGAACAGCGTGCAGAACATGGGTCGCGCCTTCGCCGGCACGGCCACCAGCATCGGCGACGCCTCGGCCGTCACCAACAACCCCGCTGCGATGTCGACCTTCGAGCAGACCACGGTCCGCAACGACCTGTCGCTGATCGACCTGACCGCGGACTTCGAAGGCGGCGGCACCACCGCAGTCGGTACCCCGCTGAGCGGCAACGACGGTGGCGACCCGGGCGACCTGACCGCCGTGCCCGCCCTCGCGGCCATCTTCCCGATGTCCGGCGCGATCGACCGCCTCACCTTCGGCGCCAGCGTCAACGCGCCCTTCGGCCTCAAGACCGAATACGACCCGAACTGGGTGGGCCGCTACAGCGCGATCACCTCCGACGTGAAGATCATCGACCTGACCCTCGCGGCGTCGGTCGCCATCACCGACCGCTTCTCCGTCGGCCTGGGCCTGATCACCGAGCGCGCCGA
>CAZNRZ010000108.1:0-8077 GCA_964575535.1 uncultured Lysobacter sp. | reverse complement strand
ACCGCCGAGCCCGCGACCGCCGCGGAGGCGTGCCGCGCGCGGGTGCCCGAACGTGCCAGGGCCCGCTTGATCGCCTCGCCCACCGCCTCGACCTCGACGATGTTCTTCTCGACGACCGCATTGGGCGGCAACGGCTCGACCGCGTAGTGCTCGACCCGATAGCGGTTGCCCGCCCGGGACAGCTGCAGCAGCTTGACTGCAGTCGAACTGATATCCACGCCGACGATCGCCGGCTGGCTCTTTGTGATCACGCCCACTTCGATCTCCCCAATGCCACCAGGCGTTTAGATGCGCTTCTTGCGGCACTGCCTAGATAACGGACTTTTCACGGACTGGCAACAGCCACATCACGATTCGTGATCCAGTCCGACAAAAACCCGTCGGCGACTTGCTGAACCGACCTGCCGTGCGCCGCCGGATTTCCGACGCCCCTGCGCCCGGCCCTTCGGACCTGCTCCTCTATACTGCGCGGCCCCTCGGTCCTGCAACCGGAAACGTTCCGATGCCCCGTCTACGCCGCCTGCTCCGCTGGGCCCTTTTCGCATGCGCAGGCCTTGCGGTGCTGGGGCTGATCGCCGCGGGCGCACTGTATGCCGTCATCGCGCCGAAGCTGCCCGACGTGGAGACGCTGCGCGACGTCAAGCTCGAAGAGCCGATGTACGTCTACTCGCGCGACGGCAAGCTCATGGCGCTGTTCGGCGAGGCGCGGCGTTATCCGGTCGACATCGAAAAGGTGCCCGAGCGGCTCAAGCAGGCCTTCATCGCCGTCGAGGATGCCCGCTTCTACCAGCACCATGGCGTGGACTTCAAAGGCGTGGCGCGTGCGATCTGGCTGCTCGCCACGACCGACGACAAGCGCGTGCCGGGCGGCTCGACCATCACCCAGCAGGTGGCCCGCCAGTTCTTCCTGAGTTCCGAATACAGCTACACGCGCAAGCTCGCCGAGATGCTGCTCGCCATGCGCATGGAGCGCGAGCTCAGCAAGGACGAGATCTTCGAGCTCTATCTCAACGTCAGCTTCTTCGGAAACCGCGCCTACGGCGTGGGCGCCGCCGCCGAGTTCTACTACGGCAAGACGCTGGACCAGCTGACGCTCGACGAGATGGCGTCGCTGGCGGGCATTCCGAAGTTCCCGTCGGCCGCGAACCCGATCAGCAACACGGCGCGCGCGAGGATCCGCCGCGACTACATCCTCGACCGCATGGCCGAGCTGAAGTTCGTGAGCCGCGCGGAAGCCGATCGCGCCAAGGCGACGCCGATGCACGCCAGCCCGCACGAGCGCCCCGTCGAGGTGTACGCGCCTTTCGTCGCCGAGATGGTGCGCCAGCAGATGATCGCGCAGTTCGGGCCGGAGGTGCTGACCCGCGGATTCCACGTCACCACCACGATCGATCCGGCGCTGCAGACCGCGGCCGACAAGGCGCTGCGCGACGGCCTGCACACCTACGACCGCCGCCATGGCTGGCGCGGAGCGGAGAAGCACGTGGAACTCGCGGCGGATGCCGGTGCCGCGGCGGCCGCCCGCCACCTGCGCGACCTGCCCGCCCAGGGCGACCTGCTGTCCGCGATCGTGCTGTCGGGTTCGGCGGGAGGCGCGACGTTCGCGCTCGCCGACGGGTCAACCGTCGAACTCGAACGCAGCCAGGGCTGGCCCGGCGCGAGCCTGGGCGCGCTCAAGCGCGGCGACATCGTGCGCCTGCGCCGCATCGTGGCGGAGCCGAAGAAGGGCGAATCCGCTGCAGACGCGCGCGTGAGCTATCGCCTCGACCAGCTGCCGCGCGCGCAGGCCGCGCTGGTCTCGATCGACTCGATGAACGGCGCACTGCGCGCGCTGTCGGGGGGCTACAGCTTCGCCGGCAACAAGTTCAACCGAGCAACCCAAGCCAGGCGCCAGCCCGGCTCGAGCTTCAAGCCCTTCGTCTACGCGGCTTCGTTCGAGCGTGGCTTCAATCCCGCGTCGATCGTGCTCGACGCGCCCGTGGTCTTCCGCGATCGCGCCGGCAACGTCTGGCGCCCGCAGAACGACAGCGGCAACTTCGCCGGCCCGATGCGCCTGCGCGAGGCGATGGTGCAGTCGCGCAACCTCGTTTCGGTGCGCCTGCTAGACGCGATCGGCGTCGACTATGCGCGGCGATTCATCAGTCACTTCGGCTTCGAGGAGAAGGAGCTGCCGCCGAACCTGTCGATGTCGCTGGGCACCGCGTCGCTGACGCCGCTGTCGGTGGCGCGCGGCTATGCGGCCTTCCACAACGGCGGTTTCCGGGTGACGCCGTGGTTCATCGATACGGTCAAGGACCGCAACGGCGCCGTCGTCTTCAAGGAGAAGCCGGCGACGGGCTGCCATGGCTGCGGCGGCACCGCGACGGCGGCCGGCGGGCAGGTCAAGGCGCCTTCGGCGGTGGTGGACGGCTTCGATCTGGGCC
The DNA here is from genome assembly GCA_964575535.1 of uncultured Lysobacter sp. Classification (GTDB taxonomy): domain Bacteria; phylum Pseudomonadota; class Gammaproteobacteria; order Xanthomonadales; family Xanthomonadaceae; genus Cognatilysobacter. Next base: position 5,654 of record CAZNRZ010000108.1, on the reverse strand, counting down.
CTGCACCCGGGGCGGTACCCGCCGCCGCGCCGGCAACGCCCAACGGCGCGGCTGGCGCCGACGCGCGGCCGCGCACGCAGGTCGACACCAGCAACATGCTGCTGGCCCCGCGCGCGATCGACGAGCGCATCGGCTACCAGATGGTGTCGATCCTTCGCGACGTCGTGCAGCGTGGTACGGGTACCGCGGCGAAGGTGCTCGGCCGCGAGGACGTCGGTGGCAAGACCGGCTCGACCAATGACTATCGCGACGCGTGGTTCGCCGGCTTCGGCGGCCCCTACGTCACCACCGTCTGGGTCGGACGCGACGACTTCAAGTCGCTCGGCTACCGCGAATACGGCGGCAAGGCCGCGCTGCCGATCTGGATCGACTACATGCGGGTGGCGCTGGAAGGCCAGCCGATCCAGCCGAACGTGCCGCCGGACGGCATGGTCAAGGTCGCGGTCGGACCGGGCGGGCGCCTGATTCCGGACGCGCAGGGCGGCATCATCGAATGGGTCAAGGCCGAGGATCTCGAGCGCATGGAAGCCGACATCGACTACGGGCCGTCAACCGAGTCGAGCCAGCCTGCCGAAGAATCTTTCGACATCTTCTGATCCGTCTTTCGATGCGTCGCGAATGGCGCATCGAAGGCCGCCGCGACCGGCGCCGTCACGTCCCTGACCGGACGCGGCAGCGTGGCCATGATGCGAGCGGCTGGCGCCGGCAGGCGTGATAGCGTGCCTTCGCCGGCTGTCGGCCGGCGGCGGACATCCGCCTGGCCTGCCACGGAGCCCCGCCATGCGCCCTGCCCGTCAGCACGCACACCAGCACGCCCAGTCGCGCCTTCGCGAACGTCGCGAACGCCTCGCCAGCGAGGCGGCGCGGCTGATGGCCGAGAGCGGCATCGCCGACTACCACCAGGCCAAGCTCAAGGCGGCGCAACGGCTGGGCATCCACGACGACGCCTCGCTGCCCCGCAACACCGAGATCGAAGCCGCGCTGCGCCAGTACCAGCGCCTGTTCCGTCGCGATGCCGCCGAGGAACTCGCGCGCCGCCGCGAGGCCGCGCTCGAGGCGATGCACTTCTTCCGCCCGTTCGAGCCGCGGCTCGTCGGCCCGGTGCTGGAAGGCACCGCCGACGCGCGCTCGCCGGTGGCCCTGCACCTGCATGCCGACGACGCCGACGCGCTCGCCCGGTTCTTCGACCAGCACGACATCCCCGCACAGCCGCGCAGCCGACGCCTGCGGCTGGACCGGCACCGCGACGGCGAGTTCCCTGTCTGGATGTTCAGCGCCGATGGCCTGCCGATCGACATCACAGTGCTGCCGCTGGACGTACTGCGGCAGGCGCCGCTGTCGCCGGTCGACGAGAAGCCGATGCGCCGCGCCAGCGCCGCGCAGCTGCGCCAGCTTCTGGCCGAGGCGCAGATCAGCGATTTCGAGGCCGGCCTGGGTCGCTAGCCGGACAAGCGCTCGCGCCGATCGGGATCAGAACTCGCTTGGCGCCGGACGCTGGCTGCGGCGTGGACGGAGATGGGACGAACCGCCTGCGGAACGTGTCGCCGGCGCACCGTCTCGACGCTTACAGCGCGCGCCTCGCCCGGCCTGCCGCGTCACCACGAATGACGCCGGGCGTGGATGTCGCCCCGGCAGGCCGCTGCCGCGCATCGCGTCGCGCCCAGCCGAAGACATTGAGCTCGATCACCGCGAAGGCCAGAAGCCACAGAGCGGCATCCCAGGCGTCCAGCCATGCGCCCGCGCCGCCACCATCGAGGCCGATCACCAGCCAGGTCACGAGCAGCGCGGCGAGCGCCACGTAGAGGCCTGACGTCAGCACACCGCGCATGCGATGGAAGTGTCGTCGCGTGGCCGGCACGCGAATCCCGAGTTCCAGCATGGCGACGACCGCCAGCCACGTCGCGGCATTGGCGAAGTCCAGCCATTCGCGCTGCACCGCATAGGCCACGCACGACGCGACGATCGCGACCGAAGCCAGCGCGCGGACCGCGTGCGCCGCCCGCCGCCCTTGCAGGCGCAGGCCCCATCCGCCGGTCTCCCATTCGAACAGCAGCAGAAGCAGCACCCAGGCCGCAGTGTCGACCTGCTCCGTCGTCGTGCCATGCGCCCCGTACAGCACGACGTTGAGCGCCAGCAGCGCGTAGACGCAGCACTTGAACACCGCGAACGCGGCGCCCGCAACGACGAAGCCGCGGACGGGCCGCGGCTTCGTTGAATGGAACCGGTTGCGGCGCATGCTCAGCGCTGGTCGGCACCCACGTAATCGCGCTGCGTCGCGCCCGTGTAGATCTGGCGCGGGCGGCCGATCTTGTTCTCCGGATCGTTCTGCTGCTCCAGCCAGTGGCTCACCCAGCCGGCGGTGCGCGCGATCGCGAACATCACCGTGAACATCTCGACCGGAATGCCGAGCGCCTTGTAGATGATGCCCGAGTAGAAATCGACGTTCGGGTAGAGCTTGCGCTGCACGAAGTACTCGTCCTTCAGCGCGGCCTCTTCGAGACGCATCGCGACTTCCAGGAGCGGGTCGTCGATGTTCAGCGCACCCAGCACCTCGTGCGTCATCTTGCGCACCAGCGCCGCGCGCGGGTCGTAGTTCTTGTAGACGCGGTGGCCGAAGCCCATCAGGCGGAAGCCCGAGTTCTTGTCCTTCGCCTTCTCGACCGCGCTGCCGACGTTCTCGGGACGCCCGATCTCGGCCAGCATCTTCAGCACCGCCTCGTTCGCACCGCCGTGCGCCGGGCCCCACAGCGCGGCCACGCCAGCGGCAATGCACGCGTACGGATTCGCGCCCGTGGAACCGACGAGGCGCACGGTCGAGGTCGACGCGTTCTGCTCGTGGTCCGCGTGCAGGATGAAGAGCAGGTCCAGGGCCTTCGCAGCGACCGGATTGAGCTCCAGCGGCTCGGCCGGCACTTCCTTCATCATGTGCAGGAAGCGCGTGGTGTACTCGAGCGAATTCTTCGGATAGCGGATCGGCCAGCCGATCGAATAGCGATGGCAGGCGGCCGCGATCGTCGGGACCTTCGCGATCAGCCGGATCGCCGCCATGCGGCGCTGCTCGGGATCCTCGAGGTCGAGTTCGTTGTGGTAGAACGCGGCCATCGAGCCGAGCATTCCGACCAGCATCGCCATCGGATGCGCGTCGTGGCGGAAGCCGTAGAGGAAGGTGCGGAAGGCCTCGTGCATCATCGTGTGATGCGTGACGTCGTGCTCGAACGCGTCGAATTCCTGCGCGTTCGGCAGCTCGCCGTTCATCAGCAGGTAGGCGACTTCGAGGAAGTTCGACTTCTCGGCGAGTTGCTCGATCGGATAGCCGCGATAGAGCAGCACGCCGGCGTCGCCGTCGATGTAGGTGATCGCGGACTTGCAGCTCGCCGTCGCGGTGAAGCCGTTGTCGTAGGTGAAGGCGCCGGTTTCCTTCGGCAGCTTCGAGATGTCGATGCACGGCGCGCCCAGGGTCGGGTGCTGCACGGGCAGGACGACGCTGGCGTCGCCGGCGGTCAGGGTGACCTGCTGCAGGCCGCTGTTGTTCTCGGACACGGAACGCTCCTGGAAGGCGTGCGGCCACGGGCCGCGGCTGGAGGAGGAAGGGCTTTCGCGGACGGAGCCGCAAGCAGCGGATTATCGCACAAGCGCCTGCCGAGGCCGCGCCTGCCGATGGTCCAATGGACGCATCGGGCGGAACGCACCAGTGCGGCTCCGCGCACCGCGGGGATTCGGAGCAGTCGCATCGCGATCACGACGCCGTGCCACGCAAAAGACGACGGCCGCCCGGAGGCGACCGTCGTCCGCGATGTACGAAGCGCTGCCGGCCGGAGCCGGATTACTTCTTGCCGTAGCGCTGACGGAACTTGTCGACGCGACCGCCGGTGTCGAGGATCTTGTTCTTACCCGTATAGAACGGATGCGAAGCCGACGAGATGTCGATCTTCACCAACGGGTACTCGTTGCCGTCCTCCCACTTGATCGTCTCCTTGCTGCCAAGGGTCGAGCGGGTGAGGAAGGAGAAATCCGTGGTGACGTCCTGGAAGATGACGTCGCGGTATTCGGGATGGATGCCGGTCTTCATGGCATTCACCATTTAGAGGTTCAGGGAGCCCGGCAGTATACGGACCGACCCCGTTCCGTGCAAGGCGCGTGAGCGCGCAGCCGCCTGAATCGGCTAGCCGGCCGCGAGTGCGCGGCGGACGCGCTCCTCGAACCGGGTCTGGTCGTAGCGCATGAGGATCGCGCAGCCATCGGGCGCACCGCCCTCGCGCCGCCAGTCGACGACCGTGGCGCCCCGGGTGTGGCGGCCGTCGAGCTCGATCGCCACCGGCCGCTCGGCGATTTCCAGCGCTCCGGCGGGGTCGAGCGCATAGGCCATGGCGAGCGCGTCGGCGGCGTACCAACGGTCGCCGCGCCGGTCGCTGGACCATTCGCGCGTCTGCCGGGAGATCGAAGCGTAGAAGCGCGCGCGCGGGCTGTCGGCGCGCAGCCAGTTCTCGACGCCAACGTGCGCGAGGCCATGCGCCACCGTCGCCTCCCAGTCCGCGAGGTCGATGTACGGGAAGGCGTCGAAGACGATGTGCGCTGCCTCGGGATCGAAGGCGATGTTGAATTCCGCGGCCGGCGTGATGTTGCCCTGCGCGGTCACCGCGCCACCCATCACCACCAGGCGGCGGACCCGCGAGGGCAGCGAGGGATCGAGCTTCAGCGCCAGCGCGACGTTGGTCAGCGGGCCCAGCGCGACCAGCAGCAGCCGGCCGGCGTGCTCGTGCGAGAGGCGGATGATCGCGAGTGCCGCGTGCTCGGCTTCGGCGCGTCGCGCCGACGGTTCGTAGCCGGTATCGCCGAAGCCGTCGCGGCCGTGCACGTAGGCGGCGTCGCGCGCGGGATGCAGCAGCGGCGCCGCGCAGCCGGCGAACACGGGCACGTCGACGCCGGCGACGTCGCAGAGCTTGAGCGCGTTGGCGACGGTGTGGTCGAGGCCCACGTTGCCCGCGGCGATGGTGAGGCCGACCACGCGATGGCGCGGGTCGTCGAAGGCCATGAGCAGGGCGAGCGCATCGTCGACGCCGGGGTCGGTGTCGATCAACAGCGGGATCGGTGATCCGTTATCGGTGATGCGTGATTCGGAAAAACTCATGACGACGACTCCGCAGGCTTGCACGCGAGCCTAGCAAACCGTCGCGAGCGCAATGATCGCGACGATTACCGAGCACGGCCTCACGCTGACGCATACCGCACCGCACCGCCCACCCATCGCGCGACGATCCGCTCCGCGACGTCCGGCGCATTCGTCGCGATGCGCTCGCCCAGTGCATGCACGCGCGGCAGCAGGTCGGCATCGCGCGTGAGGTCGGCGACGCGGAAGCCGGCGAGCCCCGTCTGTCGCGTGCCGAGCAACTCGCCCGGGCCGCGCAGCTCGAGGTCGCGCTCGGCGATGACGAAGCCGTCGTTGGTCTCGCGCATGGTCGCCAGGCGCTCGCGCGCCATCTGCGACAGCGGCGGCTGGTAGAGCAGCACGCAGCTCGACTGGGCGCTGCCCCGCCCCACCCGACCCCGCAACTGGTGCAGCTGCGACAGGCCGAGGCGCTCGGCGTTCTCGATGATCATCAGCGAGGCGTTGGGCACGTCGACGCCGACTTCGATGACGGTCGTCGCGACCAGCA
>CAZNRZ010000107.1:4747-8156 GCA_964575535.1 uncultured Lysobacter sp. | reverse complement strand
TACGGCGCGGTGTTCGACGCCGGCTTCCTCGACTGGCTGGAGGCCAACGCCGACGGGCTGCTGGCCGGCGACGACCCCCGCCTCGGCGAAGCGATCGTGCGCTCCTGCGGCTACAAGGCGGAGGTGGTCGCGCGCGATCCGTTCGAGCATGGCGATCGCGCGCTGCTCAACTTCGGACACACCTTCGGCCACGCCATCGAGGCCGAACAGGGCTATGCGGGCGCCGCCGATGGGCTGGTGCATGGCGAGGCGGTGGCCGTCGGCATGGTGGTGGCGACGCGGCTGTCGGCGGCGCTCGGACGCGCGCCGGAAGGCGACGCGCGGCGGCTGGAGCGCCTGCTCACGCGTTTCGGGCTGCCGGTCCGCGTCCCGCCCGGCCTGGCGCCGGAGAGGCTGCTCGCGCGCATGCGACTGGACAAGAAAGCGGACGCGACCGGGCTGCGTTTCGTGCTCTGGGACGGCATCGGCCAGGGGCGCATCGTGCGCGACGTCGCAGACGCGGCCGTGCTCGAGGTCATGCAGGCCTCGATGTAGGACGACGGCCCCGTCCTTGCGGGGTTCGTGTTGTGTCGCCACCGCCCCCCGGTTACGCAATGCCTGCGGGGCCAGGACCCGTGGCAGTGCGGAGCGTCCATCCGAACCCGAACCACTCCCAGCAGGCCGCGGCGATTGCCGGGCACCACGCGGCGGCGCGCAGGAGACGCGGCTCATTCGGCGATCAACCGCGCGCGGCTACAATTCCGCCCATGCGATTGCTCCTGCAACAACGTCCCGAAGGCCGCGAAGCGCCGCGCTTCGTGCAGCTCATGCTCCAGCCGGACCTGCTCGGCGGCTGGACGCTGCTGCGCGAAACGGGGCAGATCGGCGGCAAGAGCACGGTGCGACGCGAGCAGTTCCTCGACCAGGCCGCCGCGGTGGCCGCGCTGGAAACCGCGCGCGACGCGCAGATCAAGCGCGGGTTCCAGCTGATGTTCGCGGAGGGCGCTGCCCCGCGCTGATGGACCGTCCACGGGCAGCCCATGCGGGCAGCGCGCCCGGGCATGGATGTCCGGGCAGGACGATCCGGCGCCAATCTGCGCCGCCAAGGATGGCCTCGACCCAGCGTCGCGCGCATTCCCGCCACCCTCGCGCGCAACGCGCGCCTGGCGAACGCCGACGCCGACGCGACGAACACCCACCGGCGGCTCCGCGCCCTCTTCCACCGCGGCACGCCCTCCCGCCTCCGACCGAGCGACGTTCCCACATGACCCATACGCCCCTCCAGAACGACCGCTTCCTCCGCGCGCTCCGCCGCGAGCCCGTCGACCGCACCCCCGTCTGGCTGATGCGCCAGGCCGGCCGTTACCTGCCCGAGTACCGCGCCACCCGCGCGCGCGCCGGCAGCTTCCTGGCGATGGCGAAGAACCCGGAGCTGGCCTGCGAGGTGACGCTGCAGCCGCTGGAGCGCTTCCCGCTCGACGCCGCGATCCTCTTCTCCGACATCCTGACCGTGCCCGACGCGATGGGCCTCGGCCTGTATTTCGTGGACGGCGAGGGGCCGAAGTTCGAACGCCCGGTGCGGACGGCCGCGGACATTGCGAAGCTGGCGGTGCCGGACATGGGCACGGAGCTGCGCTACGTCACCGATGCCGTATCGCTGATCCGCCGCGAACTCGCAGGGCGCGTGCCGCTGATCGGTTTTTCCGGCAGCCCGTGGACGCTGGCCTGCTACATGGTCGAGGGCGGCGGCAGCAAGGACTTCGCGCGGGTCAAGGCGCTCGCGCTCAACGATCCGCAGGCCATGCACCGCCTGCTCGAGGTCACTACCGACGCCGTCATCGCCTACCTCGACGCGCAGCGCCGCGCCGGCGCGCAGGCGCTGCAGGTGTTCGACACCTGGGGCGGCGTGCTCTCGCCGGCGATGTACCGCGAGTTCTCGCTGCGCTACATGGCGCGCATCGCGGCGGAGCTGCCGCGCGGCGAAGGCGCCGAGGCCGCGCCGCTGATCCTGTTCGGCAAGGGCAATGGCGCCTATCTGGAAGAACTCGCAGCGACCGGCGCCGAGGGCGTGGGCGTCGACTGGACCGTCGACCTCGGCGACGCCGCGCGCCGCACGGGCGGTCGCGTCGCGCTGCAGGGCAACCTCGATCCGGTGACGCTGTACGCGTCGCCCGATGCGATCCGCCGCGAGGCGGGCCGCGCGCTCGATGCGTACCGCGACGGCAACGGCGGCTCGCGCGAGGGCCACGTCTTCAACCTCGGCCACGGCATGTCGCCCGACATGAGCCCGGACCACGTCGCCGCGCTCGTGGCCGCGGTGCACGAACTCAGCGCGCGCTGAGTTTCACCGCGCGGAGACGTTCGCCGCTGGCTGCGCGAGTGGCCCGGCGAACATGGCAGTACCCATCACGCAGGCGGCGGCGGGACGAAAGACGCGGCGCGGCCGCGTGCGCGCGACTCACCCGCCGACGCCGCACCGCGCATCCAGCGCGCGTTCGATCACCTCGCCCAGCATCGCGCCGGTCACCGGCTTGCGCAGGAAGCGGTCGAAGCCCGCGGCGAAGGCCTGCGGCTCGGATTCGGCATCGGCGCGCGCGGTCACGGCCACCAGCGGAGCGGTGAACCCGCGCAGGCGCAGCTGCCGCGCGAGCGCGAAGCCGTCCATGCCGGGCAGGTCCAGATCGAGCAGCGCGATGTCGAAGGGCTGCATCTGCGCCTCGGTCAACGCCGCGAGGCCGTTCGGCGCGTGGCGCACGTCGTGGCCCTGCGCCTGCAGCAGACCGATGATGACCTCGGCCACCGTCGCGTCATCCTCGACCAGCAGGATCGAACGCGCCGGCACGGGCGCAGCGGCGACGGGATCGGGCGGCACGTCGGCCAGCGACGCATCCTCCAGCGGCAGCACGACCTCGAAACGCGTGCCCACGCCGGGCGTGCTCTCGACGTCGATGCGCCCGCGCATCGCATCGACCAGCTCCTGGCTGATCGCAAGGCCCAAGCCGCTGCCGCCGTGGCGAGCCGCGGTGCGCGCGCCGTCGCCCTGCTGGAAGCGCTCGAACAGGCGCGCGAGCTGGTCGGCAGACAGGCCCGGGCCGGTGTCCTGCACCACGAAGCTCAGGCGGCCTTCGTGCCGGCGCACGTGCAGCGAGACGTGGCCCTGCGCGGTGAACTTGATCGCGTTGTTGAGCAGGTTGAGCAGCACCTGCTTGAGCCGGCTGGCGTCGCCACGCACGCCGCGCGGAAGCCCCGGCGCGGCGTCGAGCTCGAAGCGCAGGCCGCGGCGTTCGGCCAACGGCCCGAGCAGCATGGCGAGCTCGTCGAGCAGGCGATGCAGGTCGAAGGGCTCGTCCACCAGCTCGAGGCGCCCCGACTCGATGCGCGCGAGGTCCAGCGCGTCGTTGAGCAGGCGCAGCAGGTGCTCGCCGGCGGT
>CAZNRZ010000107.1:0-4647 GCA_964575535.1 uncultured Lysobacter sp. | reverse complement strand
GCCGGATCGAGCGCGACGCGCGCCTCGCCGCGCCGCACGTCCACCGTCTCCATGACGACGGCCGGCGCCTCGCGGCCCGGCCGTACGACGGCAGGATCGAACAGCACGAGGCCCTCCGGCGTGCCGGCGAGGATGCGTCCGTCGGACGGGCGTGCGACCGGCGGATCGGCGAATTCCTGGCTGGGCAGGCCGTCGCGCACGCCGTAGATGCGGCTGCTGCGCGCGCGTGGATCCACGCGCACCAGCCCGCGCACGCTGGTGACCCAGACGATGCCGTGGTCGTCGACCGTCAGCCCGCTGGGCGCCAGCCGCGGGAAGCCCGCCTCCGCGCCGAAGCGGTCGCGCACGACGGGGCGACCGCCGCGCATGTCATGCGCCTCGACGGCGCCGAAGCGCGCGAGCCATAGCCCGCCGCGGCTGTCGAAGGCGATGCCGTGGACGGCGCCCGGCGCGACGCCCGCCACCGGCACGAGCCGATCGCCGCGCTCGTCCCATGCGAGCAGCCCGTGCGAGGTCGCCACCCACATGCCGCCGCCGGGCGGCGCGGCGATGTCGTACACGCTGGCCGAGCCCGACAGGCCGCGGCCATCGCCGCGCGCGAACCGCGTGATCACGCGCCCGTCCGCACCGCGCACCTGCACGCCGTACTCGCCCGCGACCCAGATCGATCCGTCGGCGGCCTGCGCGATGCGCGAGGCGTCGCCCGGCAGCGCGCCGTTGTACTGCCCCGACCACCAGCGGCGCACCTCGCCGGTGCGCGGGTCGATGCGCGCCAGCCCCTCGACGAACGTGACCCAGACATGCCCGCTGCGGTCTTCGAGCGCGGCATGCAGGATGAAGCCGTCGCCGACGTTCTTCACCGCGTGCTCGACCGCGCCCGTCTCGGGGTCGAGGCGGTCGAGCACGCCGCCGCTGCCGACCAGCCACACGCTGCCGTCGCGCGAGGGCGCGATGCCGCGCACCTGCGCGTTGGCGAGCGTGGTGGAGTCGTCGAGGCGGCGCGCTAGCACCGAGAACTGGCGCCAGCGCGGCGGCAGGTACCACAGGCCGCTGGAATTGCTCGCGAACCAGAGCCCACCCTCGCGATCCTCGTGCGCGTCCACCCACGAAGGCCGCACGAGACCCTGCGCGGCGCCGCTGTAGAGCGGCACCACGGAGATCCCTTCGGGCGTGTCTACGCCGAGGCCCTCCGGGATGTCGAACCAGTACGTGCCCGCGCGGTCGCGCAGCAGCACGTGCAGCACCTGGCGGCCCGCGGCGTGCCACGGATCGGCCGACGTGCGGCCGTCGGGATGGCGCAGCGCGACGCCGCGCGGCGTGCCGATCCACAGCCGGCCGTCGCGCTCGATGCTCAGGCCGTTGACCAGTGGCGAGCCGAGCGCAGCGGCGGGAAGCCGCTCGAACCGGCCTTCCTCGTAGCGCGCCACGCCGCCGCCGGTGCCGATCCAGAGGCTGCCGTCGGGCGCGACCTCGAGCTGGCGGATGCCCGCATCGGGCAGGCTGCGCGCATCGCCGGGCACGGGCATGAAGCGCTGCACGCGGCCGCCGGCGAGCCGGTGCAGGCCGGCGTCGGCGGTCCCGAACCAGAGCGCGCCGTCACGCGTGGAGGCGATTGCCCAGACCTCGTTGGCACCCACGCCCGGCGTCGTGCGATCGATCCAGCGGAAGCGCCTGCGATCGGCGTCGAGCACCGCGAGGCCCGCCGCGCGCGTGCCGACCCAGACGCGATCGTCCGCGTCGACGTGCACCGTCCACACGAAGTTGTCGCGCAGACCCTGCTCGGTGCGCCAGATGCGGAAGCCCACGCCGTCGAAGCGGGCCAGGCCATCGCTGGTCGCGATCCACAGGTAGCCGCGGCGGTCCTGCGCGATCGCGTTGATGCGGTTGGACGGCAGCCCGTCCGCCACCGTGAACTGGCGCGGGCGCGGCGTTTCCGGCAGCCCGGCCGTGGCGGACGGCGCGAGCATGGCCAGGACGGCGGCGAGCGCCGCGATGATGAGTACGCGCATCCAGCATTTCCCCGTTGTCGCCGCCGTGGCGGTCGACTCCCCGGCGGCAAGGCTCGGCCATCCGCGCCCGCCGGGCAATAGCGGGGGCCGCCGCAACGGCCCGTTGCAGGCCGCATGCGGGCCACCGACGGCGCCGCGCCTAGAATCGGCGCATCCGCCCGGAGCGCCGCCATGCCGCGACCCCGCCACGCCGTCCTCGCATTTCTCGTCGCGACGTGCCTCGCGGCGCCTGCGAGCGCCGACGAAGCCGTCGATTACGCGATCGACCCCGTGCACACGCGCGTGCTGCTGGCGGTCGACCACGCCGGCTTTTCGCGCGCGCTCGGCACCGTGTCCGGCAGCAGCGGCCGCGTGCGCTTCGCCGAGGGCTGGAGTGGTGCCGAGGTCGACGTGGCGCTGCCGCTGCGCCGCCTCGATTTCGGCGACTCCGCCTGGAACGCCGCGGTGCAGGATCTGCTCGATACCGAACGCCATCCCGATGCACGCTTCGTCTCGACCCGCGTAAGCCCACGCGATGCGCGCAGCGCCGAAGTCTGCGGTGAGCTCACGCTGCACGGCGTCACCCGCCCGCTGTGCATGGACGCCACGTTCAACGCGCTCAGGCGGCACCCGCTGCCGCCGTTCCGGCGCACCGTCGGCTTCTCGGCCACGGCGAAGCTCGATCGCGCGGCGTTCGGCCTCGACCGCTGGGCGTCGATGGTGGGCGGCGAGGTCGAGCTGCGCATCGAACTGGAAGCCTCGCGCGGCATCGGTGCGCCCTCCCCCACGCCCACTTCATCGGACACGCCGAACCCATGAGTCATCCCGTTCCTCTGCCCGACCGCTGGGGCCCCGTCAGCCAGGCCTTCCACTGGATCAGCGCGCTGCTGCTGGTCGCCATCGCCGGCATCGGGCTGGTGATGGAAGACCTTCCGAACAACCCCGACAAGATCCGCATCTACGCGCTGCACAAGTCGCTCGGGCTGACGCTGCTGGCGATCGTCGTGCTGCGCCTGCTCTGGCGCTGGACGCGCCCGGTGCCCGCGGACGTGCCGGGGCTTTCGCCATGGATCCGTCGCGCGGCGGCCGGGGTGCACTGGGGCCTGTACGCGATGATGCTGGCGATGCCGCTCAGCGGCTGGCTGCTCAACTCCGCCGAGGGCTATCCGCTGCAGTGGTTCAGGCTGTTCAACCTGCCCGCGCTCGCGGCGCGCGGCGAAGAGCTGGCCGACCTCGCGCACGACCTGCACGAACTCGGCTTCTGGGTCCTGCTCGCGCTGGTGGCCGGTCACGTGCTCGCCGCGCTCTTCCACCACTTCTTCCTCGGCGACGGCACCTTGCGGCGCATGCTGCCCGGCCGCCGCCGTGTTTCCACGGAGTCCACGCCATGAACCTCCGCCTCGCCGCCGTGCTCGTCGCCGCGCTCGCGCTTCCCGCGCAGGCCGCCGACTACGTGCAGGCCCCCGGCTCCAGCCTGACCTTCGCCACGAAATACCAGGGCGAGATCTTCACCGGCCGCTTCCCGGCCTTCAGCACCCGCCTGAGTTTCGATCCCGCGCGCCTGGCCGGATCGAAGCTGGACGTGACCATCCCGCTCGCCGGCGCGGTGACCGGCAGCGACGAACGCGATTCGACGCTCAAGGACGCCGACTTCTTCAGCGTCTCGAAGTTTCCGCAGGCACGCTTCGTCGCCACGACGTTCCGCGGCCTCGGCGCGAACCGCTATGCCGCCGATGGCCAGCTCACGCTGCGCGGCGTGTCGAAGCCGGTCACGCTCACGTTCACCTGGACGCCCGGCGCGACGCCGGTGCTCAGCGGCCACGCGACGGTGAAGCGGCTGGCGTTCGGCGTCGGCGGTGGCGACTGGGCCGATACGTCGATCATTCCCGACGAAGTGGCGGTGAGCACGCGGGTGCAGTTCCGCCCCGCGAAGTGAGCCGCGCTCAGGCGCCGCCGACGAGCCGGCGCGCGGCGCCGGCGTCGAACGGCCAGTCGAGTTCCGTGCCGCTCGCCACATCGCGCAGCACCGGCACGCGCGCGCCGTAGATGGCCTCGAGCGTCGCGTCGCCGTCGATGAAGACGCTCTCGAACTCGGGGAACGCCGCCTGCGCGAGCACGTCGAGCGCGAGGTCGCAGAGGTGGCAGTCGTCGCGCTGGAACAAGGTGAACCGGGTCATCGGCATGCGGCGCAGTACGGGGAAGTGGCGGGCGGTACGGACTTAGAATAGCGGCCCCTCATTTCCCGATTGGCTGGAGCCGCAGTGGCCGTCAGCACCTTCGACCTGTTCAAGATCGGCATTGGCCCGAGCTCCTCGCATACGGTGGGGCCGATGCGCGCAGCGGCGCGCTTCGTCGAGCGCTGGCTGATCGAGAACGGCGACCTGGAGCGCACCGCGCGGCTGCGTGCCGAGGTATTCGGCTCGCTGGCGCTCACCGGCCGCGGTCATGGCACCGACAAGGCCGTGCTGATGGGCCTGGAAGGCCACTGGCCGAACCTGATCGATCCGGACGTGATCCCGGCCGCGCTGGAGCGCATCCGCGGTAGCCGCCGCATCCGCCTGTTCGGCCGCCACGAGATCGGCTTCGACGAGAAGCACGACCTCATCATGAACAAGCGCCAGAAGCTGCCGTTCCACACCAACGGCATGCGCTTCACCGC
>CAZNRZ010000106.1:0-8244 GCA_964575535.1 uncultured Lysobacter sp. | reverse complement strand
TGGTGAAGGAGATGGATGCCGCCCTCAAGTTCCCGGGGATGGCCAACTCCTGGACGATGCCGATCAAGGCGCGCACGGACATGCTGGCGACGGGCATTCGTACGCCCGTGGGCGTCAAGGTCTTCGGCCGGGATCTCGCCGGCCTGGAGCAGTTGTCACGGCAGATCGAAGCCGCGGTGCGCAAGGTGCCGGGCACGACGAGCGCCTACGCCGAGCGCCTGACCGGTGGCTACTACCTCGACGTGGACCCGGATCTCGAGGCCCTGAGCCGCTACGGGCTGACGGTCGGCGACGTGCAGGAGGTGGTCGCCACCGCCCTCGGCGGCGAGACGGTGACCACGGTGCTGCAAGGTCGCGAGCGCTTCGGGTTGATCGTGCGATATCCGCGCGAGCTGCGCGACAGCCCGCAGGCCATTGCGGCGAACGTGCTGGTGCCGACCATGGATGGCGCGCAGGTACCGTTGGGCGAACTCGCGCGCGTCACGATCAGCAAGGGCGCTCCAAGCATCCGCACCGAGAACGCGATGCTGTCGGCCTACATCTACGTCGATACGCGCGAGAGCGACCTCGGGCGTTACGTGCGCGCGGCTCAGGAAGCCGTCGCCCGCGAGGTGCGATTCCCGCCTGGCTACTACGCGACGTGGAGCGGTCAGTACGAATACATGCAGCGCGCGGCCGCGAAGATGCGCGTGGTGATTCCGGTCACCCTGGCCATCATCTTCCTACTGCTGTACCTCAACTTCCGCCGCGTCACCGAGTCCCTGATCGTCATGCTGTCCGTGCCATTCGCGCTGGTGGGTGGCGTCTGGCTGATGTGGGCACTGGATTACAACCTCAGTGTCGCGGTGGCCGTGGGATTCATCGCGCTCGCAGGCGTTGCGGCAGAGACCGGGGTGGTGATGCTGATCTACCTCGACCACGCGCTGACCGATCGAAGTCGCGAGCGCGCACAACAAGGCGTGGCCCTCACCGAGCGCGACCTGACGGACGCGATCATCGAAGGCGCTGTAGAGCGTGTGCGCCCGAAGATGATGACGGTGGTCGCGATCATGGCCGGGCTGCTTCCGATCATGTGGAGCACCGGCACGGGCTCTGAAGTCATGCGCCGGATTGCCGCGCCGATGGTGGGCGGCATGGTGTCCTCGACGGTGCTGACGCTCGTGGTCATCCCTGCCCTCTACGCACTGGTCAAGCGGCGCAACCTGAGGACGGTGCCGTGATGCCGCCGCCTGTCCAGTGCCGTGCGCATGGATCGACGTATGCGCAGCGCCGAAGTCTTGAGTCGTGCCCCGTGTCCAGGCTTGTTTTGACGCCGATCAAGTCGAGCCCTCTTATCAGCGCTAACGTCGACCATGTGCAGCTGCATCAGCCATCCCGACGTACCGACGGGTGATCCCTGCAAGAAGCGCTTGACCTGTGAGCGACACACACGATTACGGTGACACCATGAGTCCACGTGGTCCTGCATTGAAGCGTCGTGGCACCCCGACCGCCGTCGAGGGACGTATGACGATCGTCCAGCTCGCCCGGGCGGCCGGTGAGACGATCCACGCCGTCCGCTACTACGCCCGGGTCGGTTTGATCAGCCCGGCGGACGTCGGCGTCAATGGCTACCGTCACTTCGATGCGACCGCTCTCCGGCGCCTCGCGTTCGTGCGGCGCGCACAACGCCTTGGATTCACCCTGCAGGAGGTCGCCGGGTTCATGGCGGACGCGGGGCGTGGCCGCTCGCCGTGTCCGCAGGTGCGTCAGGTGCTCGACGAGCGCCTGCCGCAGATCGCATCGCAGTTTGCCGAGGCAGCCGCGTTGCTCGAGCGCATGCAGCGCGCGCAGCGGCGCTGGAGGCGGCAACCCGATGGCGTGCCCGATGGCCATGCGATCTGCCGGTTGATCGACGGCGAACCCGTCACTGATCCCGAGCGGCGGACGGCGCGTGCCCGGGCCGAAAGCAACGACCGGAGGACGACCGATGATGCATGACACCCATCGACATGTGCCCGCTTCACGGACCCGATGGATCTTCATCGCGTTCCTGGCGGCTGCGGCTGTGTATCTCGTCATTGAGCACCGGGCGCATCTAAGCGGTGTTCCGTGGCTGCCTGCCGTCGTTCTTCTGCTATGCCCGCTGCTCCACGTGTTCATGCACGGCGGCCACGGATCGCATGGACGAGATGCCAGTGACGCAGCGGATGCCGGCACACCCGGCGATTCCAAGGATCGCGACGCGACAGGAGCACCCTGACATGACCGGGAGCAACGGATACGGGTTGTGGTCGCTCGCCGCGATCAACGCCGCGTTCTTCATTTTCTTTGCGTGGAGCTTCTACAAGCCTCTTACCCGGTGGGACTGGCGCGGTTTCGGCATGTTCTCCGCCTTCGTCGTGGCCCTGTTCGCCGAGATGTACGGTTTCCCGCTGACGCTGTATGTCCTGGGTGGGTGGCTCAGCGCGAACTATCCGCAGGTGGACTGGCTCAGCCATGACGCCGGCCATCTGCTGGAGATGTGGTTCGGCTGGCGCGCCAACCCGCATTTCGGTCCATTCCACATCGCGAGTTTCATCCTGATCGGCGCGGGGTTCTGGCTGCTGTCGGCCTCCTGGCCCGTGCTGTATCGGGCACAGCGTGAGGGTCGGATCGCGCGGGAAGGCGTGTATGCGCGCATCCGCCACCCGCAGTACGTTGCCTTCGTGCTCGTGCTGACCGGTTTCCTGCTGCAGTGGCCAACGCTGCTCACGCTCGTCACCTATCCGGTGCTTGTGTGGGTCTATGCCCGCCTGGCGCGCCGTGAGGAAAAAGACTGCCTGGGCCGCTTCGGCGATGACTACCTACGTTACATGCGAGAGGTGCCGGCCTTCGTCCCGCGCCGCGGGCGTGGCCCGGCCAAAACGCACGGGGGACTTCGATGAGCGCGCGCCTACTACACCGCCGGTGGCCAAGGGGTCGCCCTGGATCCCGCGCGGCGCGATCAGGTGAGCACCGCTGCCCGGCAATGCGAGCCATGTCCCTTTTCCCTTTTTGACGCGTGACACCGCGGCAGTCCCCAGGAGCAGCCATGAACAACGCAAGCAGTCCTACCCTCCAGTTCCTCGGCGCCACGGGCACCGTCACCGGCTCGCGCTACCTGGTCGAGGCCAATGGGCAGCGCGTGCTCGTCGACTGCGGCCTGTTCCAGGGCTACAAGCAGCTGCGCGAGCGCAACTGGGCGCCGTTTCCGGTCGACCCGGCATCAATCGACGCGGTGGTCCTGACCCACGCCCACCTGGATCATTCGGGCTATCTGCCCGCGCTGGTGAAACAGGGATTTCGCGGCCGGATACATTGCACTCACGGCAGCGTCGCACTGTGTGGCCTGCTGCTTCCCGACAGCGGACACCTGCTTGAGGAGTCGGCGAAGTACGCCGCACGCAAGGGCTATTCGAAGCACAAGGAGCCGCAACCGCTCTACACGGAGGAGGACGCCCGACGCAGCCTGAAGCAGCTCAAGGGGCATGAGTACGAGCGCGAAGTCGAGGTGGCATCCGGGATCACGATACGTTTCCATCCCGCCGGCCACATCCTGGGCGCCGCGCACGTAAGTGTGGACGTGCAGGGTCAGCGTCTGCACTTCAGCGGCGACCTGGGGCGGCAGCACGAGTCGCTGATGAATCCGCCGACGCCCCTTCCCGCCTGTGATGTGCTGGTCTGCGAGTCGACGTACGGCAACCGGACGCATGTCGCCATCGACCAGGAAGCCGAACTGGCGCCCATCATCCGCCGCGTGGCGGCCCGCGGGGGCGTGATCGTCATCCCCGCCTTCGCGATCGGCCGCGCCCAGGCGCTCATGCTCCATATCGCGCGGCTGCGCGAGCGCAAGGAGATCCCTCGCGTGCCGGTCTACCTCAACAGCCCGATGGCGATCAACGCCACCCGGCACTACCACGCCCACCACTCCGAGCATCACGTGTCCGAAGAGGACTGCCAGCGGATGTTCGACGTGGCCACCTTCGTCAACACCGTGGAGGAGTCCAAGGCGCTCAACCGCCAGCGCGGGCCGATGATCATCATCTCCGCGAGCGGCATGGCGACCGGCGGGCGCGTGCTCCACCACATCGAGGCGTTCGGTCCGGATGACCGCAACGCGATCCTGCTGGCGGGCTTCCAGGCCGGTGGAACACGCGGTGCCGCGCTGGCCGCAGGACAGCGCACCCTGCGTATGTTCGGCCGCGAGGTCCCCATCCGCGCCGAGGTGGTGCAGTTGCAAGGCTTCTCTGGCCACGCCGACGCCGGGGAGTTGCTGGACTGGATGCGCACCGCGCCGTCCGCGCCGCGCGTCGTGTATCTCACCCACGGCGAGCCCGATGCAGCCGACATACTGCGCGGGCGTGTGCAGCGCGAACTGGGCTGGCGTGCGCGGGTGCCGGAGCACCTGGAGCGCGTTGCGCTGGAGAATGCACGATGACCGAGCAGGGCGAAGGCCATACCCGCCTGCGCGTCACCCGCGCCGGAATCGATACCTACCAGCAGCCTGTGGTCTACATGCACCGCGACTGCGAAGTCTGTCGTTCTGAAGGCTTTGCCGCGATGACGCGCGTGAAGCTGGACGTGGATGCGCGCACGCTGGTGGCGACCTTGAACGTGGTCATCGACGAGCGGCTCGGCCTGGACGAGGTGGCGCTGTCGGAGGCCGCGTGGACGCTCCTCGATCCCTCGCCGGACGCCTTGGCCCGGATCCGGCACGCCGAACCCGCGGCGTCGGCAGGTGCGCTCCGCGCCAAGGTGTTCGGCGCGCGGCTGGATGACGCGCAGTACCTCGCCCTGGTGCAGGACGTGATGGAAAGCAGGCTGTCGGACCTGGAGCTTGCCGCTTTCGTCACGGCCAGCGCGGGCGACCGCCTCGACAACGCCGAGACGACCTCGCTGACACGGGCCATGATCGCCGTTGGCCAGCGCCTGGATTGGGGCGATGGGCCGGTGCTGGACAAGCATTGCGTCGGCGGCCTGCCCGGCAATCGCACCACGCCGATCGTGGTGGCCATCGTGGCTGCGCTGGGCTACCGCATCCCGAAGACGTCCTCGCGCGCGATCACGTCGCCCGCGGGCACCGCCGACACCATGGAGGTCATGGCGCCCGTGGCGCTCGATCTGGCGGCGATGCGCCGGGTGGTGGAGCGCGAGGGCGGCTGCATCGTCTGGGGTGGCAACGTGCGCCTGAGTCCGGCCGACGACATCCTGATCCGGGTGCAGCGCCCGCTGGATTTCGACAGCGACGGTCAACTGGTGGCCAGCGTGCTGTCGAAGAAGATAGCCGCGGGCTCCACCCACGTCCTGATCGACATGCCGGTGGGTCCGACGGCCAAGGTGCGAGGTGAGGCCGCGGCCCACAGCCTCGGCACGCGGCTTGCCCACACCGCGGGCGCGCTGGGATTGCAGTTGGGCATCCATCGCTCCGACGGCAGCCAGCCGGTGGGGCGGGGAATCGGTCCGGCGCTCGAGGCGCACGATGTGCTCAAGGTGCTGCGCAACGCAGCCGATGCACCCGCCGACCTTCGCGAACGCGCACTTGCGCTGTCCGCGGCGCTGCTGGACATGGCACCGGGCAGCAACGCCGGCACCGGACTGGAGCGCGCGCGCGGCGTGCTGGATTCCGGGGCGGCGCTGGCCAAGTTCCTGGCGATCTGCGAGGCCCAGGGAGGCTTCCGCGAACCGCCACGGGCGGCGTTCACCGCCGACGTCCCGGCGCCTGCATCGGGCCGCATCGCGGCGATCGACAACCGCAGGCTGGCCAAACTGGCCAAGCTGGCCGGCGCCCCGACATCCCCCACCGCCGGCCTCGAAACCGGTCTGCGGATCGGCGATACGGTCGAGCGCGGACAGCCCATGATGACCCTGCATGCGGAGTCGCCGGGAGAACTGGCCTACGCCCTGGAGCACGCCGCGACGCTGCAACCCTTTGTGCTTGGAGAGGTTCCATGACCCGTGTGCTGATGCCCTTCCCGGCCGATGCAGTGTTGGCCGGCAACATCAACCAGCCCCTGCAGGCGCGCATTGCACCCGTGGCTTGGCGGCACTTCCCAGATGGCGAGTCGCTGGTCACCCTGGACGACGCACTGGCCGGAGCCGATGTGGCGCTCCTGGCCAGCCTGCGCAACGCCGATGCCACGGCCCTCCCGTTGCGCTTCGCCGCCCGGACCGCGCGCGAGTTCGGGGCTCGTTCGGTCGGCCTCATCGCACCCTACCTGGGGTATATGCGCCAGGACACCCGCTTCCATCGCGGCGAGGCGGTCAGTACACCGCTGTTTGCGCAATTCCTCGAAGAGGCTTTCGACTGGCTGGTGACCGTGGACCCGCACCTGCACCGCGTCGAGCGCCTGCAGTCGCTCTACCGCATTCCGACGGTCCACGTATCGGCGACGCCGGCCGTGGCCCGCTGGATCGCTGAGACCGTCCCCGACGCTGTGCTGATCGGCCCTGACAGCGAGAGCGAGCAGTGGGTAGCGGACATCGCCGCCCTGTCCGGCATGCCCTACCAGGTGCTGGCCAAGGAGCGGCACGGCGACTACGACGTGCGCGTCAGCCTGCCCGACCCGGCAGCCGTGGCTGGTCGGACTCCGGTGCTGATCGACGACATCGTGTCGTCCGGCCACACGATCCTGGAGACCCTCGCACACCTGCGCCGGTTGTCGTTGCCGCCGCCGTTGCTGGTGGCCATCCATCCGGTGTTCGCGGGCGACGCCTATGCCCGCCTGCAGGAGGCGGGCCTGGCCCGCATCGTCAGCACCGACACGATTCCCCATCCGTCGAACGCTATCGCGCTGGGCGCGGACCTCGCCGCCGCGGCATCGACCCTGATGACCGCTTCGACCGATGCCCCGGAGGACCCATGAACCTGCATCCAAAATGTTGCACCGCCGATCAGCTGTCGGCCGCCGAACGCCAGCGGATCGTTGAAATGGCCGACGTCCACCGGAAGGCCGATCCCGCGTTCGCGCATTGGGCTGCCGGTTATGGCGTGATCCGGCATGACCCGCTCACGCAGCTCCGGATTCGCCAGATGGTGCACGAGCTGGTTGCGCTCGGACGCACGCCCGATGCCGGCACCGCATGGCAGCGGCTCGCCGCGGCCGACCGCGTCACCAGCGCCGGGATGTGGCTGGTGGCGCACATGACCTACAGCCAGCGGGTCCGTACCGACGGCGCGGCCCTCGAGTCTGATGACTTCAAGCCCACGCCCGAAGGCCACACCGGCGGGTCCCTCAACATGGTGCCTGCCTATGCCGGCTACCTGCTGATGGACGCCCTGGATGGCGTCACCCGCGCCTGGATGATGGGCCAAGGCCACTGCGTGGCCGCGATCGATGCGCTGAATGTGCTGGTTGGCAACATGACGGCTAGGCACGCCGAACGTTACGACCGCTCCGATGCGGGGCTGAGCCGGTTCGTCGGCGACTTCTACGCGTACACCCTCAATCCGGACGGAACGCCGGCGTCGCCGCTGGGCTCCCACGTCAATGCCCATACCGCCGGCGGCGTGATGGAAGGCGGCTATCTCGGTTTCGCCGAACTGCAGTACGTGCATGCGCCGCTGAAGGACGAACGCCTGGTGGCGTTCCTCAGCGACGGTGCGTTCGAGGAACAACGCGGCAGCGACTGGGCGCCGCGCTGGTGGCGTGCCGAGGACAGCGGGCTCGTCAGCCCGATCATCATCCTCAATGGGCGGCGCATCGAACAGCGCAGCCAGATCTCCCAGCAGGGCGGCGAGCGATGGCTGGACCGGCACCTGCGATTGAACGGCTTTGATCCGATCGCGCTGGACGGACGCGATCCGGCCAGCATCGCGTGGGGTATCCACGTGATGGAAACGCGCCTGCAAGCGGGTGCCGCAGTCCCCGATACCGACGTGCGGCTGCCCTATGGCATCGCCGAAACCGTGAAGGGCTTCGGCTTCCCCGGCGCGGGGACCAACGCCTCGCACAACCTGCCCTTGCCCGGGAATCCGGCGAAGGATGCCGAGGCACGCGCGCTGTTCAATGAAGGCGCCGCGGCGCTGTTCGTGGCCGCGTCCGAGCTCGATGCGGCCATCGCCGCACTCAATAGCCACGATCTCCAGCAGCGGGTGCGCGAGCGCGACCATGCGCTGGCCGATCGCCAGGTGGACCCGCCCCGCATTCCACCGATCGCCGACCGCAGCAAAGGCGGCGAAAGCTCGCCAATGACCGCGCTCGACGAGCAGTTCGTCGCCATTGCCGAAGCGAACCCGGGGCTGCG
>CAZNRZ010000105.1:1722-8251 GCA_964575535.1 uncultured Lysobacter sp. | reverse complement strand
CGCCGCGATGCGCGTCCAGTCGCGCGCGGCGAGCGCGTCGCCGGGCACCATCCACGAGCCGCCCACGGTGATGACGTTGCGCAGTGCGAGGTAGCCGGGCGCGCGCGCCGCGTCGATGCCGCCGGTGGGGCAGAAGCGCACGTCGGCGAACGGGCCGGCGAATGCGCGCAGCGCCACCGTGCCGCCCGCGGCTTCGGCCGGAAAGAACTTGAAGCGCCGGTAGCCGTGTTCGAGCCCGGTCATCAGCTCGCTGGCGGTGGACACGGCGGGGATGAAGGCGAGTGCGGTGAGTTCGGCTGCTTCGTAGAGCCGCGGCGTGGTGCCGGGCGCGATGGCGAACACCGCGCCGGTGGCTTCGACGTGTCGGAAATCCTCCGGCCGCAACACCGTGCCCGCGCCCACGCACGCAGCCGGCACCTCGCGCACGATCGCGGTCATCGCGTCGAGTGCGACCGGGGTGCGCAGGGTGACTTCGAGCACCGGCAATCCGCCATCGACCAGCGCACGCGCCAGCGGCACGGCGTCCTCGACGTGTTCGATCGCCAGCACCGGCAGCACGGGCGCCCGCGAGAGGATGGAATCCACGCGCGCGGCACGGGTCTCGGGCGTCCAGATCATCGCGGTCCCTCCATCGTCGAATGCAGGGCGACGGCGGCGCCGAGCAGCCCCGGATGCGGATGCGTGACCACGTGGACGGCCACGCCTTCCAGATAGGCGGAGAAGCGCCCCTTGGCGAGGAAGCGCTCGCGGAATGCGCTGGCACGCAGGAACGGCACGAAGCGCGGCACGATGCCGCCGGCGAGCATCACGCTGCGCGCGCCGTGCAGCAGCGCGGCATCGCCGCAGACCGCGCCGAGGATGGCGCAGAACCGCTCCAGCGCGCGGCGTGCATCGGCATCGCCGCCATCGAGCGCCTGCGCGACCACGTCGGCCGGATCGCGCAGCGCGGGCGCGGCGCCGGCGGGCGTGCGGGGCTCGCGGATCACCGCGTCAATGCGCGCCAGGCCGTCGCCGCAGAGCACGCGTTCGGTGGACGTGCGGCCGTGCAGCGCGTCGAGGTGGCCGGCGATCCGCCGCTCCCCGTCGTCCAGCGGCGCGAAGGTGACGTGGCCGCCTTCGGTCTCCACCACGTGCCAGCCCTGCGCGTCGCCGCCGACCAGCAGCGCGACGCCCAGGCCCGTGCCCGGCCCGATCACCGTCACCGGCGATCGCGGCGGCAGCGTCGGCGCCCCGTGCAGGTGCTCGACGTCGTCCTGCGCGAGGGCCGGTATCGCCCAGGCCATGGCGCCGAAATCGTTCAGTACGAGCAGGCGATCGAGGCCCAGCGTGGATTGGAGATCGCCGCGGCGGAACGACCAGGCGCGGTTGGTCATGCGGATCTCGTCGGCGTCGACCGGGCTGGCCACGGCGATCGCCGCGCGCGTCGGCCGCGCGCCGGTGTGCTGGAGGTAGTGCGCGGCCGCGTCGGCCAGGCTTGCATACGCGGCCGCCGGCAGCGACTGGACGTCGCGCAGCCGTGGCGCAGCCGAACCGTAGTCGGCGAGCGCGAAGCGCGCATTGGTGCCGCCGATGTCCGCGACCAGCACGGGCTCCGTCATGCGCCCAGCTCCCGTTCGCTCGCATCGAGCAGGCTGCAGGCGCCCTCTTCCGCGCTGCCGACCTGCGAGCGCATCAACGCGAACAGCTCGCGCCCGAAGCCGGTGCGATGCACGGACAGGTCCGGCCGTTGCGGTTGGCGCGCGTCCCATTCGGCGGCGTCGACCTGCACGTCGATCGTGCCGGCATCGGAGTCGATGGCGATGACGTCGCCCGGCTGCAGCTTCGCGATCGGCCCGCCCTCGGCGGCTTCGGGCGTGAGGTGGATCGCCGCCAGCACCGTGCCCGATGCGCCGGACATGCGTCCGTCGGTCAGCAGTGCGACCTTCTGGCCGCGCTCCTGCAGCACGGAGAGCGTGGGCGTGAGCTTGTGCAGTTCGGGCATGCCATTGGCCTTCGGCCCTTGGCCGCGGACCACGGCGATGAAGTCGCCCTCGAGCAGGCCGGCGCGGAAGGCGTCGAGCAGGGCGTCCTGCGTCTCGAAGATGCGCGCGGGCGCGGTGATGCCGCGCCGATCCGGTGCGACGGCGGAAATCTTCACCACCGCGCGGCCCAGGTTTCCCTGCAGGCGGCGCAGCCCGCCTTCCGCGTCGAAGGCATCGGCGACTGGACGCAGCACCGTGGGATCGCGCGAGATCGTGGGCGGATCGCGCCAGCGCAGGATCGTGCCGTCGAGATACGGCTGCTTGGCCTGATCGCGCAGCGTGCCGCCGTGCACGGTGGGGATGTCGTGCAGCAGGCCGGCATCGAGCAGTTCTCGGATCACGAACGCGAGCCCGCCCGCGCCCTCGAACTGGTTCACGTCGGCGCTGCCGTTGGGATAGATGCGCGCGAGCAGCGGCGTGGCGCGCGAGAGCTCGTCCAGGTCGTCCCAGTCGATGCGCAGGCCCGCCGCGCGCGCGATGGCGACGAGGTGGATGGCGTGGTTGGTGGAGCCGCCGGTGGCAGCGAGGCCGACCATCGCATTGACGATCGCGCGCTCGTCGACCTGCTGCGCCAGCGGCGCATAGGCGTCGCCGAGCGCGGTGATCCGCAGCACCTGCTCCGTCGCCGCCACGGTGAGCGCATCGCGCAGCGCGGTGCCCGGATTGACGAAGGCGGTGCCCGGCATGTGCAGGCCCATCACCTCCATCAGCATCTGGTTGGAATTGGCGGTGCCGTAGAACGTGCAGGTGCCGGGCGAGTGGTAGCTCGCGGCCTCGGCATCGAGCAGTTCCGCGTCGCTCGCGAGCCCCTGCGCATGGCGCTGGCGCACGGCGGCCTTTTCCTTGTTGGGGATGCCGGACGGCATCGGCCCGGCGGGCACGAGGATGCACGGCAGGTGCCCGTAGCCGAGCGCGCCGATGAGAAGACCCGGCACGATCTTGTCGCAGATGCCCAGCAGCAGCATGCCGTCGAACATGTCGTGGCTGAGCGCGATCACCGTCGACAGCGCGATCGCATCGCGCGAGAACAGCGACAGCTCCATGCCGAAGCGGCCCTGCGTCACGCCGTCGCACATGGCCGGCACGCCGCCGGCCACCTGCGCGCTGCCGCCGTTGGCGCGGGCGATCGCGCGGATCAGCGTGGGGTACTGCTCGAACGGCTGGTGCGCCGAGAGCATGTCGTTGTAGCTGGTGACGATGGCGATGTTCGCGCCGGTCCGGCCGCGCAGGAACGGCTTGTCCTCGCCGGTGGCCGCGAAGCCATGCGCGAGGTTGCCGCAGCCGAGCGCGTTGCGCGCCGGGCCGTCCTTGCGCATCGACTCCATGCGCGCGAGATAGGCTGCGCGGCCGATCATGCTGCGCTCGGCGATGCGCGCGGTCACGCGCTCGACGACGGGATGCAGGGACATCACGGACTCCAGTGGATGTGCACGTGCGCGCCGGGCGCATGCAGGATGGCCGCAACGGGCAGCCGCATCGGCTCCGGCGTGGCCATCGCGCGGTCGAGCACGGCGCGCTTGGCCTCGCCGGTGGCGACCAGGTGCAGCTCGCGCGCGCGCAGCAGGCGGGCCGCGGTCAGCGATATGCGCGGGAACGGCGCCTCGGGCGGCAGCGGATCGGGATCGATGCGCAGCGCCTCCGCCTGCGAGGCGGGGTCCAGCGCCGCTGCCAGTTGCGATGCATGCGGAAACAGCGAGGCGGTATGCGCGTCCGCGCCCATGCCGAGCACGACGAGGTCGAAGGGCGTATCGCGGTGGCGCGCGAGCATCGCCTGCGCATGGCGCTCCGAGGCGTCGGGGTCGCCGTCGTCCGTGGTCAGCGAGTCGACGGTCACGCCTTCGGCCGCCGCGAACAGCGCGCGCAGTTCGCGCACGTTCGAGGCGGCGTGGAAGTGCGGCACGCAGCGATCGTCGCCGGGCAGCAGCGTGACGCGGCGCCAGTCGAACGGCATCGACGCCACGGTGCGGTAGGCCGGCAACGGCGTGCGGCCGCCAGCCAGCGAGAGCAGCGCGCCGCCGCGCTGTTCAAGCGCGTCGCGCATGGCAGTGGCGATGGCCTCGGCCAGCGCACGCGATAGCACGTCGGCATCCGAATGTTCGTGCAGTGTCCAGCCCATCGCTATTCCCTCCAGCCGTGGCCGTGGCGCTCGGCCAGAGTGACCGCGCTGCCCGGCCCCCACGTGCCCGCCGGATAGGGCTTGGGCGCGATGCCGTTCGCGCGCCAGCCCTCGTGGATCGCATCGACCCACTGCCAGGCCGCCTCGGTCTCGTCGCGGCGCACGAACAGCGTGCCGTTGCCTTCGATGGCGTCGAGATACAGGCGCTCGTAGGCGAGCCGGCGGCGATGCGTGGCGAATTCCTCGTGCATGTCCAGGTCGAGCGCGACCTGCGAGAGCTGCAGCCCGCCGCGGTCCAGGCCCGGCGTCTTGCTCATCAGTTGCAGCTCGATGCGCTCTTCCGGCTGCAGGCGGATCACCAGCGCATTGGGCTGCACGCGCGCGCCGGGGAAGATCGAATGCGGTACGTCGCGCAGCTGCAGGTGGATTTCCGTCATGCGCCGCGGCATGCGCTTGCCGGTGCGCAGGTAGAACGGCACGCGTGCCCAGCGCCAGTTGTCGACGTGCGCGCGGATGGCGACGAAGGTCTCGGTGCGGCTGGCACGGCCCAGTTCGTCGAGATAGCCGGGCACCGCCTGCCCGGCGATGGCGCCGGCGGCGTACTGGCCGGCAACGGTCTCGCTGGCGACCTCATCGCGTCCGATCGCGCGCAGCGAGCGCAGCACCTTGACCTTCTCGTTGCGCACCGCGCTGGGGTCGAACTGCGAAGGCGGCTCCATCGCGACCAGGCACAGCAGCTGCAGCAGGTGGTTCTGCAGCATGTCGCGCATGGCGCCGTAGTCGTCGTAGTAGTCGCCGCGCCCTTCCACGCCCACGGTCTCGGCCACGGTGATCTGCACGTGGTCGATGTGGCGCGCGCTCCAGATCGGCTCGAACATCGCATTGCCGAAACGCAGTGCGAGCAGGTTCTGTACGCCTTCCTTGCCGAGGTAATGGTCGACGCGGTAGATGCGCGATTCCTCGAACACCGCCGCCACGCCGTCGTTGATCGCGCTCGCGCTGGCGAGGTCGTGGCCGATGGGCTTTTCCAGCATCACCCGCGTGCCGGGCCCCGAGAGGCCCTGCGCGGCGAGCGCGGTGCAGATCCCGCCGTAGAAACGCGGCGCGGTCGACAGGTGGTAGACGACGTCGCCGCCCGCGCGCAGTTCGCCTACGCGCGCCGCCAGCCGCTCGAGCGACCCGTCATCGCCCAGCGTGGCGGGAACGTAGTCGATGCGTTCGAGCAGGCCGCGCACGTCCGCATCCTCGCGCTCGCCGGCCGGCACGAAACGCTCGATGGCCTGCGCGACGTCGCCGCGGAAGGCATCGGCGTCCAGCGCGCTTCGCGCGGTGCCGAGGATCCGCATCGACGGCGGCAACAGGCCGTCGCGGTGCAGTGCATGCAGCGAAGGCAGCAGCATGCGCTGCGCGAGGTCGCCAGAGGCGCCGAAGATGGTGAGCAGCGAAGCGGGCGTGGGACTCATGGCGCGGCCGGTGGGCTGGACCCCGAAGCGTACGTCCGGGCCGATGAAGAAACCGCTGCATACGATTGCAGGTGCCGCGTCGCCTTCGCGATGCGGCGCGGATGTCGCACCGCTTCCGGCAGCTAGTCGTGGACAGGCGGCAGGCGGCTCGCCGGCGGCAGCGACCAGTCGATCGGTTGCACGCCGCGCCGTTGCAGATACGCGTTCGCCGCGGAGAAATGCGCGCAGCCGATGAAGCCGCGATGCGCCGACAGCGGCGAGGGATGCGGCGCCTTCAGCACGCGATGGCGCGCGGTGTCGATGCGGCCGCCCTTGGCCTGCGCATAGCTGCCCCAGAGCAGGAACACGAGGCCCTCG
Source organism: uncultured Lysobacter sp. (assembly GCA_964575535.1). Lineage (GTDB taxonomy): Bacteria > Pseudomonadota > Gammaproteobacteria > Xanthomonadales > Xanthomonadaceae > Cognatilysobacter. The sequence continues at coordinate 2,294 of CAZNRZ010000105.1, read as the reverse complement.
CGCTGCGCGTTGAGCAGATCGATCACGCGATCGGTGAAGCCTTCCCAGCCCTTGCCCTGGTGCGCGCCGGCGCGGCCGGCCTCCACCGTCAGCACCGCGTTGAGCAGCATAACGCCCTGCGCGGCCCAGGGCAGCAGGCAGCCGTGGTCGGGCCGCGCGATGCCGAGGTCGCGCTGGAGCTCGGCGTAGATGTTCGCCAGCGACGGCGGCACCGGTACGCCGGGTGGCACCGAGAACGCGAGTCCGTGCGCCTGCCCGGGGCCGTGGTACGGGTCCTGCCCGAGGATCACCAGCTTCACCGCGTCGAACGGCGTGGCGTCGAACGCGGCGAAGATGTCCGTGCTACGCGGATAGACGGTGGCGCCCGCCGCCTTGCGCTCGCGCAGGAAGGCCGCGAGCCGCTGCATGTCCTCGCGCTGCAGGTAGTCGCCCACGTGGGCCTTCCACGACGGTTCCAGGCGGATGCGGTCTTCGCTCATGCGGCCATGGTCGCAGATGGCGCGCGCGAACCGCATGCGTCGCGCGTCCGGTGCACCGCGATCGTTTGGATGCGGCGGTGACCGTAGCCCGGG
>CAZNRZ010000105.1:0-1622 GCA_964575535.1 uncultured Lysobacter sp. | reverse complement strand
TGCGCTGCCTACGTCAGGCCCGACAACCGCAGCTGGAACAGCGTCTTGGTCACCAGCAGGCGCTCCTCGATGGGCTTGAGCACCAGGTCGTTCGCGCCCGCGCGCAGCAGCTCGCTCTGGTTGTCGGGGTTCGCGTCGCCGGTCATCACCAGCACCGGCAGGCGGCGCTTGCCGTAGCCGAAATGCACGCGCAGGCGGCCCAGCAGGTCGTGGCCGGAAAGCTCGCCCTTGAGGTAGACGTCGGTGAGCACGAGGTCGGCGCCCACGTCGTCCTGCCCGCGGCGCTGCTCGAAATGCTCCAGCGCCTCTTCCACGCCGACGAAGTGCAGCACCTTCAGCCCGTGCTTCTCGAGCATGCGCTTGGTGGCGAGCGCGACCACCTTGCTGTCCTCGACATAGAGCACGCGCGCGCCGGCGATCGCCTCGGGCTGCACGTAGCCGCGGATGAAGGCGGCCAGCGCGGCCTGGCCGAGCGACTTGTCGAAGTAGTCGGTGACGTCCTCGGTGAACAGGCGCGATTCCAGATGCTCCTGCGCATTGCCGGAGACCACGATCACCGGCACGTATTTCTGCCCCGACGCCGCGCGCACGGTACGCGCGAGCGCGAGGCCATCGCCGTCGGGCAACGACAGCGCGGTGGTGACCAGGTCGACCGCCCCCGCCTCGAGCGCCTCGCGCGCCTGCGCGATGCCTTCGCAGGCGATGACCTCGACGCCCGGCACCTCGCGCGCGAGCACGTCGATGATGAGCTTGCGCACCAGCTTCGAGCCGTCGACCACCATGATGCGCGTGGCATCGGCGGAGATATGGCGCAGCTCGGGGCTTTCCATGCGCGTGTCAGCGGCCTGAACGGGTCTGCCGGAGATAGTGACCGGCCACCAGCCCCGCGCCAAGCCAGCCGATCACCCCGGCACCCAGAACTGCGACGCCGGCCCGCATTGCATCGAAGCCCTGCAGCCGGAACCGGCTGCCGTAGCTGCGCGCGAGCTCGAGCACGGGCTCGTGCAGCGCGGCGTCGGCGGCGGTGAGCAGGCCGAGCGCGATCGTTCCGGCCAGCAGGCCGTAGCACGCGCCCAGATACAGGAACGGGCGGCGGATGAAGCCGTCGGTGGCGCCGAGCAGCTGCAGCACGTCGATCTCCTCGCGCCGCGACTGGATGTCCAGCCGCACGGTGTTGCCGACCACCAGCAGCGCGCCCAGCCCGAGGATCGCCGCCAGCACCCAGGCGATGCGCTCACCCAGCGTCAGCCAGCGCGCCAGGCGCTGGCGCCAGGCGGCGTCGTGCTGCACGGCGTCGACGCCGGGCAGGTCCCCCAGCGCGGTCGCGAGTGCGGCGTCGTCGCCGCGCGGCGTCACGCGCAGCAGATGCGGCAAGGGGTTCTCGCCGAGCGCGTCGGCGGCTTCGGCCAGGCCGCCGTGGCGTCGCAGCTCGGCCAGGCCCTCGTCGGCGCTGCGCACGTCCACGCGCGCCACGTCCGCACGCGTGCGCAGCTGCGACGCGAGTCCCTGCGCGCGCGACAGCGGCTGGCCCGGCACGAGGTAGACGCTCACCTGCTTGGACGCCTGCACGTCGCCGGTGAACTGCGCGAGGTTCGACAGCACCGCCCACAGCCCCAGCGGCA